>NZ_AP023439.1:1920143-2233524 GCF_014701095.1 Streptomyces tuirus | reverse complement strand
AGCGCCGCCCCGCTCTCACGGACGCCGACGGCCGCCCGGCTGGCGCAGAGGGTCTTCGGCCCACGCCAAGGCCCTCTCCACACCCGGCTCCCGCGGCCCGAGGAACCGCGGGTCCGGCCGGAACGCCGCATCCAGTGCGGCCTTCCCGGCGGCGAAGATCTCCCGCGTGCCCCCGTAGTACCAGGTCACGTCGTGCACGGCGTCCACCCCGACCCCGTACGACGCGACCCCCGCCGCCTCGCACAGCGCCACCGCCCGCCGGATGTGGAAGCCCTGGCTGATCAGCACGGCCTCGTCCACCCCGAAGATCCTCTTCGCGCGCACGCACGAGTCCCAGGTGTCGAACCCCGCGTAGTCGCTGACGATCCGCCCGTCGGGCACCCCGTGCCGGGTCAGATACCCGCGCATCGCGTCGGGCTCGTCGTAGTCCTCGCGGCTGTTGTCCCCGGTGACGAGCACCACCTCCACCCGCCCCTGCCGGTACAGCTTCGCCGCCGCGTCCAGCCGGTGCGCGAGGTACGGCGAGGGCTCGCCGTCCCACAGCCCGGCGCCGAACACCACGGCCACATCGGTACGCGGCACATCCGCCGTCGTACGCAGCCGGTCACCCGTCACGGTGTACATCCACGTCGCCGGGAGCAGCGCGAGCACGCACCCGGCCATCACGGCCTGCACCAGCCTCCGCTGCCCCCGCCGGGTGCGCGGCAGCCGCGGTCTGCGCAACGTCACGGAACGCATCGGACGGTCCCTCCCCAGGTCGGCCCCTCGACAGTCAGGGACGTCCTCCCGGGCCGCCCGGTTCATCCGCAGCCGCGTGACCAGCTTCACTCGCTTCCCGGAAACCGCAGGTCACAGCACCTCACACGGCCCTGCCCCACAGGGTGAACCGCTGGAAAACACCCGTGACGCCCACGCAACGGGAAGGCAACGCGCCACCGCCACCATCGGTGCATGCCCAGTCAGCTCAGCCTCGTCCCGACGCCCGCCCCGCGCCGCCCCGCCGCGCCCGCCCTCGTGGTCGTGGCGCACGGCAGCCGCGACCCCCGCGCGCTGAGCACCGTGAGCGCACTCCTCGACCGGGTCCGCGCCCTGCGCCCCGACGTGCCGGTGCACCTGGGCCACATCGAACTCAACGCCCCGCTGCTCCCCGACACGCTCGCCGCCCTGGGCGACACGGAGGCGGTCCTCGTCCCCCTGCTCCTCAGCCGCGGCTACCACGTCAAGCAGGACATCCCCGAGATGGCCGCGGCCTCCCGGGCCCGCACCCACCTGGCGGCCCCCCTCGGCCCCCACCCCCTCCTCGTCGACGCCCTCCAGGCCCGCCTGACGGAGGCCGGCTGGGGCAAGACACCCCGACGCACCAGCGCGGTGGTCCTCGCCGCGGCCGGCTCCCGCGACCCGGACGCGAAGAAGGACACCGCCCGCACGGCCCACCTCCTCGCGGCCCGCCTCGGCGTCCCCGTCCTCCCGGCCTACGCCGCCGCCGCGACCCCGACGGTCGACACCGCCGTCCGCACCCTCCTCGCCCGGGGCCGCCGTCACATAGCCCTCGCCTCCTACTTCACGGCCCCCGGCCGCTTCGCCACGGAGTCCACCCAGAAGGCCCCCTGGACAGCGTCCGCCCCCCTCGGCACCCACCCCGCCATGGCCGACCTCGTCCTCCACCGCTACGAGGAGGCCTTGACGACGTCGCCCGCGGTCCGGGAACTGGCTTCAGCCTGAGGCCTGAAGGGCGCGGGGAACCGCGCGACAAGCCACCACGTGCCCGCACACGCCACACCACCGAACCCGGCACACGCGACGGCGTACAGCACACCCCTGCCCGTACTGTCGACACATGGACGGCACCGCACCAGACCCCACGGCCTACGACCCGACGTCAGTCGACCGCTGGGCCCCGGAACCCGACAAACGCCCCGGCCGCACCGCCTTCCAACGCGACCGGGCCCGGGTCCTGCACAGCGCCGCCCTCAGAAGACTCGCCGGCAAAACCCAAGTGGTGACGCCCGGCACCATGGGCCCCGCCTGGGACGCCAGCCCCCGCACCCGCCTCACCCACTCCCTCGAATGCGCCCAGGTCGGCCGCGAACTGGGCGCGGCCCTCGGCTGCGACCCCGACCTCGTCGAAGCCGCCTGCCTCTCCCACGACCTCGGCCACCCACCCTTCGGCCACAACGGCGAACAGGCCCTCAACGAGTTCGCGGCGGACTGCGGCGGCTTCGAGGGCAACGCCCAGTCCCTCAGGCTCCTCACCCGCATCGAGCCCAAACGATTCACCCCGGACGGCTCCGTCGGCCTCAACCTCACCCGCGCCGCCCTCGACGCCGCCACCAAGTACCCCTGGCCCCGCGGCGCCCACCCCACCGACCCGGCGTCGCACAAGTTCGGCGTCTACGAGGACGACCGCCCGGTCTTCGACTGGCTCCGCAAGGACGCCCCCGGCACCCGCACCTGCTTCGAGGCGCAGGTCATGGACTGGTCCGACGACGTCGCCTACTCCGTGCACGACGTGGAGGACGGCCTGCACGCCGGCCACATCGACCCGAACTGCCTCCAGGCCGACCCCGAACGCCGGGACGTCTTCCGGGTGGCCCGGGGCCGGTACGTGCCCGCCGACACCGACCCCGCCGAGCTCGCCGAGGCCCTGGACCGGCTCCTCGCCCAGGAGTGGTGGCCGCACGGCTACGACGGCACCGCCGTCGCCCAGGCCCGCCTCAAGGACGCCACCAGCCAGCTCATCGGCCGCTTCTGCCTGGCCGCCGAGACCGCCACCCGCACCGCCTACGGGGCCGGGCGGCTCACCCGGTACGCCGCCGAGCTCGTCGTCCCGCGCGAGACCCGGATGGAGTGCGCGGTCCTCAAGGCCGTCGCCGACCTCTACGTCATGCAGCGCGCCGAGCAGGAGCGGCTGCGCGCCGACCAGCGGATCGTCGTCGCCGAACTGGCCGAGGCGCTCACCGCCCGCGCCCCGGACGGCCTGGACCCGCAGTTCCGCGCCCTGTTCGACCGGGCGGCGGACGACAGGGCGCGCAAGCGGGTGATCGTGGACCAGATCGCCTCCCTCACCGACACGTCCGCCCGTTCGCTTCACGCCCGTCTGACGGGGCAGGGATGAGACTGACGCGACGGGCGGGACGCGAGCACCCCCGAATGTGACCCTCCGTGGCCTGATCGGGTCACTCCCTCTTCCCGCATCACGCTCCGTGCGGGACGCTCGCAAGTGGCGACATCCTGACGAGGAGGCATCAAGTGGTCGACGCGGATCAGACATTCGTCATCGTCGGAGGCGGACTGGCCGGCGCGAAGGCGGCCGAGACGCTCCGTGCGGAGGGCTTCACCGGCCGCGTGATACTGATCTGCGACGAACGCGACCACCCCTACGAGCGCCCGCCCCTGTCCAAGGGCTACCTCCTCGGCAAGGAGGAACGCGACAGCGTCTTCGTGCACGAACCCGCCTGGTACGCGGCCCACGACATCGAGCTGCACCTCGGCCAGACCGTCGACGCGATCGACCGTACGGCGAAGACGGTCCGCTTCGGCGAGGACGGCACCGTCGTCCGCTACGACAAGCTGCTCCTGGCCACCGGCGCCGAGCCCCGCCGCCTGGACATCCCGGGCACGGACCTGGCCGGCGTGCACCACCTGCGCCGCCTCGCCCACGCCGAGCGCCTCAAACACGTCCTGACCAACCTCGGCCGGGACAACGGCCACCTCGTCATCGCCGGAGCCGGCTGGATCGGCCTGGAGGTCGCGGCGGCGGCCCGCGAGTACGGCGCGGAGGTCACGGTCGTCGAACACGGGCCGACCCCGCTGCACGGCGTGCTGGGCCCGGAGCTCGGCGGCCTCTTCGCCGAGCTGCACCGCGAGCACGGCGTGCGCTTCCACTTCGGCAGGCGGCTGACGGAGATCGTCGGCCAGGACGGCATGGTCCTCGCGGCCCGCACGGACGACGGCGAGGAGCACCCGGCGCACGACGTGCTCGCGGCGATCGGCGCGGCCCCGCGCACGCACCTGGCGGAAGCGGCCGGCCTGGAGATCGCCGACCGGGCCCACGGCGGCGGCATCGTCGTCGACGAGCGGCTGCGCACCTCCGACCCGGACGTCTACGCGGCCGGCGACGTGGTCTCCTTCCCGCATCCCCTGTTCGGCACGCGGGTGCGCGTCGAGCACTGGGCCAACGCGCTCAACGGCGGCCCGGCGGCCGCGCGCTCCATGCTGGGCCGCGAGGTGACGTACGACCGGGTGCCGTACTTCTTCTCCGACCAGTACGACCTGGGCATGGAGTACTCCGGCTGGGCGCCCGCGGGCGCTTACGACCAGGTGGTGATCCGCGGGGACGCCGGGAAGCGCGAGTTCATCGCGTTCTGGGTGAAGGACGGCCGGGTGCTGGCCGGGATGAACGTGAACGTATGGGACGTCACGGACAAGATCCAGCGCCTGATCCGCTCCAAGGCGAGGGTGAACACGGAGTCCCTGGCGGACCCGCGCGTCCCGCTGGACGACCTCGTCCCATAGCCGCCGGGGCTGTCAGGAGTGTCAGTTCGGCCCCGTAGACTCACCTCGTGGCAGGACGGATCAACGACGAGGACGTGAAGGCGGTACGGGACGCGGTCCCGATCGACGCCGTGGTGTCCGAGTACCTCCAGCTGCGCAACGCGGGCGGCGGGAACCTCAAGGGTCTCTGCCCCTTCCACGACGAGAAGTCGCCGTCCTTCCAGGTCAGCCCGAGCAAGGGGTTCTTCCACTGCTTCGGCTGCCAGGAGGGCGGCGACACCATCACGTTCGTGATGAAGATCGACCACCTCACCTTCTCGGAGGCGGTCGAGCGCCTGGCCGGCCAGGCGGGCATCACCCTGCGCTACGAGGAGGGCGGCTACAACCCCTCCCACCAGCGCGGCGAGCGGATCCGCCTGGTCGAGGCCCACAAGATCGCCGCCGAGTGGTACGCGGAGCAGCTCGCGACCAGCCCGGAGGCCGACACCGGCCGCCAGTTCCTCGCCGAGCGCGGCTTCGACCAGGCCGCCGCCCAGCACTTCTCCGTCGGCTACAGCCCCCAGGGCTGGGACCACCTCACGCGCTTCCTGCGCGGCAAGGGCTTCACCGACAAGGAGCTGGTCCTCTCCGGCCTCTCCCAGGAGGGCCGCCGCGGCCCCATCGACCGCTTCCGCGGCCGGCTGATGTGGCCCATCCGCGACATCGGCGGCGACGTCGTCGGCTTCGGCGCCCGCAAGCTCTACGAGGCGGACAACGGCCCGAAGTACCTGAACACGCCCGAGACGGCGATCTACAAGAAGTCCCAGGTCCTCTACGGCATCGACCTGGCGAAGAAGGACATCGCCAAGGCGTCCCGCGCGGTCGTCGTCGAGGGCTACACGGACGTCATGGCCTGCCACCTCGCCGGTGTGACGACCGCCATCGCCACCTGCGGCACCGCCTTCGGCGGCGACCACATCAAGATCCTGCGCCGGCTGCTCATGGACAACGGCTCGGCCCGGGTCATCTTCACCTTCGACGGCGACGCCGCCGGCCAGAAGGCGGCCCTGCGCGCCTTCGAGGACGACCAGAAGTTCGCCGCCGAGACGTACATCGCCATCGCCCCGGACGGCATGGACCCCTGCGACCTGCGCCTCGCCAAGGGCGACGAGGCCGTCGCCGACCTCGTCGAACCCCGCACCCCACTCTTCGAGTTCGCGCTCCGCCAGATCGTGAGCCGCTACGACCTCGACACCCCGGCGGGCCGCGCGTCCGCGCTGGACGAGGCCGCCCCGATCGTCGCCCGCATCAAGAACAGCGGCGCCCAGCACGAGGTGGCCGTCCAGCTCGCCGGCATGCTCGGCATCCTCGACACCCAGTTCGTGGTCAAGCGCGTGGCCCAGCTGGCCCGCTGGGCCCGCGACCGCGGCGGCCAGGGCCCCGCCCCGGAGCGGCACCACCCGCAGCGGCAGTACGCCGGCCCGCCCCAGAGCGCCGCCCCTGGCGGCCCGGCCCTCAACCTCCGCAACCCGGTCTTCGCCACCGAGCGGGAGCTCCTCAAACTCGCCCTCCAGCGCCCCGAGTTGGTCTCCCCGGCCTTCGACGCGTACGGCGTGGACGAGTTCACCGCCCCGCCCTACGCCGCCGTCCGCCAGGCCATCCATGACGCGGGCGGCGCCGAACCGGGCGTCGCCGACCCCCAGGACTACCTGGTCAGGGTCCGCGAGGCCGCCCCGGACGACGCGGTCCGCGCGATGGTCACGGAGCTGGCCGTCGAGGCGATCATGCTGCACAAGGGCGTGAAGGGCGCCGACGAGGTGTACGCGGGCGCCCAGTTGGTGACGGTCCGCCGCCGGGCCGTCGAGCGCCGTATCCGCGACATCACGGGCCGGCTCACCCGCCTCGGCACCCACGGCGACCCGGCCGAGCTCGCCGCCGTGCAGAACGAACTGTGGGTCCTCCAGCAGTACGACCAGACCCTCCGGGAGCACGGCGCCGCCGCGCTCTGAGGTCACCGCGCGGTCACGGACCGGAAGCAAAAAGTCATCGCACGCCCCTCGTGGCGACGATGTGTCTTACCCCACACTGGGTTCCGGTGCCTGAGTCCTCGGAGCGCGGCCGATCCGTCACCGACGGGTCCCAGACCCCCGCGGTTCCGCTCATCGCGTACGGGACGGAAAGCGGCGAGGCCGATTCCGCTCCCGAAGTGCCGCTGCCGTACCCCTTGGCAGCGATCATCCTGGAGGTCGCCCCCGTGCAGACCCAGACCCTCACCCAGACCGACGCCGGTGCCGCGCCCGGCGCCGACGGCACCGCGCCGGACGCGGAGGCCGACGCCCTGTCCGCGGTCCCGGCGCAGAGCCGCGCCGCGCACCACCCCGAGTCGGAACCGGAGCCGGAGGAGCCGCCCGCCGAGGCCGTGGAGGCGGCCGAGCCCGCCGAGGTCGTCGTACCGGCCCCGGCCCGCACCGACTCCGGCAGCCCCTCCTCGGACCTGTTCCGCCAGTACCTGCGGGAGATCGGCCGCATCCCCCTGCTGACCGCCGCCGAGGAGGTCGAACTCGCCCGCCGTGTCGAGGCCGGCCTGTTCGCGGAGGAGAAGCTGCGGCGCACCCCCGACCTGGACAGCCAGCTCGCGGTGGACCTGGACCGGCTCGTCGTCATGGGCCGCATGGCCAAGCGCCGCCTGATCGAGGCGAATCTGCGCCTGGTCGTGTCGGTCGCCAAACGGTACGTCGGCCGCGGCCTGACGATGCTCGACCTCGTCCAGGAGGGCAACCTCGGCCTGATCAGGGCGGTCGAGAAGTTCGACTACGCCCGCGGCTACAAGTTCTCCACGTACGCGACCTGGTGGATCCGGCAGGCCATGTCCCGCGCCCTGGCCGACCAGGCCCGCACGATAAGGGTCCCGGTCCATGTCGTGGAGCTCATCAACCGCGTCGTCCGCGTCCAGCGCCGCATGCTCCAGGAGCGCGGCTACGAGCCGACGCCCGAGGAGGTCGCGGCCCACCTGGAGCTGCCGCCGGAGCGGGTCAGCGAGGTGCTGCGCCTCGCCCAGGAGCCGGTGTCGCTGCACGCGCCCGTGGGCGAGGAGGACGACGTCGCCCTGGGCGACCTGATCGAGGACGGCGACGCGACGTCTCCGGTGGAGTCGGCGGCGTTCCTGCTGCTCAGGGAGCACCTGGAGGCGGTCCTGTCGACGCTGGGGGAGCGGGAGCGGAAGGTGGTCCAACTCCGCTACGGCCTGGCGGACGGCCGCCCCCGCACGCTGGAGGAGATAGGCAGGATCTTCGGTGTGACGCGGGAACGGATACGCCAGATCGAGTCGAAGACTCTGAACAAACTGCGGGACCACGCCTTCGCGGACCAGCTGAGGGGTTATCTGGACTGATGCGGTCTGCGGGCCGGTGGGGGCGGATCGCGCAGTTCCCCGCGCCCCTGAAGGGGCGCCGACTGCACGTCCCTGAAGGGGCGCGGGGAACTGCGCGACCAGCCCCCACCGGACCCACAGCCGCCCCACGACCCCACCCGGCACCCCCGGACGCGACTCAGTCCACTTCGGCCACCGCCTGCGCGAACTGCGCCTGATACAGCCGCGCATACGCCCCACCCGCCGCGAGCAGCTCCTCGTGCGTGCCCTGCTCGACGATCGCCCCGTTCTCCATCACCAGGATCGCGTCCGCGTCCCGGATCGTCGACAACCGGTGCGCGATGACGAACGACGTCCGGCCGTGGGCGAGTTTCGCCATGGCCTTCTGAATGAGGACCTCGGTACGGGTGTCGACCGAGCTCGTCGCCTCGTCCAGCACCAGGATCACCGGGTCGGACAGGAACGCCCGCGCGATGGTGATCAGCTGCTTCTCACCCGCGCTGACCCCGGTCCCCTCGTCGTCGATCACCGTGTCGTACCCGTCCGGCAGCGTCCGCACGAACCGGTCCGCGTGCGCCGCCCGGGCCGCCTCCTCGATCTCCCCGCGGGTGACCTCCCTCGACGTCCCGTACGCGATGTTCTCCGCGATCGTGCCGCCGAACAGCCAGGTGTCCTGGAGCACCATGCCGATCCCGGCCCGCAGTTCGTCCCGGGACATCCGCGCGATGTCGACGCCGTCGAGGGTGATGCGCCCGCCGGTGACGTCGTAGAACCGCATCAGCAGGTTCACCAGGGT
Source organism: Streptomyces tuirus (assembly GCF_014701095.1). Classification (NCBI taxonomy): domain Bacteria; kingdom Bacillati; phylum Actinomycetota; class Actinomycetes; order Kitasatosporales; family Streptomycetaceae; genus Streptomyces; species Streptomyces tuirus. Next base: position 2,224,885 of record NZ_AP023439.1, on the reverse strand, counting down.
CGTCTTGCCGGCACCCGTGGGGCCGACGATGGCGACCGTGTGCCCCGGCTCGACCTTCAGCGACAGGTCCTCGATGAGCGGCTTGTCGGGGTTGTAGCGGAACGACACGTGCTCCAGCGCCACCTGCCCGCGCAGCTCCTCGGGCCGCAGGCCCGGCACCGGGTCGGCGCCCTGCTCCTCCGCGTCGAGCAGCTCGAAGACCCGCTCCGCCGAGGCGACACCCGACTGCACCAGGTTCGCCATGGACGCCACCTGCGTCAGCGGCATCGAGAACTGCCGCGAGTACTGGATGAAGGCCTGCACATCGCCGATCGACAGCGAGCCGGAGGCCACCCGCAGCCCGCCGACCACCGCGACCAGCACATAGTTGATGTTCGACACGAACATCATCAGCGGCTGCATGACCCCGCTGTTGAACTGCGCCTTGAACCCCGCCTCGTACAGCGCGTCGTTCTGCTCGGCGAACTGCTCGGCCGACTCCTCCTGCCGCCCGAACACCTTCACCAGGGTGTGCCCGGTGTACATCTCCTCGATGTGCGCGTTGAGCTTGCCCGTCGTACGCCACTGCTGCACGAAGTGCGGCTGCGACCGCTTGCCCACGCGCGTGGCGACGACGAACGACAGCGGCACGGTCACCAGCGCGACCAGCGCCAGGATCCAGGAGACCCAGAACATCATCGCGAGCACGCCGATGACGGTCAGCACCGAGTTGATGAGCTGCCCCATCGACTGCTGGAGCGTCTGCCCGATGTTGTCGATGTCGTTGGTCGCCCGGGACAGCACCTCACCGCGCTGGCGCTTGTCGAAGTACGACAGCGGCAGCCGCGACAACTTCGTCTGGACGTCCTCGCGCATCCGGAACATGGTCCGGTTCACGGCCCGGTTCACCAGCCGCGTCGCCACCGCCATCAGCAGCCCGGCCACCGTGAACACGCCCAGCGCCAGCAGCAGCACATGCCCTACGGCGGTGAAGTCGATGCCCTCGCCCGGGGTGAAGTCGGTGCTGCGCAGCATGTCGGCGACGTCACCGTCCCCGCGCTGCCGCATGGAGTCGAGGACCTGCTCCTTGCTCGCCCCCTCCGGCATGCCCCGCCCGACGATGCCGGCGAAGACCAGGTCGGTCGCCTTGCCGAGGATCTTCGGCCCGACGACGCTGAGGCCGACGCTGAGCACCACGCACAGCAGCAGCACGCCGATGGTGATCCGCTCCGGCCGGAACCGCGCGACGAGCCGTTTGCCCGACCCCTTGAAGTCGAGCGAGCGCTGGTCGGGGCCGCCCCCGGCCATCATCCGCCCCATGGGCCCCGCCATCAGGCAGCCTCCGCTTCCGTCAGCTGGGAGAGCACGATCTCCCGGTAGGTCTCGTTGTCCGCCATCAGCTCGTGGTGCCGTCCGGTGCCGACGACCCGGCCCTCGTCGAGGACGACGATCCGGTCGGCGTCCCGGATGGTCGCCACCCGCTGGGCGACGATCACCACGGTCGCCTCGGCGGTCTCCTGCCCCAGCGCGGCCCGCAGGGCGGCGTCCGTGGCGTAGTCGAGCGCGGAGAAGGAGTCGTCGAAGAGGTAGATCTCGGGCCGCTGCACCAGCGTCCGGGCGATCGCGAGCCGTTGGCGCTGACCACCGGAGACGTTCGTCCCGCCCTGCGCGATCGGCGCGTCGAGACCGCTCTCCAGCCGCTCCACGAAGTCCTTGGCCTGCGCCACCTCCAGCGCGTGCCACAGCTCCTCGTCGGTGGCGTCCGGATTGCCGTAGCGCAGGTTGGTCGCCACCGTCCCCGCGAACAGGTACGGCTTCTGCGGCACCATCCCGACGGTCCTCGCGAGCAGCTTCGGGTCGATCTCCGTCACCTCGACACCGTCGACGAGCACCTGCCCCTCGGTCGCGTCGAACAGCCGCGGGACCAGCCCGAGAAGCGTGGACTTGCCGCTGCCGGTCGAGCCGATGACGGCGGTCGTCTCACCCGGCCTGGCCACCAGGTCCACGGCCCGCAGCACCGGCTCCTCGGCACCCGGATAGCGGAAGCCCGCCCCGCGGATCTCCAGATGCCCGTGCCGGCGCAGCTCCCGCACCGGCGCCGACGGCGGCACGACGCTGGAGGAGGTGTCCAGCACCTCCTGGATGCGCTCGGCGCACACCTCCGCGCGCGGCACCATCATGAACATGAAGGTGGCCATCATCACGGACATCACGATCTGCATCAGATAGGCCAGGAACGCCGTCAGGTCGCCGATCTGCATGCCGCCGCTGTCGATCCGGTGCGCGCCGAACCACACCACGGCGATCGACGACAGGTTCACCACCGTCATGACGATCGGGAACATCAGCGCGAGCAGGTTGCCGGTGCCCAGCGCGAAGTCGGTGAGATCGGTGTTGGCCTTCCGGAAGCGCTGCTGCTCGTACTCGTCCCGGACGAAGGCGCGGATCACGCGGTTGCCGGTGATCTGCTCGCGCAGCACCCGGTTCACCGAGTCCAGCCGCTCCTGCATCGACCGGAACAGCGGCCGCAGCCGCCGCACGATCAGCGTCACGCAGATGCCCAGCACCGGCACGACCGCCACCAGCACCCCGGACAGCGGCACGTCGAGACCGAGCGCGAGCACGATGCCGCCCACGCACATGATCGGCGCCGAGACCAGCAGCGTGAACGTCATCAGCGCCAGCATCTGCACCTGCTGGACGTCGTTCGTCGTCCGCGTGATCAGCGACGGCGCCCCGAAGTGACCGACCTCACGCGCGGAGAACGACTGCACCCGGTCGAACACGGACGCCCGCAGGTCCCGCCCCAGCGCCGACGCCGTACGGGCGCCGTAGTACACGGCGCCGATGTTGCACACGACCTGGACCAGCGAGATGCCGATCATCAGGCCGCCGTAGCCCAGGATGTAGCCGGTGTCGCCGTTCACGACACCCCGGTCGATGATGTCCGCGTTCAGCGTGGGCAGGTAGAGCGTGGCGCAGGTCTGCAGGAACTGCAGCAGCACCAGCAGGGTGATGGGTCTCTTGTAGGGCCTGAGATAGGTCCGCAGAAGTCGTATGAGCACGCTGCTTCTCTCGGAGTGGACGACGGGGCGAGTGGTTGCCCCTGGCCCCTATCGTCGAACACTCCACCGGCGTTACCTCAAGCGAATTAACCCGACAGGCGGTCAAACCGTCAGAGGGCCCCGGGGTGCGTCTGCTCCCGAACCGCCACGAACTGTTGGCGCACCGCCTGCCCCACGGCCAGCTCGTCCCCGGGCTCCAGCACCTGCGCCACCGCGCCCTGCCAGGCAGGCGGGTTCCGCACATCGAGCGTGCCCTGCGACGCCCCGAGCGCCCAGGCCGCCTGGCGGGCGGCGCCGATCGCCGCGTAGTCCGCGGGCTGCGGCACCACGACCTGCGTCCCGAACAGCATGGGCGCCGCGGCCTGCACGGCGGGCAGTTCGGCGGCCGGCCCGAGCAGGAACACCCGCCGCACCTCCACACCCCGGCCGCGCAGCACGTCCAGCGCGTCCGCGAGCCCGCACAGCATTCCCTCGAACGCCGCCCGCGCCAGATGCTCCGCCTTCATCGACTCGCGCCTGAGCCCGGCGAGCGTCCCGGCGGTGTGCGGCAGGTTCGGTGTCCGCTCACCCTCCAGATAGGGCAGCAGCACCAGCCCGTGCGACCCGGGCGTCGACTTCATCGCGAGGTCGGACAGACTCTCCAGATCCGGCAGCCCCAGCAGCTCGGCGGCCCCGCGCAGGGTCCGTACGGCGTTCAGCGTGGTGACGACGGGCAGGTGCATGCCGGTCGCGTCCGCGAGCGCGGTGATCATCCCGGACCCGTCGACCAGCGCCTCGGGGTGCACGGCCATCACGGACCCGGACGCGCCCAGCGACACCACCGCGTCGCCGAGGCCGATGCCGAGTCCGAACGCCGCCGCCATGGTCTCGCCGGTGCCCACCGAGATGAGCAGCCCCTCCGGCGTCGTACCGGCGGCGTCCGCCGGGCCGATCACCTCCGGCAGCATCACCTGGTGCCCGAGCGCCAGCTCCACGAGGTCGGGCCGGTAGCCGCCGGTCGCCGCCGACCAGTAGCCGGTGCCGGACGCCCCGCCCCGGTCGGTGGTTCTGCGCACCGGCCGGCCCAGCAGCTGCCACACCAGCCAGTCGTGCGCCTGGAGGAGGATCGCGGTGCGCTGGGCGTTCTCCGGCTCGGTGCGGGCCAGCCAGCGCAGCTTGGTGACCGGCTGCGCGGCCTGCGGCACACAGCCCACGGCCTGCGCCCACGCCTCGCGCCCGCCGAGCGCGTCGACGAGATCGGCCGCGGCCACCTGCGTGCGCTTGTCGCCGCCGACCATCGCCGGCCGCACGGTGTTGCCCTGCGCGTCCAGCGGCACGACGGCGTTCTGCTGCGCCGAGACGCCGATCGCCTGCACGCCCTCCAGCAGCCCGCCGCCCGCGGCCTCGCCCAGCGAGAGCAGCCAGGCCTGCGGATCGACGTCCGACGGCCGGCCGCCGCCCTCGGGGCTCTCCACCGGATGCGGTGCATATCCCTGCCTGAGCACGGCTCCGGAGTCCGTGTCACAGACGACGATACGAGTGAAATCGGGTGAACTGTCCAACCCGGCGACTATCCCCATGGCCAAAATTCTGCCGTACCGCTGCGCCGGCTTGGGCCGTGGGCGCCGTGGGGGTGCGTCGCCGGGTTCGCGTGCGGGTGCGTCGGGGCTGGTCGCGCCCACGCGGCGGAGCCGCACATCGACACAGCCCCGCGCCCCTTTCGGGGCGCTGGCATGATCGGCATCAGAGGGTCACGTGTTGGTCGTGCCCCAGTCGTCCTCGCCGCCGTTGTGGGTGGCTCGGTCGCGGAGGTGGCGGACGCGTTCCGTCACCGACTCGGGGACGCGGTCCCCTACCTTCTCGCTCACCACGTGGTACGCCTTGCCCGCGAACTCGCGGCCCTGGTGGGCCGCCGTCTCCGCGGTGTTGCGGACGGCGGGGTTCTGAGCGAACTGCCTGGCTGACTTCTTCAGCTGCTCGTAGCGCTCGCGCCCGGCCCTCGTGCCCAGCACGTAACCCAGGACGACTCCGGCGACGAACGTGAGCCGGTAACGCATGGCGGCCACCCTTTCCTTGCGTAGGTCTCCGGTGCGGCGTCGGTGCCGGGGAGTACCGATTGGCGGAGCACCCCCCTGCTTGCGCTAATGTATGTGTCGCAGCGAACGCGCGCCCCCTGGCGGATACCCAGGTAGGTACGTTCGATGCAAAACGAGACCTTCCTCGGTAGCTCAATTGGCAGAGCAGCCGGCTGTTAACCGGCAGGTTACTGGTTCGAGTCCAGTCCGGGGAGCTCGGTCCTCCGTAGCTCAATTGGCAGAGCAGCCGGCTGTTAACCGGCAGGTTACTGGTTCGAGTCCAGTCGGGGGAGCAGGTTGAACGAGGACCCCTCTCCGGGGTCCTTTTTCATGTCTTTCTCCCTGGTCCGGGAACCGCGCGGCACCCGGCGCAGTCCTCAAGGTCACGTAGGCCGTGCGAAGCCGCCCAGCCGAAGCAGGAGATCGTATGAGCGGCTATGCTGCGGCAGACGGCGCGCACACATGTACGCGACACGCCGCTATGGGGCGGTAGCTCAGCCGGTTAGAGCAGCGGACTCATAATCCGTCGGCCGTGGGTTCGAGTCCCACCCGCCCCACCGCGCGCTACACGCGCAGAACCGTTTCTACTCGCGGGAGTGCGAGAAGGGCGGTGCCGCTCCAGGGCGGCTCATCCGGATCACCCGCCCGGCCCCGCGGCAGGGGCCGTCGAGCAGTGGGCTGCTGACGGACCGTCGGCAGGGGGTGAAGCCGGAGTCGCGCCGTGGTGCCGCTGGCGGTGGGTGTACGCGGCCAGCGCCTGCCAGAGGTCGCGGCGGTCGGTGTCCGGCCAGAGGCCGGGCGTGAAGTGCAGCTCCGCGTAGGCAGCGTGCCAGGGCAGGAAGTTGGAGACGCGCTGTTCGCCGCCCGTGCGCCAGAGCAGGTCCACGTCCGGCAGGTCCGCCAGGGGCAGGTGCCGGGCGAAGTCGTCCTCGGCGATCAGGCCGGGCTCCAGGCGCCCCTCCCGGGCCCGGTGGGCCAGGGCGGCGGCCGTGCGGGTGAGCTCGTCCCGGCCGCCGTAGTCGATGCACATCGTCAGGGTCAGGCCGGTGCGGGCGCGGGTGGTGCGTTCGCGCAGATGGAGGACGTCGACCAGGTCGGGCGGCAGGCGGCCGGCGCGGCCGTGCCAGCGCAGCCGGACGTCCAGGTCGCGGAAGGGGTTCTCGGTCATCTCGCGGCGCAGCAGGTCGAGGATCGCGTCGACCTCCTCCGGGTCCCGGTGCCAGTTCTCGGTGGAGAAGGTGTAGAGCGTCAGATGGCGCAGGCCGAGGTCCAGGGCGCCGTACACCACCTCGCGGACCGCGGCGGCACCTGCGCGGTGGCCCTCGTGCCGGGGCAGGCCGCGCTGCTGGGCCCAGCGGCCGTTGCCGTCCATGATCACGGCGACATGGGCGGGCAGATCACCGGGCGGGATCTCCGGGGGCCGCGCGCCGCTCGGGTGGGGCGGCGGCGGCCGGAAGGTGCCGGGGGCGGGTGCCGGCCCGGCGGGGGCCGGCGGCCGGTGGGCGCCGGGGCGCTGGGGCGGCGGCACCGTCAGCGGGGTCAGGCTCCAGGCCAGGGCCGCGCGGGTCCGGGCGGGGGCGAGGATGCGGGCCCGGGTGCGCAGCGCGGGCCGGGGCGGGGAGCGGAGCAGGGCCGGACCCGCGGCGTCGATCGCGTCGAGCTGGGCGCGCAGCAGGGCGGCCATCGTGTGCAGGACCGTGGCGGGGCCGGGGTGCATGCCGCGGGTGAGGGACTCGTGGCTCACCCACTGGCGGGCCAGGCCGGTCACATGCGTGACCAGGGCGGCGACGGCGGGGCTCCAGCGGCGCCGGGCCAGATCGGCCGCCGACCCGGGGTGCAGGTCGAGGGCCTCGGCGGGCAGCAGGAGGTCGCCCTGGGCGAGGTCGGCGGCCAGGTCGGTGAGGATGTCGGTGAGCCGGACGCCGTCGAGGAACTCCTCATAGGTCTCCCGGGTGTCCAGCCGCAGCGCGACGGGGACTCCGGCCCGGTCGAAGACCGTGCGGACCAGGCCGAACCAGGGCAGGAGGTTGTCCCGGCCCCAGGCGCGCCACTCGGCCCAGTCGGTGAAGTGCCTGCCGCCGGTGTCCTCCTGGACCTGGGCCATGGCGTCCCGCAGCTCGGACAGGTCCAGGCGCCAGCGGTTCGCGGTGTCCACCAGGGCGCGGCGGACCGGGTCCGGGCTTGATCCGGTGGGCAGTTCGCGGTGCAGGGCGGTGATCCAGGCCCCGACCCGGGCGGCCCGCTCGGCGGCGGGCGCGGTGCGGTCGTCGCCCAGGTCGTCCAGGGCGTTGGCGGCGGCCCACAGGGCGTGCAGCGCCGGGCGCAGGGCCGCGGGCACCAGCTGGATCAGCGCGTACTCCGCCGGGTCCTCGTGCTTCGTACGGCGCCGGCACAGTCGGTAGGCCGCCCGCAGGGCCGGGTCGTCGCCGGTCGGCGGGGGGCCGGCCGGTCCGGGGGGTGTGGAGGTCGCTTCGAGGTCTGCCGGTGCTGTGGTCGCGGGGGGCACTTCGCTCACACCCAGGACGATACGTCCTGGTTCGGCGCGGTGATCAGAGGGGGCCGGGCGCGCGTCAGCCGGGGGACGTCACGGACCCGGCCCCGGGTCCGGGTGCACGGCCTCGGTGACGCCGGCCCGGGCCGCCTCCAGCTGAGCGGCGAAGGCGATGCCGAGGAACAGGACCACCCCGGTCAGGTTGGCCCACAGCAGCAGGGCGACGAACGCCGTCAGCGGCCCGTACACCGCGCCGAAGGAACCGCTCTCGGCGACGTAGAGGGACAGCAGCCAGGTGGCCGTGATCCACAGCACCAGATGGACCGCCGAGCCGAACGCCAGCCAGGTGTAGCCCGGTTGGTCCCGCCGCGGCGCCCAGCGGAAGATCACCGACGAGGCGACCCAGGCGAGCAGCACGCCCAGCGGCACGTCCAGGACGCCCCACCAGTCGAGCCAGGTACGGGACCAGCCGTAGGTCTCCACCACCGCACTGCCGACGGCCTCGCCCGCGACGAGCACGAGGAACCCCAGGACCATCGGCATGCCCGCGGCGAGGGCCAGCAGCAGGCCACGGCCGTACTTGGCCAGGAAGGGCCGGTCGCGCTCGATGCCGTAGATGCGGTTGGCGCCCCGCTCGACCTGGGCCATCGCCGAGGCCAGGTTGAGCACGGCGAAGGCCAGGCCCGTCCACATCGCGACAGCGCCCCAGGCGCCGGAACCGGCGCTGCGCTCGGTGCTGTCGAGGGCGTCCTCGATCAGCTCCGCGCTGGCGCCGGGCACGATCCGGCCCAGGGTGAGTTCGATGATCCGCCCCACGCTCTCGGTGTGCACGGTGGTGGCGACGCCGACCAGGGCGATGGTGAACGGCACCATGCCGAGGACCACCTGGAAGGCGAGGGCGCGGGAGTTGGTGAAGCCGTCGGCGTAGCGGAACCGGGTGAACGCGTCGACGAGCAGCCGGCGGCCCCCGTAGCGCCGCAGCGCGGTGAACGCCTCATCCCCGGAGAGTTCCTCCCCGATCATGTCCCGCGTCTGCGGGACATGCACAGCGGTACCCATCGAGAAGGTCTCCTTCTGCCTGCCCTGCCCTACCCGATCAGCATGCCGGGCGGTCCGGCCGCGCGGGTCAGAAGGGCATGCGGCCGCGGGTGCGGCGGCCGGCCGAGCCGCTGCGGCTCACCGCGCGGGAGCTGGTGTGGAAGGGCTTGCTGAAGAGCCTGCCCAGGACGCCGGGGGCCTTGCCGCCGGCCCGGGCACCCGCGCCGAGCGAACGCTGGGTGCCGCGCTCGGGGTGGCGCGAGAGACGGGGGACGAGGAAGGCGAGCACGGCCAGGAGCACGCACCCGGCGATGACGACCGCGATGATCACGAATAACTCCCTTGACTGGTCGGGGAGATACGGGTGCCCCGTCGAGTCGCCTCTATGTGGTCTCCGCGCCCGTGGTCTCCGTGGCCTCCTCCGCGTCGGCGTCGGTGTTCGTGTCGGTCGCGTCGGCGTCGTCGCGGTCGCCCTCCGCCTGGGACGGCGTGGGGCGCGGGGTCGTGTCCGGCTCGTCGCCCTCGCGGTCGCCTTCGGCCCGGGACGGGGTGTGATCGCTCATGGTCTGCCTCCCTGCGCGGCTGTCGGCCCCCCGGGTACCCCCGTGGGACCGGGCGCACCGGGGCCGGGCGCGCGCATGCCCCTCGGCCTTCAGCCCCGGCGGCGCCGTGCGACCGCCCGTTGCAGCGCCGTGCGCAGCTCGGGGGAGGGCGGGGGGCCGTCCGCCTCCGCGCTCGCCGTCACCGCCGCCGCGACATCGCGCAGCTTGGTGTTCGACAGCTGGGACGTCTCGCGCAGGATGTGCCACGCCTCGTCGGACGTGCAGCCGTGCGTGGCCATGAGGATGCCCCGGGCCTGGTCGGTGACCGGGCGGGAGGCGATGGCCTGGCGGAGCTGCTCGACCTCCTCCCGCAGCACGTGCAGGCACTCCGCGCGTTCCAGGGCGACCGCCGAGGAGGCGGGGGCGGTCGGCGGCACGGCGGGAACCGGGCCCGTGACGGCCAGACCGGTCAGCGGGTCCGTCGTGTCCAGGCCCGCCAGCTCCAGGATCCGGCGCGGCTGGCCGTTCCAGTTCGTCGCCGTCACCGTCAGCGACCGCTGCCGGCCGTGATCGGCGAGCACGTCCAGGAACTGCAGACCGGCCGTGTCCATGAAGTGCACGCCCGTCATGTCCAGGTCGACCCGGGTGACGGTGGCCGGCAGACCGGCCAGGGTCCGGGCCAGGATGTCCGCGCAGCCGTGAACGAGCTCACCCCGCGGGGTGAGCTCGGCGCGGTCCGCGTCGACGCGGCCACAGATGACCAGGGTGTCCAGCCCTCCGGTGAGATGTGGTGATGCCGCTGAGGTCATGTCACCGCCTTGTCGGTCCTCGTCGGTCGTGTTCGTCTCGCTCGCCGGACTGCGCGACGTCACTCGCCCCCGTGGACGTCGGTGTGAGGTGCGCCTGCCCGCCGTTCGGCGTGCTACACACCTTTCGGGGGAATGAGCTTCTGTCGTACGGGTACGAGCGCTGTGGTCCCGAAGTGTGGGGAGACGGCCTTGAACACTCGGCAACAGCTGTCGGAGAGCGGCTCTCGCGGCCCGGTACCGGGCCTCGCGGTCTTCCCGCTGGCCGGGCAGCAGGGCGTCCGGGCGGCCGGTGAGGTCGGTCTGACGACCCGTGCGATCTGGGAAGGCGTACTGGAGCAGGCTGTTCGTGAGGACGATGACGTGTACTACCTGGAGCTGTCCGGCGTGACGTTCGTGGACGTCGCGGGCGCCGGCGCGCTCGCGGCCGCCGCCGGGCAGCTCCGGGACGGCCGGCGGTTCGTGGTGCGCAGGCCGCCGCCCGCCCTGCGGCGCACGCTGGACCTGCTATGGCCGGGCCAGAGGGGAATCGAGGTGTCGACGTCATGACCGCTGCCGCCACCGAGCCCTTCGGGCCGCTCGACCCCTTCGCCCACCCCGCGCTCCTCTACCGGGACGAACAGGAATACCTCGACGGCACCCTGCCGTTCGTGCACGACGGCCTGGACGCCGGCGAGCCGGTCGCCGTCGCCGTGCCCGGCAAGAACCTCGCCCTGATCAGGGACGCGCTGGGCGACGCCGCCGAAGCCGTGCGGCTGCTGGACATGCGCGAGGCCGGACGCAACCCCGGGCGGATCATCCCCGGCGTGCTGCGCGCCTTCGCCGACGCCCAGCCCGCCGGCCGCCGGGTGCGGATCATCGGCGAGCCCGTCTGGGCGGGCCGCTCCGACACCGAGTACCCGGCGTGCGCCCAGCACGAGGCGCTCATCAACGCCGCCTTCCGCGGCCGTACGGCGACGATCATGTGCCCGTACGACGTGGCGCGGCTGCCCGAGCACATGGTCGCCGACGCCTACGCCACCCACCCCGCCGTCATCCACCCCGGCTCCCGCACGGCGCGGGACAACGACGCGTACGCCCCCGAGGACGTCGTCAGCCGCTACAACGAGCCGCTGGCGCCCGTGCAGGACGCGCTGACGTTCTCCTTCGTCTCCGACTCGCTCTCCCACGCCCGGCACGTGGCCGTCGGGGAGGGAGCGCGGCTCGGCCTGGCCGGCGTGAAGCTGGACGACCTGGCCCTCGCCACGGCCGAACTCACCACCAACAGCGTGGTGCACGGCGGGGGTTCGGGCGTGCTGCGGGTGTGGGCCGAGGAGGGGTACGTGCTGTGCGAGGTGCGCGACGGGGGGCGGCTCGCGGACCCCCTGGCCGGACGCCGGCCCGTGCCCCGCGACCAGCGCGGCGGGCGCGGGATCCTGCTGGTCAATCTGATCGCCGACCTGGTGCGGGTGCACCGGGGCGACAGCGGGACGACCGTGCGCTGCTGGTTCGCCCGCTGACCGGCGCCTGACGCTCAGGTGCTCAGCGGGTCCAGCGCCAGCGGCGCGATCCGGCCCTCCAGCATCGCGCCGAGACCCTGCACGGCGCACACGTCCGGGCGCTCGGCGATGTGCACCGGCATGCCCGTGGCCTGCCGCAGCATCTGGTCCAGGCCCGGCAGCAGGGCGCTGCCGCCGACCATCATGATCCCCCGGTCGGCGAGGTCGGCGACCAGATCGGGCGGGCAGTCCCGCAGCACCTTGCCGATGCCGTCCAGGACCGCGGTGAGCGGCGTCTGGATGGCGTCCCGGACGGCCGCGGTGTCGACCTGGACGGAGCGGGCCAGCCCGGTGGCGACGTCCCGGCCGTGGATCTCGGTGGAGGCCGGGCCCTGCGGGGTGAGGCCGTTGCCGGACAGGGCCAGCTGCAACGGCCGCACCGACTGGCTCGGCAGCATCAGCTCGTGCTCGTGGCGCAGGTGCTGCACGATCGCGTGGTCGACGGCCTCTCCGCCCACCGGGATGCGTTCGGCGGTGACGATCGAGCCGAGCGACAGCACGGCCACCTGGGTGGCCGCCGCCCCGCACACCATGATCATGGTCGCCTCGGGCTGCTCCACGGGCAGCCCGCAGCCGACGGCGGCGGCGATGAGCGTGTCGACCAGCTCCACGCGTCGCGCACCGAGCCCGACGAGCGTCTCGATCGCGGCGCGCTGGGCCAGCGGGTCGGCGTCGTGCGGGGTGCAGGCCGCCGCGCGCAGGATCGGCTTGCGGCGCAGGCCGCGGCGCATCTTGTCGCCGAGCAGGTGCCGCAGCATGCGCTGCGCCATCTCGATGTCGACGACGGTCCCGCCGGAGACCGGCCGGACCACCCGGATGTAGTGCGGGGTGCGGCCGGTCATCTTCTCGGCGAGCTCGCCGACCGCGATCAGCGCGCCGGTACGGGTGTTCACGGCGGCGGCGGACGGCTGGTCGACGACGAGGCCGGCGCCCTTGACGTAGACGCGTGTGCGGGCCGCCCCCAGGTCGACGGCGAAGTGGCAGCGGCGCAACTGCTCCAGACTGGCGGTCATGGCAGGTCCTCCCGAGAGCACAGACCGTGGGGGGCCGCCAGGTGGCGGGCCTCGCAGACGTGGGTCCGCCGGGTTGGCGGCCTCTTTCGCATCGTGCGCGGGACGGGGCCGGGCCGCCTTTCCTGGGGGGCCGGGCGGGGTGCCGCCGAACGGGGGGTTCGCAGTTTTGGGTCACAGGGAGCGCGCGGCCTCCAGCAGGGGCGCGAGGGAGGTCACGGTGGTCTCGCAGCCGGCCTCGCGCAGCTGCCGGTCGGTGGTGGTGTTCCGGGCGAGGCCGATGAAGCGCAGCCCGGCCCGCTGGGCGGCGGCGAGCTCGGCGACCGTGGAGCCGATGACCAGGCCCGTCGCGGCCGACCCCGCACAGGTGTCGAGGGCGCGCAGCATGCAGTCCGGGTGCGGGGTGAGCAGGGCGAGGTCCTCGGCGCGTCCGTGGACGCCGGCCAGGGGCAGGGCGCCGTAGGGCCGCAGATAGCGGGGGACGGCCTCGGCGCAGACGTCGGTGATGACACAGACGCGGCGGCCGGAGGCGTGCAGGGTGCGGACCAGGGGCGCGGAGTTGTGCGTCGCCGGGGCGTGCGGCACCGCCCGGAGTTCGATCTCGTCGAGGCGTTCGCGCAGCAGCGGCCCGAGCGGGTCCCGCGCGAAGGCCCGGAGCACGTCCAGCGGATGGGCGAACGTCTCCCGCACCGCGCCGGGCAGGGCGTGCCGCGCGTCGCGGTGCTCGTCGACCAGGGCGAGCAGGCCGAGCACGGCCTCGCGTGCGGTGCTCGCCGAGAACAGCCGGGTCATCGGGCCGTCGAAGCCGACCAGGACCGTCTCGGCCTCGCCGAGCAGCCGCGGCAGCGGGAGCCGCGCGGGAGCGGTCCCTTGCGGCCCGGGCAGGGCCGCGCCCTCCCGGTCCAGTTGAACCGACGCCGTCACCGACAGCCCGGGCACCGGCCAGCGGCGCAGCCCGGCGTTGACGGCGCGCTGGGCGGCGCCGGCCCGGCGCAGCGGATGCCGGCGGGTGATGCGGGCCGCCTCCTCCAGCAGATGGCCGAGCAGCGGCTCGGACACCCGGCCGACTTCGGCCCGCACGAAGGCGACCGGGTCCTCCACGTGCCAGGACAGCTCGACGGCGGCGGCGAAGACGCCCTTGCCGGAACTCGGCAGGGAGACCCGGTGGTGGGCCTGGTGCGTGGTGAGGTCGACCTCGTAGTACGTCACGAGCCGGGGCTTGCTGTCGTCGTGCGGCCGGGCGGGGTCGAGGAGGGTCAGCGGGCCGTCGGGCCGGGTGTGGACGACGGCCGTGCGGCCCGGGGCCGGTATGCCGAGCCGGCGCAGGTCGCGTGTGATGAAGGGGCCCTGCACCAGGTCGCGGGCCTCGGGCTCGGGGGTGGTGGCGGGGGACAGCGGGCAGTACCAGGCGACGGGCGGGGTGTCCGTGGCGCCGTCCTGGTAGAGGGGCTGGAAGCGCTGGGGGCCCTGGGCGGCCGAGCTGGCGGCGAACTGCTCGTAGACGGCCGGGGAGACGATCACCTGGATGTCGGCGGGCACGGGCGGCGGCTCGGGCGGCGGGACGGGCCGGTCCCAGAACGTGACGGTCAGGGGCGGCGGGTCCACGAGTCCGGTGAGCACCTCGGGCAGGCCGCGCAGGACGGCGACCAGCACGGGCAGGAGGTAGGTGCCGGGTTCGGTGTGGACGTCGTAGCCGCTGCCCCGGACGCGCACGTCGAACCGGTGGGGGGCGAGCGCGCCGCGGGAGAGCATCTCGTGCACCGCGTACTCGAGGGTGATGCGGGCCTCGGGGTGGCCGGTGAGGTCGTCGGACTCGAAGAGGATCGTGGGGGCGGTGGGTTCCGCCGCGGATCGCGTGTCCGTCCCGCCCAGCCGTCGTACGGTCTCCTCGCTGACCGTGGCGAACGCCGGGCCGGCCTCGTCGTGTCCGTCGCCCGTCTCGGCCCGGAACTGACCGGCCGCGAGCCCCGCGCGCTCGTCGATCAGGCCCCCGACCCGGGCGAGGAACTCCCGGGTCCGGCCGCGGGCCGTGCGGGGCAGGGAGCGCAGCAGCAACTCCCGTACGCCGGGCCGGAACGCGTAGGAGCCTGAGGGGCCGGGGGCGGCGGTGAGCATGCCGCTGAGGATCACCTCGGCCAGGTGCTGGGGGCGCGGGTCGCGGTCCAGGGTGCGCTGGACGAGGCGCATGACCGGGACCGAGGGGACCGCCAGCGCGAGATGCCCGGCCAGGCGGAAGGCCTCGGGGGACGCGGTCGCGCGAAAGCGCAGGACCAGGTCCTCGGGGGAGGCCGTGGTGTGGTCGGGGGCGGGCTCGGCGGGGGGCGCGGGAGCGGCCGGCAGCCAGGCCACCGCGCCGGGTGTGCGGGCGCCGCCCGGGTCGGCGAGCAGGGCGGCCCAGTGGGAGAGCCAGGGGGCGCCCGGTTCCAGGACCGGCAGCGGGAGGGCCCCGGCCGGGGGCGGTGAGGCGTCGTACGGGGTGAACGCGAGGGTCGCCGTGGGGGCCGCGGCGGTGGGAGCCGTCAGCAGGCCCGGCTCGGCGGGCAACGCCGTGGTGGGCCACAGGTGTTCGGGGAGGGGCTGGACGACGGCGAGCGGCATGCGGTGGGCCCAGTTCCGCAGGGTGCGGTACCAGCGGTCGCCCGCCTCGCCCGGGCGCCACTGCGGGCCCATGCAGTCGCTGACGACGAGGGTGGCCGTGCGGCTGTCGTCGAGGACGGGGACCTGGCGGGCCCGGCCGTCGGGCGTGGCCGGGTGCAGGGTGACGGTGCGGAAGATGCCCGACTGGGCGAGCGCCGCGTGCAGTTCGCTCACCAGGGGGCGCCAGACGGGCATGGTGGGGCCGGTGTCGTGCACGAGGTTCAGACGCAGCCAGCGGTCGGGTGCCGGGCGCAGCACGGGGAGCCACACGTCCGGGTGGGCGCCGAGCCGCGCGATCCGGTCGGCCGTCGCGCGCTCGTCCAGCAGGCGCGCGTGCGGGGAGGGCACCTTGCGTTGCAGCGGACGCAGGGCGCGCTGCAGCGCGAGGGGGTGGGGGAGCATCGGCGGCGCGGGCGCGAGGAGCGGCGATCCACCGCCGCCGGGGTGGTGCTGTGGACCGTCCGGGGGCCGTGGGGCGGGCAGGCGGAGGGGGACGCGGTCGTGAGCGGCCGGGGCCGGGGGCTCGGTGGGGTGCGCGGGGGCGGGGGGTGTCTGCTCGGCGGGGCCGGGTGGGCCGGGGGCGGTGCCGGGAGTCTCGGGCGCGACCGGCCGGCCGGCCTCGGGCTGCCCGGTCGGGTGCTCCCCGACGAGGGGCTCCTCCGCCGCTTGCTCCAACTGACCTGCCAGCCACAGCAGTTCGGCGATCTCCCGAGGTGTCGGAGCGGCGCCCGCCGCCGACAGGGCCGCCGCCAGCCGGGCGACCGGGGACGGCCCGGATCCGGCCTCAGAAGCCATCGCCGTCGGCCGCCGCGCTGAGGTACGGCATCAGCTGCTCGGCGAGGTCGTCGCGCGAGTCGGCGTCCAGGCCCGCCACTCCTGTGAGGTAGAGGGCGTTCAGCAGCTGGTCGGTGGCCAGTTCGCCGCCGGCGGCCCGCTCCAGGAAGCGGCTGATCAGGCGGTCCGCGTCACCGCTCGGCGTGTCCAGATGGGCCCGGACGATGTGGGTGAGCTGGTCCCGCCCGGGGCGGCGCAGCTTCAGTCGGACGCAGCGGCGCAGGAAGGCGGGTGGGAACTCGCGCTCCCCGTTGCTGGTCAGCACGACGAACGGAAAGGCCCGGCAGCGGACCCGGCCACGGCGGACGGCGACCGGCGTGTCCGTGCCGTCGGCGAGGACCTCGGCCGCGCCGTCGCCGGAGTGCCGGGCGGCACGGGCCAGCTCCGGGATCTCGTACTGGCCCTCCTCCAGGACGTTCAGCAGGTCGTTCGGCAGGTCGAGGTCGCTCTTGTCGATCTCGTCGACGAGCAGCGCGCGGGGCCGGTCGTAGGGGAGCAGGGCGGTGCCGAGCGGGCCGAGGCGCAGGTGGTCCTCGACACCGCCGGGCCCCTCCTGCCCCTGTCGGGCCGCGTACAGCCGGGACAGCGGGTCGTACTGGTAGAGGCCGTCCGCCAGCGAGCTGCGGCTGGTGATGTTCCAGCGCAGCACCGGGCCGAGCCGCAGCTCGCGCGCCACCGCGTAGGCGAGGGACGACTTGCCCGTGCCGGGCGGGCCGGTGACGAGCAGAGGGCGGCGCAGACAGAGCGCGGCGTTGACGAGCCGGACGCTCTCCTCGCCGGCGACGTACGACTTCGCCCGGTGCACGCGGTCGGGGGAGACGGCCGTCGCGTCGTCGCCCTCGTGCGGCGGCGGCAGGGCCGGCCCGCCGTCGAAGGCACGCCAGGGCGGCGGGGCGGGCAGATCGTCGATGCCGTCGTGCGGCTCGCTGCGGCCGGTGTAGACGGACCAGTGCGGCATGGGGGGTGGTCTCCGCTCTCCGTTTTCGTGCGGGTGCTTCTCGGGGCGCGTCGCGTGCAGGGTGTTTCTCGAGGCGCGTCGCGGGCGGGTGTTTCGCGAGGGGCGTCGCGGGCGGGTGTTGCCGGGGCGTGTCGCGTGTGGGTGTTTCGTGGGGTGCGTTGCGGGTGGGTGTCTTCCGGGGCGCGTCGCGTGCGGGTGGGTCAGGCCACCGGCGACCTCGCGTGCGCGGCGGTGACGGCGTGCGGGTCGGCGAAGAGCCGCGGGTCGTCCCAGAGCAGCTGGATGCCGTGCGCCCAGTGGTCCTCCTCGGCGAGCGCCTCCTCGCGCAACGCGAGGACGTGACGCGGGAGTTCGGCGGGCGGTACGGCCCTCACATGGGCGTCGAGCGCGTCGAGGAACGCCTTGCCGGTGCAGCCGTCCGCCCCGGCGCACTCCTCCTGCCCGGAGCCGCAGCCGCCCCGCGACCACACGATCACCGGGGCCGGAGCGGCGAGCGAGATGTCGAAGTGGGCCCGGGTGCGGGCGGCGGCCGGGGCGGCACCGAATCCGGCGAGACACGCGTCGCGCTGCCGCAGCCGCAACCTCAGCCGCCCGGGCTCCTCCGGGCCGCCGCACTCGACCCGGTGCATCCGCGCTCCCGGCCAGGAGTCCAGGCGCTTCCACGCCCGGGTCAGCACATGCCGGGTGCTGGCCTTGCGGCGGGCGTGGTCGGTGACGACCAGCGGGTAGACGCAGCCGAGCGGCGTGTCGTCGTCCGGGCCGCTCTCCCAGCGGTCGACCGGCCAGTCCAGCCAGTCCCGCGGCAGCGCGAACGCCACCAACTCGTCCGCGCCGGGCGTCAGATAGCGGAAGGCCGCCTCGATCCCCTCCTGCACGTACGCGTGCAGCCGGTGCTGCTCGACCGTGCCGGACTCGACCGGATGCCGCCGCCCTTCGCTGTACGCGGACACCTCGACCCGGACCAGGCCGTCGCCCGCCCCGCTGTGCCCGAGCTCCACCAGGATCGGCGACCAGTCGGGCGCCGACGGCTCCACCGCCGGGGCCCGCAGCAGTTCCTGGAGCCGGTCGGCGAACCGGGCGACGGTGCGGGCGGCGCCCGGGCCGTCGAGTTCGCACAGCACGAACAGGGCCGCCGACCACAGCGAGTCGAACCCCTCCTCGGGCGGCGCGGGGTCGAACGGGTCGGCCGCCGCCGTGTACAGCCGCGCCGGGTCGCAGTCCAGGCCGGCGCGGGCCGCCTTCTCGACCAGGGCGCGCAGCCGGGCCCGGTCGGCACTGGTGTGGTCGGAGGTGGGGACCAGGCTCTGCAGGTCCGGCCAGTAGCGGGCCATGACCTGGGTGGGCATCATCCGGCCGGTGCGCACCTCGCCGCTGCCGGAGTCGGCCGTGACCATGCCGACGACCTCGCCGGTGTCGGCCAGGGTGACGGCGGCCCCGCTGAAGCCGGGGGCCAGGGGCTGGCCGCCCTGGTGCCAGGCCTCCAGCTGGAGCCACTCGCGTCTGATCAACTGCGCCGCGGTGACCCGGCATTCGGTGAGGGTGCCCTCGTCCCAGCCGTCCGGGAAGCCGTAGACGACGAGCCTGCGGGCCGCCGGGCCGTGCGCCGCGTCGACCGGGGCCAGCGCGGCCGGGGCCATCGGCATCTCCCGGTCCAGCTCCAGCACGGCCAGGTCGCCGGGGTCGGTGACGCCGCCGCTCCAGCCGCCGTGCGCGACGACGCGGGCCGGGACAGCGGGGGTCCCGGGCCGCTCGGTGAAGGTCACCGTCAGGTCCTCGCCGTCGCCCACGACATGGGCGCACGTCAGCACCGTGCTCGGGGTGACCAGGAAGCCCGCTCCGGCCACCCGGCCCCGTAACTCGATCCGGGCGTGCCACTCGGCGCTGTTCAGAGCGCTCGTCGCTGCGCTGTCCACGGCGCTGTTCATGAGGCGGCGCCGGCCCCCGGGGCGGACGCGGCATCCGATGCGGCGGCCTCCGGCTTGGACGGGGACCAGGTCAGCTTGACCACCAAGTGCCCCTCGGCGGTGCCCTTGGCGATGAACGCGCCCGTCTCGGCGGCCAGTTTCACCCCGAACTCGATCTCCACGCCGTCCGGTCTCAGCGAGCCGTCCCGGAAGACGCGCAGCGCGGACTCGGCCGCGGCCCGCACCCCGTCCAGGGCGCCCTCGAAGGTGCGGGCCGCCTGAACCGTGCCGTCACCGCGGGAGACCAGACGGGAGCCGGACCGCTCCTCCACCGCCTCGACCGCGACCACGGCCCCGTCTCCGGTCCTGAACTCGACCAACCCGTCCACGACACCCCCGTACGTTCGCATGCGCTGGGCAGCACCATTGTGACGGACGGTACTTGATGGCGCCGAGGGCATTCACCGAACTCACCCACCGACGGTCCCCCGGATCACCCCCAGCTCCACCAGGTCCTGCGGCCGGATGCGGAGTTGGTCCGCTGTCGACTCCACCTCGCGCGGGGGCCGTTTGAGGATGGCCGCGGCCAGTTCCGGCGCGATCACCGAGAAGTAGCTGTCGGGTGTGGCCCAGGTGTTGCCGGGGGCGGCCAGGGCCAGGGCGCCTCCCGAGCCCCCCTCGCCGATCACCAGCGTGGTCACCGGGGTGCGGGCGCTCGCGACCGCGCCGAACAGGTCGGCGATGGCCGCGCCCGCGCCCTGCCGCTCCGCCTCCGCGTCGTTGGCCGCGCCCGGGGTGTCCACCAGGGTCAGCACCGGGACGCCGAGCCGGTCCGCGAGGCGGATCAGCCGGGCGGCGGTGCGGTATCCGGCGGGGCGGGTCGCGGTCCCGGTCTGCGCGGCGTAGGCGACCGTGCGGCCCTCGTGCGTGCCGAAGCCGCACAGCATGCCGTCCGGGTCGGTGCCGCCGCAGCGGTCGCCGCTGATCTCCGCCCTCTCGGTGAAGTAGGCGTCCAAGTAGGCCCCTGCGCGCGGCCGTTGCGGGGAACGGGCCCGGCGGACGGCGTCCCAGCCGGTGACGGGCAGGACCGCGGACTCGCCGAGCGGTTCGGGCGGCGGGGCGGGCGTCGTGGAGGGGCAGGTCAGCAGCCGCAGCCATCGCCCGAGCGTTTCGCGCAGTTCCTGAGGCCGTACGACCGCGTCCGCCGCCCCGGCGGCGACCTGCGCCTCGGCCGTGTACGCCGCCGGGTCGGCGTCCGCGGGCCGCACCCGGGACCCGGCGAAGCCGACCTGGGCCCCGGGCAGCGCGAGCACCACGTCCGCGCCCGCGCCCAGGGTGGCCCAGCCGCCCCCGGTCGTCGGGTCGCGCAGGACCGCGACCTGCGCGAGACCGGCTTCCCGGGTGAGCGCCGACTGGCGGGCCACCCGCTGGAGTTGGGTCAGCGCGAGCATGCCCTCCTGCATGCGGCTGCCGCCCGTCGCCACCAGGGGCACCACGGGGAAGCGCCGCTCTCGGGCGTAGGCGTACGCCGCCTCCAGCCGGTCGCCGGTGCGCCGGCCGAGGGAGCCGCCGAGGAAGCCGAACTCGAACGCGATCAGCACGGCCCGCACGCCGCCGACGCGGGCGGTGCCGCAGACCACGGACTCCTGCTCGCCGGTGCGTTCGGCGGCCCGGGCGAGGGAGTCGTCGTAGCCCGGCCAGGCCAGTGGGCCGTCGGGCCGCGACTGCCGTGCCGGGGCGGGGAGTTCGGCGAAGGTGGCGTCGTCGGCGAGGGCGGTGACGACCTCGCGCGCGGAGAGGCGTTCAGCCATGGGCCAGCGCCCGCTTCATGATCTTGCCCATGTCGTTGCGGGGCAGCGCGTCCAGGTGGTGCACGACCCGCGGCCGCTTGTGCGGCGCGAGCCGCTGCGCCACATGGTCCGCCAGCTCCTCCAGCGCGGGCGGTGCCTGGGGATCCGCCGGCACGATCCACGCGACGATCCGCTCGCCCAGATCGGCGTCCGGCTCCCCGGTGACGGCCGCCTCCCGCACTCCGGGGTGTTCGAGGAGCGCGTTCTCGATCTCACCGGCCCCGATCTTGTAACCGCCGCTCTTGATCAGGTCGGTGGCCTTGCGGCCGACGATCCGGACATAGCCGTCGGGGTCGCGCACCGCCATGTCGCCGGTGCGGAACCAGCCGTCGGCGGTGAAGGCGGCGGCGGTCGCGTCGGGGCGGTTGAGGTACTCGGTGAACAGGTTCGTCCCGCGCACCTGGATCTCGCCGACCGTCTCCCCGTCGTACGCGGTGACCTCCGAGCCGTCCTCCTCGACCAGCCGCAGCTCCACGCCCGGCAGCGGCACGCCGACCGTGCCCGGGCGGGCCTCGCCGTCGGCACGGACGCTGGTGTTCATCAGCGTCTCCGTCATGCCGTACCGCTCGATCACCCGCCGCCCGGTCGCGGTCGCGATCCGGCCGTGGTCGTGCACGGGCAGCGCGGCGGAACCGGAGACCAGCAGCCGGGCCCCGGTCAGCGCCTTCACCAGGTCCGGATCGCTCGTCACGGCCTCGGCGATGCGGTGGTACATCGTCGGCACGCCGAACAGCATGGTCGCGCCACTGTTCAGCTCGCGCGCCACGCCCTGGGTGCTGAAGCGGCCCAGATGCCGCACCGATCCGCCGCGGCGCAGCGGGCCGAGGGTGCCCAGGACCAGGCCGTGCACATGGAACAGCGGCAGTGCGTGGACGAGGACGTCGTCGCCGGTCCACTGCCAGGCGTCGGCCAGCGCGTCCAGGGTGCTCGCGACGGCCCGGCGCGGGATGACGGCTCCCTTGGGCGGGCCGGTGGTGCCGGAGGTGTAGACGACCAGGGCCGGGTCCTCGTCCGCGGCGCGGTCCTCGGGGGCCGGGCCGGTGGCGTGCACGTCGACGTCGACGCGGGTCAGGTCCCGCAGGGGTGCGGGGAGCAGGTCGTCGGGGGCGGTGAGCACGAGGTCGGGGGCGCTGTCGGACAGGATGTGCCCGAGTTCCTTCTCACCGGACTTGGGGTTGAGGGGCACGGCCGGGACTCCGGCCAGCAGCGCGGCGACCACGGCGACGGCCGTCTCCATCGTGGGCGTCGCCCAGACGGCGACCCGCGTGGCTCCGCCGATGCGGCCCGTGAGCGCTCCGGCAGCGGCGGCGAGCTGCGCGTAGGTGAGGGAGCGCTCGCCGAACCGGAGGGCCGGGCTGTCGGCCGGGCTGCCTGCCGGGCTGTCGGTCAGGGCCGGGAAGAGAGGGGGCACGCGTCACATCTCCTTGACTGTTGCCTGCGTTGTCCGTGGGCGGTGGACCCGGCCGGGTCATCCCCAGCCGGGGACGACCATCACCAGCCAGGCCGCCGCCGGTACGACCGCCACCACAATCCCTCCGTACACCATCAGCTGCCGGAAGAAACGCTCGCGGTCCACGTCCGGGGCGGCGGCCAGGACGAGGGCGCCGTTGGTGGAGAACGGGCTCACGTCCACGACGGTCGCCGACACGGCGAGCGCGGCGATCATGCCGATCGCGCCGATCTCGCCCCGCTCCAGGAACGGCACGGCCAGCGGGATCAGGGCGCCCATGATCCCCACGGAGGAGGCGAACGCGGAGACCAGGGCGCCGATGTAGCAGAGCAGGAGGGCCGCGAGGAGGGGGACGCCGATGCCGCCGACGCCCTCGCCGGCCCAGGTGATGGTGCCCATCTCGTCGAGGACGCCGACGTAGGTGAGGACGCCGCAGATGAGGAGGACGGTGGGCCAGGCGATCTGGCCGGTCGCCTTGCGGCTGTCCTTCGGCCAGGCGGTGCTGAGGAGGACGGCGAGGGTGATGGCTGTCAGTCCGGCATCGAGGTCGAAGACCAGGACGGCGACGACCAGGGCCAGGAGAGAGGCGAGGGTGGCTGAGCGGGCCGGGGTGAGGCGGGCTTCTTCCGGGCTCGCGGCGGGAGTGGCCGGGGCGGGGCGGGTCCGCAACTGGGCGCTGCCGGGTGCCGCCGCGCCCCCCGGTGCCGCCTCAGCGGCAGGACTGCCCGCGGCGGGAACCGAACTGCTTGCGGCCGGGGCCGAACTGCCCGCTGCCGGTGCGGAGCCGCCCGTTGCCCCGGTCGGGTCGCCGGCAGTGCTGTCGCCTTCGGTCACCGCCCCCCGCGCCCACAGCTTCAGCCCCCCGCACAGCACGAACACCACCGCCGCGATCACCAGGTTCGCCGCGAGAGACGCCAGGAACAGGACGACCTCGTTGCCCGGGAGCTTCTCGCGTTCCACGATGCCGTTGACGATCGAGCCGTAGATGCTGATCGGGGAGAAGCCGCCGGCCTGGGCGCCGTGGACGACCATCGCGCCCATCAGCAGCGGGCTGATCCCGTAGCGCGCGGCGAAGCTCAGGGCGATCGGGGCGACGATCGCCACGGCGGCCGGGCTGACCGCGCCGATGGCCGTGAGCGCGCCGGTCAGGGCGAACATCACCCAGGGGATGAGCGCCACCCGCCCCCGCACGAGCCGGACCGCGGCGTGCACCAGCCAGTCGGTGGTGCCGTTGGCGCGGGCGATCGCGAAGAGGTACGTGACGCCCACGAGGACGACGAACAGGTCACCGGGGAACCCGGCGAAGATGCCGTCGGCGTCGAGGTCCGCGACCAGCCCCCCGACGGCGAACGCGGCGGCGAAGGCCAGCGCGCCCATGTTGACGGAACGGGTGGTGGCGATGACGAACACCACGACGAGGACGAGGATCGAGATGAGTTCGGGGGACATACGGGCTCCCGTCGTTGGGCCCCGGAGCGGCTGGTCGCACCTTCAGTGGCCGAGTGGCTGAGCCACTTGAGGTGCGTTGGTCGAACAGCGTGGGTGCGGGCCGGGCGCCCGTCAAGGGGGTGCGCGAGAATTGGCTCAGCCACTCCGCCACTGTGAAGGTCCGGTGTTACGCTCCCGGCGAGAGGGGGAGCCCGTGACCGACGCCTTGCGCCCCATGACCAAACAGCGCCTCTACGAACAGGTGCTGGAGCGGCTGCGCCAGTACGTCGCCGACGGCGGTCTGCGGGCCGGTGACCGGTTGCCGCCCGAGCGGGATCTCGCCCAGCGGCTCGGGGTCAGCCGGGCCTCGGTGAAGCAGGCGATCGTGGTGCTGGAGGTCCAGGGCCTGGTGGAGGCCCGGCACGGCGGGGGCACCTACCTCGTGCGGGACAGCCTCGACACCGAACCGGTCGAGCGGATGGTGGAACGCCGCCGGCGCCTGCCCGACGTCCTGGAGGCGCGGGAGGCGCTGGAGACGAAGCTCGCGGAACTGGCCGCCGAGCGGCGCACCGAGGACGACCTGGCGGCGATGCGCTCGGCGCTCGGTGTGATGACCGAGGAGATCGAGGCGGGCGGCCACGGCGTCGAGGGCGACCGGCTGTTCCACGCGGCCGTGACGGCGGCGGCCCACAGCAGTCTGCTCGCCGAGTTCATGCGCTCCATCGCCGAGCAGATCGCCGAGAGCCGCACCGAGTCGCTGCGTCAGCCCGGCCGCCCCTCCCGCTCCCTCTCCCAGCACCGGGCGATCCTCGACGCGATCGCCGCCGGGCAGCCCCGGCAGGCCGCCGCGGCCATGCGGCGTCACGTCCGCACGGTGGCGAAGGTGCGGCTGCTGGACTGGGAGCCGGGGGAGGACGAGTAAGACGTCCCGGAGCGCTGCTCGGGGATGCGGCGGCCCGAGCCGGGAACCCCCTTCCTCCGTGGAGCGGAGCAGTCGACAAAGGGGGAGGTCAACGGGGGTACGCGGTTGCGGCAGCAGTTGTTAGCCTGCTCCGGAATCGATCGTCTGCCCGAGAGTGGAGTCGCCGTGGCCGGGATCCCGCGCATCGCGCTCGTCACCTACGACCCCGGCGGCGAGGTGAGCAAGGACGAGGATCTGCCGGTGCTGGCGGACGCGCTGCACCAGGCCGGGGCCAGGACCGCCGTCGTCTTCTGGGACGACCCCGACGTCGACTGGGCCGCCTTCGATCTCGCCCTGATCCGCTCCACCTGGGACTACAGCTGGCGCGCCGAGGAGTTCACGGCGTGGGCCGAGCGGTGCGGGAAGGCGACCCGGCTCGCCAACCCGGCCGGTGTCGTGCGGTGGAACGCCGACAAGCGCTACCTCGGGCAGCTCGCGGAGGCCGGGGTGCCCACCGTGCCCACCCGGTACTTCGCTCCCGGCGACCCCGTCGAGCTGCCCGCCGACCGCGAGTTCGTCGTGAAGCCCGCCTCCGGGGCCGGTGCCCGGTACGCCGCCCGCCATCCGGCCGGGGAGCGGGACGCCGCCCTACGGCAGGCCGAGCGCATGCACGCCGAGGGGTTCACCGTCATGGTGCAGCCCTATCTGAGCAGCATCGACACGCACGGCGAGCGGGCCCTGCAGTTCTTCGGCGGACGTCTGCTGCACGCGAGTGTCAAGGGCGCCGTCCTCGCGCCGGGCACGCCGTACGACGCGGAGAAGGTCGCCCACCCCGATCTGCGCCGCTGGGAGCCGGCCCCCGCCGAACTGGCCGTCGCCGAACGGGCACTGGCCGCCGTACCCGTCGCCGCGGAGCTGCTGTACGCCCGCGTGGACCTCGTCACCGGGCCGGACGGCGAGCCGTGTGTGATGGAGCTGGAGCTGATCGAGCCGAACCTCTTCCTCGATCTGCACCCGGACTCGGTGCCGCGGGTCGTGCGGGCGGTGCTGACCGCCGCCGGCTGACCACCACGGGTGGGGCATACGTCCCTCGGTGGGGCTTTTGGTGTAGTGGTAGGCCATGCCCTCTCCCGAGCCGGCCCCGCAGCCCGCGCGACGGTCCTGGGCACCGCTGCTGGCGGTGTGCGCCGGGTACTTCATGGTGATCCTGGACGTGACGGTCATCAACGTCGCCGTGCCGGTGGTCGGGCGGGAGCTGTCGGCCTCGCTCACCGGCATCCAGTGGATCACCGACGGCTACACCCTGGTCTTCGCCGGATTCCTGCTCACGGGCGGGGCGCTGGGGGACCGGCTGGGCAACCGGCGGGTCTTCTGCTGGGGCGTGACGGTGTTCACCGCGTCCTCGGCGGCCTGCGCGCTCGCGCCCAGCACGCCCTTCCTGGTGGTGGCCCGGCTGGTGGAGGGGCTCGGCGCGGCGCTGATCGTGCCCGGTTCGCTGGCCCTGCTCCAGCAGGCCTACCCGGAACCGGACGTCCGCTCGCGGGCCTTCGGACTGTGGGGTTCGATGGCGGGCATCGCGGCCTCCGCCGGGCCGCTGCTGGGCGGGCTGCTCGTCTCCACGGTGGGCTGGCGCTGGGTGTTCCTCATCAACCTGCCCGTCGGCGCCGCCTGCCTGGCGCTCACCCTGCGGCACGTGGCCCGCTCGCCCCGGCGCGCCGACCGGGCCCTGGACTGGCCCGCCCAGATCGCCGTCGTCGCGGCGGTGGCCCTGCTGACCGGGGGGCTCAACGAGGCCGGGCGGCGCGGCTGGTCCGACCCGGCCGTGCTCGCCGGTCTGGGCCTGGCCGTGCTGTCCGCCGTCGCCTTCGTCCTGCGCGAGCGGCTGGCCCGGTCCCCCGCCCTCCCGCTGAGCCTGCTGCGCTCACGCGCCATGAGCGGCGGTGCCGTGATCGGCCTGCTGTTCAACTTCGGCTTCTACGGCATGGTGTTCACCGCCAGCCTGGAGTTCCAGCATCAGCGCGGCTACAGCGCCCTCGGCACCGGTCTGGCCCTGTTCCCCGCGGTGGCGATGACCATGTTCGCCTCGGTGCTGTCCGGCCGGCTGTCCCGCCGCACCGGCCACCGGCCGCTGGTGGTCTCGGGCCTGCTCCTGGCCGCCCTGGGACTGGCCGGCTGGGCCGCGGCGGGCGCCGACCCGGCCTACGCCCTGCTGGTCGCCCCGATGATGGCTGCGGGCTTCGGCACCTCCTTCGCCCTCACCGGCACGACCGCCACCGTGATGGGCGCCGCGCCCCCGGCCTACTCGGGCGCAGCCTCCGCCCTGTTCAACACCACCCGCCAGATCGGCAGCGCCACCGGCGTCGCCCTCGGCGGCAGCCTCCTTGCCTCGGCCGCGAACTACGGCACCGGGATCCGGATCAGCATGGGCATCGGGGCCCTCGCCTATCTGGGCGCGGCGGTCCTCGCGTGGTGGTGCGTACCGGCGAAGCCGCCCTCCAGGAGTCGCGTGGCTCAGCCCTGAGGGCCGGTGACCGACACCCGCTGCAGCAGCCCCCAGGTGAACTCCGCGACGGCCTCCCGCCGCACCCCCTGCGCGTCCGGCGCGGTGAACGCCAGACCCCACCGGGTCGGAGCCGTGCCCTCCAGGGGGCGGGCCGGGGCGAAGGCCCGGGCCACCTCGTCGACGGTGCAGGACCAGGGGGTGAGATCGTCGAGCGTGCGCAGCTCCGGGCCCGGGGCGCCGGGGGCGCGGACCAGCCACTCGTTCCACACCGCGCCGTTCGGTGCGGTCAGCACCTCGAAGCGCAAGGAGGGCCACAGCGGCACCGGCCACCGCCAGGCCTCGCAGTCGAGATCGCCGATCCGGCGCGGCGTGCGGGACTCCGGGTCGCCCAGCACCTGGCGATAGCGGGCCAGGGACGCGCGGGAGCGCGGGGAGCGGACCATCGCCTGCCAGCGCCTGTTCGCCTCGCGCATGTCCGCGATCGACACCCCCAGCTCATGGCGCGCGTCCTCCACGAGCCCGGGGTTGTGGTCGGCCATGCGGCGCAGCAGCACCAGCTGGAAGTCGAGCGGGGTGAACGGGCTAGCGGGGTGCTTTGCGGAGGCCATGGGACCCATGGTCGCCCACCGGGTCCCTGCCGGGGCGGCGGCCGTCGGGCAGGAACAGCACCGAGTTGACGTAGCGGGGGCCGCGCAGGAGCGGGGAGGGCAGGACGCGGCGGAGCAGGCCGTGGGAAACGACGTGGGACGCGCCGGCCTGGTGCTCCTCCAGCGGGAACTTCGCCAGCGGCACCCAGGTGTCGCCGGGCAGCACCCAGCCGTCGTAGCCCAGCAGCGACAGATAGGTCACCACCGGCGCGATCGGCTGGATGCGGGACTCCAGTTCCACGAACAGGGCCGGCCGGTCCCGGGCCAGCAGTCCCGTCGCGCCGCGCAGCACCGCCGGCTCGCTGCCGTCCACGTCGATCTTGACGAAGCCGACGCCGCGCAGGCCCAGCTCGTCCAGCGTGACGCAGGGGACGTCCAGCGCGCGGCCGTGGATGTCGCGCCGTACCAGCGAGGACACGCCCCGGTCGCCCGAGTCGTCCGACGGCAGCCACAGGCGGGCGATGCCCGGCCGGTCCGAGGCCGCCGCCCGGACCACATGGACGTTCGGCGGGGCGGCGGCGGCCAGCAGCCGCGCCAGATGGGGCACCGGCTCCACCGTCACGACCTGCTCGGCGAGGCCGGACAGGCGGTGCGTCCAGGGCCCGTACCAGCCGCCGACGTCCACCGCCGTACCGCAGCCCGGGGGGCACAGCTCGGCGAGCCGGGCCAGCTCCGGCTCGAACCGCGGGTAGAGCGCCCGGGCCGTCGCGGCCACCAGACGGGTGGGCAGCAGAGGGGCGACGCGGGCCGCCAGGCTGCTCATGGCGCCATCCTCTTCAGCAGTTCCTCGTGCTCGTCGTCCGGCACCTGCTCGCCCGAGGACGGCAGCAGCTGCGGAATGCCGTCGGTGATCGGGTAACGGCGGTGCAGACGCGGGTTGTACAGGGCCTCCTCCCGCCCGGCCTCCTCCGGGAGCAGATGCAGCGGACCTTTGTCCAGCGGGCAGGCCAGGATCTTCAGCAGCGGGTCGTCGGGCTTCATGGGGATGCCAGCTCCTTGGCGGGTGGGGAGGGGTGGGGAGAGGTGTCGTGCTTGGGCATGGTCAGCAGCACGGCCACCGCCAGGGCCGTGCCCGCCACGCGCAGCGCGAGCCGCAGCGGCTCGTCCGGCAGGGCCTCGCCGAACGACAGCGTGCCGAGCACCGCCGTGAACAGACTCGTCACGGTCGTGCACACCGGCACGATCAGCGAGGCCCGGCAGCGCTGCAGCGCCGCCTGCGACATGACCAGGCCGAACACACCGGTGAACAGCAGCAGATACGGATAGGGGGAGCTCAGCACGTCCAGTACCGCACCGCCGATGCCGCGGGTCGTCAGCCGGCTGGAGAGGCCCTTGATGGCCAGCGAGCTGACCCCGTACAGCAGGCCCACGGCCACGCCGTACTCGACGCCGGTCGTCGGCCGCCGGTGCCGGTTGCGGGTGCGCCGCTCGGCCGAGGCGTACAGCCACACCCCGGCCGCCAGCGACGGCACGCACACCAGCAGGATCAGCTGGTAGGGCGCGTCCTGGCTGACGGTGTCCGACCCTTCCCGCAGCGACAGCACCACCATCAGCAGCGCCAGCAGGATCGCGCCCAGCGCGTACCGCTCCCGGCCGGACGTCTCCTCCCCGAGCAGCCGCGCCGACAGCAGCACCAGCAGCACCAAACCGGAGACGAAGATGCCCTGGGCGGCGGCGATCGGCAGCGTGCGGTAGACGACGAGCTGCGCGGCGAAACCGGCCGCGAGGGCGAGGGATCCGCCGATCCACAGGGGGCTGCCGAGGACGAGGCGCAGCAGCCGGGCCGGCTGCCGGATCGTCACCTCGGGAAGCGAGGTGAGGGCACGTTTCTCCAGCACGAAACCCAGGCTGTAGAGGGTGTTCGCCAGCAGGGCCGCGGCCACTCCCCACCACATCGGCTACGTCCTCCTGGCGTGCAGCAGCAGGATCGACGCGAGCTGCGGCCGGGCGCAGGCCAGCCGGTCCAGCGGGCGCAGCGGGCGCGGAACCCCATGGAAGGGAGCCCCTTCGAGCCGTACGACCGTGAATCCGGACGCGGCGACGAACTCCTTCAGCGCGCGGGCGGTGTAGAGCCGCAGATGTCCCACGACCTCCGTGCCCGGGCGGCCGTGGATGCCGCGCAGGCTGACCTCGGAGAACACCGGCTGCACCCCGGCCAGCAGCAGGCCCCGGTTGTACCAGGCGGCCAGGTTGGGCGTGGACAGCATCAGATGGCCGCCGGGGCGCAGGATCCGCCGGATCTCGTCGAGCGCGGCGTCCGGGTCGACGAGGTGCTCGACGACCTCGCTGAACAGCACGGCGTCGGCCGACCCGGAGGCGAACGGCAGCCCGCCGCCGGTGAGTTCGCCACGCACCGCGTGGGGGATGCGGGTGCGGGCGCGCCGCAGGGCGTCCTGGGACCAGTCGACGCCGATGACGCGGTGGCCGGGCAGGAGCGGGGCGGCGGTGGCGGCGGCGGTGCCGTCCCCGCAGCCGATGTCGATGATCGTCCGCGGGCTCGCGCTCGCCGGGCCGCTCAGGGCCCGGGCCAGCATGCGGGCCTGGCGGAGGCTGCGCGGGGTGCCGGAGGCGACCGGCACGGCGGGGTTCTCGTAGAAGTCGCGCAGGTCCCGGGGCGGGGGTCCGGTGGTGGCCGGTGCGGTCACGGGGTCACCTCCGTGGTGTGCAGGTAGTGCTCGAAGAGGTCGCGGAGGTGGGCGCCGTCGCCATGGCTGAGCAGGGCCTTCGACCAGCGCAGGGCCAGATGGAGACGGCCGGCCGTGGAGGCGGTGGTCACCGTGAGGCCGCGTGGCATGCGGGCCGGCGCGGAGAACCAGACCGCGTGCGCGCGGCCCGCCTCCTCGCCGAAGTCCAGGGGGTAGGGGATGCGGCCGATGTTGCTGAGCAGGGTCGTCGACGTCCAGGGCGCGGCGGCCCGGCGCAGGGTGCGGGTGAGGGCGGCGCGGGCGGTGACGGGCGCCCAGGGGGAGGTCAGGAGGGCCGCCCCGTGGCCGAGTTGGGGGCGCGGGAGGGACTTCAGGGCGCGGGTCCGCTCGGCGGTGCGGCGCAGCAGGGCCGGCATGCCGGTGACGTCCAGTTCTCCGGGCGCGTAGGGGACCTCCACCAGGCGGGTGCCGTTGCCGATGGGCATCGTGGTGTCGCGGGGGCGGTCGTCCACCGGCATCGTGATGCGCAGGGGGCGGGGGTGGGCGCCGTGCTCCCTGTTCCAGTGGGCGATGGTCAGGGCCGTGGTGACCATGAGCTGGTCGTTGACGGTGTACGGGGAGCCCTTGGGGCGGTGCGGGAGGGGGAGTTCGGTGACGAGCAGGCCGTTGCCGGGGGAGGGCTCGGGGGTGCCGTGCGCCACCCGCGCGGGGGGTGCCCAGCCCGCCCGGGTGTCCGGAACCTCCTGCCGGGGCTCGGCGGCACGGTTCGGGGGCGCCGCGGGGGCGTTGTCCCGGCCCCCGTACAGCTCGGCGGCCGTGGCCAGCACGCGCAGGCACGCCGGGCCGTCCAGGGCGGTGTGGTTGATGGTGAGCAGCAGGACCGAGTCCACCACCTCGAGCCGGACCGGCGGGGACACCGACAGCGGCGGGGCGTCCGTCAGGGCCCGGGTCCGCGCGTCGCGCAGGGCGCGCGGACCCGGCGGGGCGAAGGTCACCACCTCCACGTCGGGCTCCCGTGTCAGCTCCCACTCGTACTGCCGCCGGTACCAGGGCCCCCGCGCCTCCCGCATCAGGATCCGCGGATGCCGGTGCAGGGCCTCCAGGAACGCCTTGCGCAGCCGCGCGTGGTCGAGGGGGCCAGGCAGGTGCACCTCGATGTGGACCGTCTCCGGCTCCGCCTCCTGGAGGCAGTGCCGGGACACCTCGTCCACCACCGGGAACGGGATGCGTACCGGTGCCGTCATACGGGCTTGCCCTCCCCGGTCTCCGTCCCCGGCAGCTGCCGCGTCGGCGCCTCCGACGGCGCCGGCTGCTCCTCGCGCAGGCTCACCAGCCCCGCGAACAGGCCGATCAGCGCCAGCAGTTGGGCCAGATGCCCGAACGCGCCCCCGCCCGCGCCCACCGGCTCCCCGGCCCCGAACGCCGCGACGATCCCGGCACCGGCCAGGGCGGCGAAGGCGATCGGCACCAGCAGGGCGTGCCGCCGCGCGGCGAGCAGCGCGAGCGCCGGGACCAGCAGCGCGAACCAGCCCGCGATCACCACCCCGACCAGCGTCAGCGCCACCGTGCCGAGCCACAGCCCGGGCAGCGGCGGCACCGGCTGCGGCGCGTCGGGGCTGGGGGCGCGGCGGCGCCACAGCGCCAGACCCAGCAGGACCGCGATGCCGGCGCCGCTGCCGATCAGGGCGGCGTCGTACGTCGTGGCCGGTTCGTAGGTCAGCGTCACGCTGCCGCCCGCCCCTGCCGGGACCTGCCAGCCCTGCTGCCAGCCGTCCAGCCGCACCGGGGTCAGCTCCTTGCCGTCCAGGGTGGCCTTCCAGCCGTCGTTGAAGTTCTCGTACGTCGTCAGGTACGAGGCCGCGCCCGAGCCGACCGTCACCGCGCGCCGGTCGCCCAGCCAGTCCCGGATCCGCAGGTCGCGCCCGGCCGCCGCGGCCTCCGGGAGCGTGCCGCGGGTCAGGGTCACGTCCGTCAGCGCGAGCGGGCCGGCGTCCCCGCCCTCCAGCCGGTGCTCGCCGGAGGAGAGCCGCACCTCCGTGTCGTCCCGGCCGTCCTGGCAGAGCGTCACCCGCACGCCCCGCCGCTCCACCAGGTCCCGCACGGTTCCCTTCGCGCTGGTCTGGTACAGCTCGCCGTCCAGTGCCACGTCCGGGCCCTTGCCGCACGGGAGGGAGAACGTCCGGGTGCCGTCCGGCTGCGGGGTGCGGTACTGGTCGAGGGAGGGCAGATACGCCTCCGTGAGGCCCACCGGGAGGCGCAGGTCCTCGTCGGCGACCGGGTTGTGCAGGGTCAGCGGGGCCGTCTCGGTGATCGTGATGTCGAGCCGGTCGGTGGTGATCGGCGGGAAGCGGACCCAGCCGTTCTCGTCGACGCCGGCGATGGCCGCGCCGTCGGGGGAGCTGATGTGCACCTCGGAGGCCCGGGCGGACAGGCCGCCCGCAGGGGCCAGGACCAGTTCGCCGACCGGCTGCTTGCCCTCCCAGCGCAGGTGGATGGTCGGCCGGTCGCCGGCCACCCACGCCGTCGTCAGGTCGCCGTCGGTGAGGTTGCGCGCCGTCAGGCCCGCGCCGAGGCGGGCCGTGGAGTCGGCGGTGGCGACGATCCGGGCCTGCTGCTCGGGCGCCACCTCGTAGAGCAGCTCGTCGAACTCCCTGCCCGGCACCGGCACCGCGCTCGCCGTCACCTCGTACGTCCCGGCGGCCGGGGTCGTGAAGCGGCGGTGCAGGCCCGCCTCGGTGCCGGTCGCGGACAGACCCGTCGGGTCGGAGGCGCGGTGCAGGGAGACGACGGTCGCGGCCGACGTGGCGTCCTCGGCGTCCGCCGGGAGCCGCAGCAGGCGTGTCACCTGCACGTCCGGCAGGCCGATCTCGGAGAAGCCCGCGCCGGTCAGACCGGTCCGGCGCTCCACGGAGTCCACGATCGTCAGCTTCATCCAGCCCGTCGCGCCCTCGGGCGCCTTGATCCGCTGGGTCATGCCGTTCGGCCGGAGGAAGCTCGTCCGCTCGCCCTTCTCGGTCTCCACCCGGACCTTCGTCGCGGCGGCGCGCACGCTCTCCTGCGGCAGCGGCGTGACCTTGAACGAGGACGGCATGTCGTAGGAGCCGGTGAAGCCGATGCGCAGCCACTGCCCGTCCGGTGTGTCCGGCGCGCCCTCCGCCCACGCGGTGTCCGGGTTGCCGTCGAAGGCGTTCACCGGGTCGTACTGCGGGAGGTGGAACAGCCAGTTGCCGTACGAGGACGCCGACACCGAGCGCGCGCCGCGCAGTTCGGCCACCGTCTGGTGAGCGGTGCCCTCGGCGGGCAGGATCTGGCGCGGCTTCTCGCCCGGGTCCTGGAGCGCGTCCGGCGCGTTGCGCTCGTCACGCGTGTACGTGTAAGACGTACCGGAGTTGACCAGCCCGAACCGGGTGTCCGCCCGCCGCAGCCCGTCGCCCACCACCTGCACGGCAGGGGTGCCGAGCCCCGGGTGGTTGTCGCCGGTCAGCACGGAAGCCCGCCCGCGCAGCCGCTCCGCCAGCGGCAGCAGCGCCTCCGGACCGCCGGACACCACGGCCGTGTCGGCGACCGGGGCGAGCCCGGCCTGCCCGGGCCGGACCACGTCCGCACCCGTGGGCCGGTAGATCTCCACGGCCCGCTGCCGCGGGTACAGCCCCTCCACCTGGAGCGGCGCGTCCTGCGCGATCCGGCCGCCGGTCATCACCGGCCCGAGGCCCGTCACCCGCTCGTACCCCGACTGCTCCAGGGTGCGCTTGACGGTCGCGGTGGGCACATAGCCGATCTGGTCGGGGTCGAGGTCGTTGCGGACGACGACGTAGTACAGCCCCGCCCGGCTCAAGTAGTCGGCGAGCCCCGGCACTTGGGAACCGGTCAGCAGCGCCTGCTCGACGGCGTCCATCGCGCGCCGGTTGCCGGGGGTGCCGAACGGCACGTAGTCGCGCTGCGCCCACCGCGACTCGGCGAGCACGTCGAGCGGCTGGTCGATGGGGGAGCCCCAGGAGTAGACGCCGTGCGCGGTCGCCGGGACGACCAGGGCTCGCGAGTCGGGCGAGTACTTCTCGAGCCAGTCGGCCGTGGCCTGCCAGTAGGCGGGCAGCTTCTGGAACGAACCCGGGTTGAGGATCGA
The DNA here is from genome assembly GCF_014701095.1 of Streptomyces tuirus. Classification (NCBI taxonomy): domain Bacteria; kingdom Bacillati; phylum Actinomycetota; class Actinomycetes; order Kitasatosporales; family Streptomycetaceae; genus Streptomyces; species Streptomyces tuirus. The sequence continues at coordinate 2,190,482 of NZ_AP023439.1, read as the reverse complement.
GCCGTTGAGGTACGGCCACAGCAGTCCGGGCAGGATCAGCACGGCCGCGATCAGCGGGGCGAAGCGCCGGCCGCGTACCCGCCGGGCGCCGCGCGGCTCGGCGGCCACACCCACCAGATGCGCCAGACCCAGTGCGAGCGCCAGCGCCACACCCGTCTGGAACTTGTAGATGTTGCGGAACGGCGACAGCCACCCGTCCAGCCAGCCCTGCACCACCCCGTGGAACGGCGCCCCGAACGCCCCGCCGTACCCGGCGAGCAGCACCAGCGCCGCCACGAGCACCGTCAGCACCAGCCACCGCCGCTCGGGCATGTCCCGCCGGGCGAGTCCGGCGAGCCCGAGTCCGGCCGCGAGAGCCGAGCAGACGATCACGACCACGGAGGAGGCCACGGTCCAGCCCGCCGGCAGCCACGCCTCCCCGAGGTGCAGATAGGCGACCCAGTTCCCGGCGCCGCGCAGCGCCTCGGTCGCCGACATGGTGTCCGTGGTGGTCCGCGCCGTCTCTATATAGGGGAGGAAGTTCTCGCCGTAGATCCCGAGCAGCAGCAGCGGCACCCACCACCAGGCGGTCACCACCAGCACGGCCGGGGCCCACCAGGCGATCAGCTTGCGCTGCCGGGGCCCGGGCGGCCGGGTCAGCAGATACAGCCCGGCGGGCAGCAGGGAGGCCAGGGTCGCCGACGCGTTCACCCCGCCCATGAACGGCACGAGCAGCGCCGACCGCAGGGCCGCCACGCGGGCGGCGTACCGCTCGTTCGTCAGCGGCAGCAGCACCCACGGCAGGAAGGCGCCGGGCAGCGCCGCGGCCGACGTCGACCCGATGACGGTGGTGAACACCGGCCACAGCGCATACGTCACCGCGCCCAGCAGCCGGGACGTTCCGCTTCCCACCCGCAGCCGCTCCGCCAGCCGCAGCGCCCCCCAGAAGGCGACGGACACGATCAGCGACAGCCACAGCCGCTCCGCCAGCCACACCGGCAGCCGCACGAGATCGCACAGCCAGTAGAACGGCAGCATCGGCCACAGATAGCCGACGTACTGGTCCTGGATCCCGCCGAACCCGGCCCGGTCGTGCCACAACTGGCCGAGATCGGCGAGGAACTGCCCCGGATCGACCGTGACACCGAGCTTGGTGTCGAAGGTCTGCCGCCCCGGCCGCACCGCGAGGAACAGCACGAACACCACGGCCCAGAAGCCGAGCAGCCAGCGCCGTGACCGCGGGCCGTCGGGCGGGCCCGCGGTGGTCGCGGTGGTGGGGACGGCTGCCGGGGGAGGAGCCTGGACCGTGGTCGTCATGGGGGACACCGCCGCAAGATGAGGAGGAGGTTCCAGGTGGCGAACTCGCGGATGCCGGGCGCCTTGACGACGGTCTCCGCGAGGAAGGGCCAGTAGCGGGAGCGCGCCGAGACGACCGTGACGTCGTCCCGGGCGCGCACCTGCCGCAGGGTGGAGCCGATGTGCACCGCGAACAGGTTCTCGCCGAGCGTGTGCTTGGCGGGCGTGCCGGTGCGCCGCAGGTAGCGGGCCCGGGCCCGTGCGGCACCGAAGTAGTGCCAGGGGGCCCATTCGTGCCCGCCCCACGGCGACAGCCAGTTGGTGAACGACACGTAGATCAGCCCGCCGGGCCGCGTCACCCGGGCGAGCTCGCTGAGGAAGGTCTCCGGGTCGGCCACGTGCTCCAGCACATTGGAGGAGAAGGTGACGTCGGCGACGCCGTCCCGCAGGGGCAGCAGGTACCCGTCGGCGACGACCGTGCCGTCGGGTGGCTTCTCGCCCAGCTCGGCCATGTCCGGCTCGAACAGATGGGCCTTGGCACCGCGACGCCGGAACTCCTCGGTGAAGTAGCCGCTGCCGCCGCCTATGTCCAGGACGGTACGCCCGGCGACCGGACCGTCGTAGGCCTCGACCTGGTCCACGGCGTCGCGTGCGAGCAGCGAGTAGCAGCTCTCGGGATCGTCCTGTTCGTGGAGGAAGGCGCGGAACAGGGCGAGGGAGCGCCGGAACGAGGGGTCCTTCGGCGCAGCCGGGGGGCGCGGGGCTACGACATGTGCGGCTCCGCCGCGTGGGCGCGACCAGTCACGACGGACCGTAAGCCGCCTCACGGAGCCCAGCCCCTCACCGCCTCCGCGGCGACCACCCGAAACGCCCGCACCGTCCGGTCCCACCGGAACTGTGCCGCCCGCTCGCGCGCCGCCTTCCCCATCAACTCCCGCTCCCGCCCGGCCAGGGCGAGCGAGCACCAGGCCGCGGCGAACGACGACTCGCCGCGCGCGAGCACGCCGGTCTCACCGTCCACCACGGAGTCCTTGAGCCCCGGCACGTCGAAGGCCACGCTCGGCGTCTCCCGGGCCGCGGCCTCCGTCACGACCAGGCCCCACCCCTCCACGGCGGAAGGGTGCAGCAACAGCCAGGCCGCGCACAGCAGCCGGTGCTTCTCGGCCTCCGTCACATACCCGGTGAACTCCACACCGGGACCGGCGAGCCGCTCCAGACGCTCCCGCTCGGGCCCGTCACCGACGATCACCAGCCGGCCGCCGGTCACCGGCCGCACCCGCTCCCACAGCCGCAGCAGCAGATCGATGCGCTTGTACTCGACCAGCCGCCCGACGGCGACGAACAGCGGCTCGGACGAGCGACCGGCCCGCGGGCCCGGCTCCTCGACCCCGTTGTGGACGACCCGGATCCGGTCCCGCTCCACCCCGATCGCGCGCAGCGCGCGGGCGGTCGAGGAGGACACCGCGACGAGCAGATTCCGCTGCCGCGCCCCGGTCAGCGCCCAGTGCTCGAGTCTTCGGCCGATCCGTGCCGCCGGTGCCAGCGGCCCGCCGAAGCGCATCTTCCACAGGTCCGTGTGGACGTGGTTGACCAGCGTCAGCGTGGGCCCCCGATGCCACAGCGGCGCCAGATACGGCATGCCGTTGCAGACTTCGACCAGCAGGTCGCAGTCGCCGACCTGGCGGGTGAAGGCCGACCGTGCGCGCAGATAGTGCCCGTACGGGCCGCCCGCCGACACGACCCGGTAGTCGCGGAAGGCCGCGGGCCCCCCGCACAGCAGGGTCACCTGGTGGCCCAGGCGGGTCAGGCCCTCGGCGAGCTTGTCGACCAGCAGCTCGGAGCCGCCGGCGGACGGGTTGTCCAGATCACGATGGGCGAGGAAGACGATCCGGCGCGGATGTGGGGGGAGCGCCGGGGGGTGCTGCGCGCCGGGGGACGCCGTGCGCAGCGCGGACGGTACGTGCTGGGGCATGGGTGCTCCAACTCGTCTCAGGGTGCGGAACTCAGCGTGGGGAAAACGTGGGGGTGTGGTCGTCACGGAGGAGTCGGCTCGTGGGGAGCCTGAGCTCTTCCTGGGAGGGGAGTGTGGACGGGATGTGCTGGGGTGGGGTTGGACAGTTTTCGCCCGGACGTTCGCCACGGCTACTCACCGACGTGACAATTTCGGGCTTTGTTGAAGCTGACGTCACATCATTTCGTGAGAGTGGGCTGGGGCGTTCCGGACGTATCGGCCGGAACGGTGCTCTCCGGCTCCTTCCGCCCGCGCGTCATGAGAACGCCACCCACCACCGCGAGTACGAAGCCGCCCACCGCCGCCCCGATCGGCAGTGTCGTGCCCACCATCCGCAGCTGCCCGCTGTCCCGCTTCGCCTGCCGCACGGCCTCCTTCTGGGTGGCCGTGGTGAACGAGACCTTCCGGCTGTCCAGCAGCACCGCCGCGTCCTTCTCGGCGCCCGGCGCCCGCAGGGTGCGCCTCGGGCCGGTCTGCGCGTAGATCACCCGGCCCGTCGCCTGGTCCACGACCAGCTCGAAACCGTGGTTGGAGTACCACTCCTCGGCCAGCACCTGCGGCCGGTTCGGCTGGTCGACGAGGCTGCCGGGGACCATGCGCGTGCCGGTCCTGGTCGGCGGCACGGAGCCGGTGAACTTGTAGCCGGTGTAGCCCTGGACCTTCGCGGTGCCGCGGTAGCGCAGCACCACCGTGTCGCCGAGGGTGTTGTCCCACCACTGGTAGGAGCGTTTCTGCACGTCGAAGGGGAACTTCAGATACGCCTCGCCCTCGATGTACGGCTTCTCCCCGCAGCAGTGCACCGGCCGCGTGGTCTTCCGGTCCATCACCCAGCGGTGCGGCACGAAGTCCAGCGCGTCGTGCGGATCGGCGGCCGGCAGCGACTTGTCGGTGTCGACCGTGGTCGTCACGTCCCAGACGGCGTTGCCGCTGCGTTCGCTGTCCTCGACGTTGCCCCGCACCCGCTGGGTCACGGTGATCGTCCGGTCGGGAACCGTCTCGATCCGGTCGGTGTCGAAGACGCTGCCCCGGCCGGTGTAGACGGCGGTGGTGTCGATGTCGATCGGGTTCACCGCGGCACGCGGCTCCACGTACCAGGCGAGCAGGGGCGCCAGCACCAGCAGGAACGTGCCGAGACCCAGCAGGACCAGGGAAAAGGGAGAGGTTGTACGGCGCATCCGGGCACTCCAGTGGCTTGGGACGGCTCGACGTACGAGAGGGCCGACACGGCGGAGGAAACAGCGCGTGCGGTTGGGCCGGGAACCGTAGGCCGCTCTTGACGGGGTGTCAATGCTTGTCGAGACTGGGCGCGACAGGCAGGGACGGGATGCCGGGGTGGGGAGACCTCCGGATGTTCTCCGGACGAATCCGGACAGAGAGGCTGACCCTGCGATGTCCAGACTGCTCGCTGCGGCGCTGACCGTCGCGCTCGGCGCCGCCCTTGCCGTGGGCGCCGCGCTCGGCGTGGTCGCGCTGCTCGAAGCCACACCCGACCAGCCGAACACCCCCCTGATCACGTACGAGCGAGACGCGCAGGGGAGTTGACGGTGACGGCCGCCCGCACCGCAGCCGTCACGACCCGCTCGGCCTGGCACGACGTACCGCGCTTCCAGGTGCGCCGGTTCGCCGCGATCGCCATGGCAGAGGCGCCCGCGCTCGCCGAGGAGATCCTCCGCGAGATCCAGCGCGAGTACCCGCATCTGCCCGTCGTCCTCGACGACTCCGGCGAGCCGATGGCCCTGGTCGGCATCCGGCGCGCCATCGAGGTGTTCGTGCAGCACCTGGAGCACTCGGAGGGACGCCCGAGCGTCCCGCCCGGCGTCTTCCAGGACTTCGGCCGCGGCGAGGGCAGAGACGGCCGCTCCCTCGACTCCCTCCAGGCCATCTACCGCATGGGCGTGCGCCTGGCCTGGCGCCGCTTCGCCGACATCGGCCAGCGCGTGGAGATCCCGCCCCCGGCGATGTACGAACTCGTCGACGCGGGCTACGAGTACCTGGACGGCCTGGTCGACCAGTCCGTACGCGGCTACGCCGAGGCGGCGGCCCGCCAGGCCGGTGAACGCCTGCGCCTGCAACGCCGGCTGATGGAGCTGCTCCTCGCCGAGCACCATCGCGGCGACCCCGCCGAGGCCCTGACCGAACGCGCCGCCCGCATCGGCTGGCCCTTACCGGCGAAGGTCGCGGTGGGCGTGCTGCTGCGCCCGGCCCGTGAGGCGATGGCCCCCGCGGTCGGCCAGGGCGTCCTGCTCGACATGGAGTACGAGCAGCCCCGCATGGTCGTGCCCGAGCCGGACGCGGCCGGCAGGCCCGAGCTCGTCTACCGGGCCCTGGCGGGCTGGTCCGGCGCGATCGGCCCGCCCGTCCCGCTCACCGACGCGGCGAAGTCGCTGCGCTGGGCGGAGGCGGCGGTCCGCCTGATGGAACGCGGCCTGCTCCCCTCCGGTGAGGTCCTCTACTGCACCGAGCACACCGAGGCCCTGGTCCTCCTCCAGCCCGAGGAACTCATCGACGACCTGGCCCTGCGGTGCCTGGCCCCCCTGACCCACTGCGGCCCGACCCACGGCCGCCGCCTGGCCGAAACCCTCCTGGCCTGGCTGGAGACCCGCGGCGGCGCCCCCGAGGTGGCCACCCGCCTCGGCGTCCACCCCCAGACCGTCCGCTACCGCCTGCGCCAGATCCGCGAACTGTGGGGCGACGAGATAGACGACCCCGACCGCCGCTTCGAACTGGAACTGGTGCTGCGGGCCCAGCGGTTGCGAGGGGAGCTGGGGGTGATGGGGGAGCGGCGGGGACGGTCCTGAGGACGCCTCGCAGAAGTCGGACCGGACGGCGATGGCGCCCGTACGGTGGGGACGCTGATCGGACATGGTGGTGCCCGTCGGAGTGAGAAGGTGGGGTTTCGGCCAGTGACGTACGCCGCGCAGGCCGTCGCCAGCGCAGTGCCCGGCCGCGTTCGCAGGCTCATCTGGCCGCCGTGGAGCCCCCGATGTGCATATGCGTGACGGGCGGATCCGAGGTTTGATGGAAGAAGCGCAGGGCACACCGCCCGCGCGGAGTCCTCAACAGGACGGCACAACATTCAACTTCATCGGGTCGCCCCCGATCCCGGCGCGGGCCCTCGCGTCCCCACCACACCGCGCCCCTCCATCGGCACACCCTTCCGTGGAGCATCCTCATGTCTGGCACCCCGGACTCCAACCGCCCTCCGCTGTCCGCCGCGGAGATCCGCACCTCCCCCCTCCAGGTCCCCCAGCACGACGCCCTGGACCCCAACGGCTTCAAGCCCGTCGAACTGCCCAAGTCGACGGTCGTTCCCGTGAAGACCCCGACGGCCCAGGAGCAGCCGGGGCCCGACCTGGCGCCCTCGATGCCGAACGGGCAGGACGGCATCCGGCTCGAACCCAACCGCTTCGAGGTCGGCGAACCTCCCCAGTTGGTCTTCGCCGGGCAGGAACTGGAGCCGCTCCTGGTCTTCAATCCCGACGGCCGCCGCCCCTACGACGACCGCACCTTTCCCTGGGTGCTGTCCTGCAGGGTGTCCTCCGGCTCCAAGAACGGGTCCGGAGTGCTGATCGGGCCGCGGCACGTACTGACCGCCAGCCACGTCATCGACTGGCAGGCGCTCACCGTCTCCGTCAGCCTGGTCCAGGGCTCCACCCAGCTCGCGAGTGCCGGCGGGACCCACATCATGGCCTACGAGCACATCGTGGACGTGACCTACAGCAACGCCGACGACGACTACGCGGTCGTGATGCTGGACCGCAGGCTGGGTGACGGCTTCGGATTCCTCGGCTGCCGTACCTACGACTCCGACTGGGACAACGAGACGGCGAACTGGTTCAACATCGCCTACGAGCCGCTCATCCACGCCACGGCGGCGAACTTCCAGACCGGCTTCTTCCTCGACGAGGACGACTTCGACCTCGGCGGCGGCCGCATGCTGATCACCAAGACCGGCGATTTCCTCAAGGGCATGTCGGGCAGCCCGGTCTTCGGCTTCTGGCCCGAGGGACCCTTCGTGGTCGGCGTGGCCAGCGCCGGAGCCAACGGCGGGTTCCTCGGCAGCTACAACGCCATCGCCGGCGGCAACAACCTCACCCGGCTCGTCAAGAAGGCCAGGGCCGACTTCCCCTGATCCTCGGCCCTCCCAGTGGCCCACCGGCCGGAGCCGCCGCAGGAACGCGGCTCCGGCCGGTGTGCCGCTGCCCATTGCCCGGGCATTCCTCTATGGCTAGCCTGTGTTCGTCATGCCGATCGCCTGTTGAAATCTCGAACACAGGCGCCTGAGACCTTTAGGGAGGGTGCCGGTCGTGGGACGCCTCGTACCAGCTGTGACCCGGGCTCTCGACATTCTCGAGCTCTTTCTCGACGGGGACGGGACGCTCTCCGCCCCCGACATCGTGCGCCGGCTCCAGCTGCCGCGCACCACCGTGCACGAGCTGGTGACCACGCTCGCGGCCCGGAAGTACATCGTTGCGATGCCCGGCCAGCCCGGACGCTACCGGCTCGGCGTGCGCCCGTACCAGCTCGGTTCCCGCTACTCCGAGCAGCTCGACCTCGCGGCCGAGGGCCAGCAGGTCGCCCGGACCGTCGCCGAGACCTGCGACGAGACCGTGCACGTGGCGATCCTCGAGGACACGGACGTCATCTACATCGCCAAGGTCGACTCCACCCACGCCGTGCGGATGGTGTCGGCGGCCGGCCGCAGACTGCCCGCCCACTGCACGTCCGTCGGCAAGATGCTGTTGGCCTCCCTCCCCGAGCCGGAGCTCACCGCGCGCATCCCCGACGGCGCCGAGCTGGTCGCGATGACCCCCAACAGCATCACCGACCCGGGCGCCCTGCGCGAGGCCCTGGCCGGGATCCGTGAGCGGGGCCTCGCCGTGGAGAACCGCGAGTCCAACCCGGACGTGTCCTGCGTGGCCGCGCCGGTCCGCGACCGCACCGGGCAGGTCGTGGCCGCCCTGTCGATCTCCGTGCCCATGATCCGCTGGAGCGAGGAGCGCCGGGCCGAGCTGGAGCAGCTCGCCGCGAAGGGCGCCGCCGAGCTGTCCGAGCACCTCGGGCACCGGGGCGCGGTGTGACGACGGCGTACGAGGTCGCGGTCCGTGCCGAGGCCGAGCTCGGCGAGGGACCCACCTGGGACGCGGCGGCCGGCCGGCTGTTGTGGATCGACATCCTCGGCTCCCGCCTGCACCGCTACGACCCGGCCACCGGACGCCGCGCCGTGCGCCGCACGGAACAGCACATCGGCGCCGTCAAGCCCCGCGCCGGCGGTGGACTGGTGCTGAACCTGCGCGACGGGATCGGCCTCCTCGACCCCGACGGCGGCTTCCGCTGGCTCCACCACGAGCCGGTCCCCGGCCGCCGCGCCAACGACGCCGCCGTCGCACCCGACGGCACGCTGTGGACGGGCACGATGCGCTACGACGAGGCCCCGGGGGGCGGGACACTGTCCCGCGTCACCGCGGACGGCTCGGTCGAGGTGGTGCTCGACGACGTGGCCGTCAGCAACGGCACGGGCTGGAGCCCCGACGGGCGCCTCATGTACTACGTCGACTCCCCGACCCGGCGGGTCGACGTCTTCGACCACGCGGACGGGCGGATCACCGGGCGGCGGACCCTCGCCGAGATCGAGGAGGGCGCGGGCTTCCCGGACGGGCTGACCGTCGACGCCGAGGGGTGCGTGTGGGTCGCCCTCTGGCAGGGGTCGGCGGTACGGCGGTACACCCCCGACGGTGAGCTGGACCGGGTGATCGAGCTGCCGGTGCCGCTGGTCACGGCCTGTGCCTTCGGCGGGGCCGACCTGAGCGACCTGTACATCACCACGGCCCGCGCGGGCCTCACCGACCCGCCCGCGCTGGCGGGGTCCCTGTTCGTGGTGCCAGGGGCGGGAAAGGGACTGACGCACCCACCGTTCGCGGGCTGACGTCGGAGGCCAGGGGCCTGAGGCAGAAGCAGAGGGAGGGGGCGCGGGGCCAAGGCCGCTCCCCGGGCCCCGGCCTCAGCGTCCCGTCCGGTCCAGTCGGCGCAGGACCGTCCGTTCGTTCTCCGTCAGCGGCGCGCCCACCGCCGCCGGCAGCGGTGGGCCGCTCAGTGTCGCCAGCACGGTCGAGGGCCGCAGCAGCCGTGTCGGCCCCGTCGTCATGCTCATCACGTCCCAGAGCGCCGACGCCGCCGGGTACGAGGCGGTCGCCGTGCGGATCATGCGGCGGGTGTACGCCGTGACCAGACGGTCGGCGACCCCGGGTGAGCCTCCACGCGTCCCCGGGTACCAGACGTCCTGGCTCACCGCCATCGTCCACGCGGCCTCCACCGGCCTGGCCGCCCGCCGCTGCACCCGCCGGGCGAGCCCGGGCTCGCCGAGTCCGGACCGCCGCAGCTCGTGGTGCAGCTCCCGTGCGCCCAGCGCGGCCACCGACATGCCCTGTCCGTAGGCGGGGTTGAACGTGGCCAGCGCGTCACCGAGGACGACGAGGCGGTCGGGCCAGGAGCGGACCTTCTCCAGGTACCGGCGGTGATTGCTCGTGCTGCGGCTGACGTGGACCTCGGTGAGCGGTTCCGCGCCGGAGATCAGCCGGCCCACGATGGGGTCGGGCAGATCCAGCGTGTACCGGAGGAACTCGTCGGGGTCCGACGGCGGTTCGCCGCCGCCTCGCGTGCCGGCGAGGCTGACCATCCAGCGGTCCCCCTCGATCGGCAGCACCATGCCGCTGCGGCCGGGCCGCCCCCGGTACGGATCGGCCTGCACCATGGTCAGGGGGAAACGCCCGGCCCCCTCGGGAGTGCGGTAGAGGCGGGTGGCGTTCACCAGGCCGGCGTCCACCGTCTTCTCGCGCACGTCGTCGATGCCCAGTCGCGCCAGCCAGTGCACGATCCGGGAGCCCCGTCCGCTCGCGTCCACCACGAAGTCGGCGGCGAGGTCCTCCTCCCCGGCGGTGGTCGACAGACGCACCCCGGTCACCCGCTGCCGCGACCCCGTCAGCTCCAGCACCCGCGCCTTGCGGATCACCACCGCGGTGCTGTCCAGCACGGCGCCCCGCACCGCCCAGTCGAGCAGGGCCCGGGTGCAGGTCAGCATCCGCGGCCCGGGGTGACGCCAGCGCCGCAGCCAGCCCTCGGGCGTGAGGGCGACCATGCCCGAGCCGAGCGGTATCTCGTGCGCACCGGCGGCGAGCAGGTGCTTGCGCATGCTCACGCCCGGCACCAGATCCTCCATGGGGGCCAGCCCGCCGGCCATGAGGAGATGCGCGTGACGTCCCTGCGGCAGGCCCTTGCGGTGCTCGGGCCCCTCGGGCAGATCGTCGCGGTCGAGCACGATCACCTCGTCCGCGACGGCGGACAGGGCCGCCGAGGCCAGCATTCCGGCCAGACCCGCCCCGATGACGACTGCTCTACGCGACATGCGACTCCTCGCACTCAGCCATGAAGGCTCCTTTGCCCTGCGGGCATTCCCCGTCGTCCGGCCACAGCCGCGCAGCGCACAACACCCTCCGCCGGCACCGGTTTCGAGCCATGCGGGCCCCGCCCCGGACGGCTCTCACCGTACCTTCACGTACCGTGTCGGCGGCCCCCCTGTGCGGTTCAGCCGGTGAGGGACCTGCCGTCCGTGGTGTCACGCGCCAGGGCGCGCACCGCCCGGAGGTCCTCCGGGCGGCGCAGCACCCGGGACACGGCGCCGATCTCGCGCAGCAGGTCCGTGGTGTCGCGGGCACCGGTGCCGTCGTCCTCCCCGGTCCGGTTCCTGGTCTCGATCGCGTCCAGGATCGCCGCGGTGGCGGCGAGCGCCTTCGCCAGTCCGGGCGGGTGGCCGAGGGTGAGGGCGGCTTCGTGGAAGCGTGCGCGCCGGTCCTCGTCGATGTGCCGGGCCAGCGGCAGCAGCACGTCGCGGATGAACGTCTCCCGGCGCACCAGCCGCAGTTCCGGCGTCGCGCGCAGCAGGAGCGGCACCCCCGCGCCGTTGACCGTCCTCATCAGCAGGTACAGCGGCCGCAGTTCGTGGAGGGCGAGCCGGACGTGCCAGCGGCCGTGCAGGTACTGCCCGGCGTGCGGCAGGATGAAGCCGACCGCGATGAGCACGGCGGACAGGCAGGCGAGCGGCGGGGCGACGGCCGTGCTCAGCCAGTCCACGTCCCGCCCGGACCAACGGGCCACCACGGCACTGATCTTGGCGGCGTCGAAGAGCAGCTGCGCCGCGTAGCCCACGCCGAGGAACTTCAGTCCCCAGCGCAGCAGCGAGTCGAGCCCGTCCGTGCGGACCCAGTTCCAGATCAGCCCGTTGGTGACCAGTGCGGCCAGGGTGTGCGCGAGCAGGTAGAGCACGATCATCTCGCGCATGTACGGGGTGTTCGCGTAGTACGTGTCGAGGTCCCGCAACCGCTCCTGCGGTACCTCCGCGAGAGCGAACAGCACCCACATCGCGACGATCACGCCCGCATAGACCGCCACGACCCCCCGCATCGCGCGCCGGGTGTGCTCCGAGCGGTCGGACAGGCCGTTGCGCCAGGAGATGATCAGCAGCAGGCAGGACGCGCAGAACGCGGTGAGCAGCGAGTAGACCCAGGGGCCGGAGAAGTTCGCCACCCCGGTGAGCCGGTTGACCCGGGCGATCGTCGACGGCGCCACGAAGACGAACACCGCGCAGGCGAGCAGCAGCAGCCCGCCGACGGCCCGCAGCAGCGGGTCCTTCCAGAGCCGGATGATGCTCGGCAGCTTGATGGCCAGGGCTGCGGCGAGGACCCCCGCGGGGATCCACCAGAAGTTCGGATAGAACTGGTTGACGAACTCGGCCGGGGTGAGCGCCACCGTCGTCACGGAGCCGCACCTCCTCGCGGTCCCCGGTAGCCCAGCGACCGCTGCAGGGGTTCGAGGGGGACGTCCGGTCGGCGTCCGCCCGGCAGCAGGACCCGGCAGCGCGCCGCCAGTTGATGTCCGAAGGCGTCGGCCTCGGACTCGTCCCGTTCCCGGGAGCCGTTGCGGGCGGCCACGGTCAGCGCGACGTCCTCCCACCCGGGCCGGTCGGCGAACGCGTCGGCCGCCGCACCCGCCCCCGGGTGATGGCGGTGCCCCGCGTGCAGATGCCACAACTCGTGCCCGAGTATGACCAGTTGCTGCACCGCCTCGGCCCGTTCCTCGACGATGACCAGGTCGAAGTCCTGGAACTCCATCCACAGGCCGGTCACTTCGATCTCGTCCGGGAAGCGTTCGAAGCGGAGCTCGACGGGGCGTCCGCCGCGCCGGGTGCTCATCTCCTCGCACAGCGCCCGGCACAGCGACCGTACGTCGTCGGGGTACCCGGGGCGTGCCCGGACCGCGGTGGCGAGCTCGGCGGCCAGGCCGCGCATGGCTGAGCCACTGCGTGGGCGCCTGAGCGCGGCGGTGACTCGGGCGGCCCTGATCCGCGCGCCCGCGATGTCCATCGCTCCCCCTCCTCGCCGCCGGCCCGTCGACCGACGACGGCCCCTGCCGGCGGGTCCGAGACTACGCGCCCGAAAGCGGGCGCGTCATGCGATCAGACGTCCGATGTTCAACGGACAACGACCGTTCCCGCCCGGACCTCCTGACCTGACCTCCCGACCGGACTTCCTGTCCGGAATCCGGCCGGACCATTGACGCGCAACCGCTTCGAATTTACGGTCCCGTTCGAGGTGGCGAGCGCAATCCGAAATACCGAACGGTTCCTGATCATCGATCGCAAGGGCAGGGCAGGGGACGAGCTGACTTCGGTTCTTGGGGGCGCGGGGAACCACGCGACCGGCCACGACACACCCGCAGACGAAACCGGACCTCGAAAGGCAAGCATGAACACCGCCCGCTTCACCCTCGACCCCGCCTTCACCATCGGCGAAGTCAACCCCCGCCTCTTCGGAAGCTTCGTGGAACACCTCGGCCGCTGCGTCTACACCGGCATCTTCGAACCCGGCCACCCCACAGCCGACGAGGCCGGCCTCCGCCAGGACGTCCTGGACCTCGTCAAGGAACTCGGCGTCACCGCCATCCGCTACCCCGGCGGCAACTTCGTCTCCGGCTACAAGTGGGAGGACTCCGTAGGCCCCGTCGAGGACCGCCCCCGCCGCCTCGACCTCGCCTGGCGCTCCACCGAGACCAACCGCTTCGGCCTCTCCGAGTACATCGCCTTCCTGAAGAAGATCGGCCCCCAGGCCGAGCCCATGATGGCCCTCAACCTCGGCACCCGGGGCGTCGCCGAGGCCCTGGAACTCCAGGAGTACGCCAACCACCCGGCCGGCACGGCCCTGTCCGACCTCCGGGCCGCGCACGGCGACAAGGACCCCTTCGGCATCAAGCTGTGGTGCCTGGGCAACGAGATGGACGGCCCCTGGCAGACCGGCCACAAGACCGCCCAGGAGTACGGCCGGATCGCCGCCGAGACGGCCCGCGCCATGCGCCAGATCGACCCGGACGTCGAACTCGTCGCCTGCGGCTCCTCCAGCCAGTCCATGCCGACCTTCGCCGCGTGGGAGGCGACGGTCCTGGAGGAGACGTACGACCTCGTCGACCACATCTCCCTGCACGCCTACTACCAGCCCGAGAACGGCGACCTCGACTCCTTCCTGGCGTCCGCCGTCGACATGGAGTCCTTCATCGAGAACGTGGTCGCCACCGCCGACCACATCGGCGCGAAGCTGAAGTCGAAGAAGAGGATCAACCTCTCCTTCGACGAGTGGAACGTCTGGTACATGTCGGAGTGGCACGAGATCGAGAACTCCGGCGCCCGGGACTGGGCGGAGGCCCCTCGCCTCCTGGAGGACAACTACAGCGTCCTGGACGCGGTCGTCTTCGGCTCGCTCCTCATCGCCCTGCTGCGCCACGCCGACCGCGTCACCGTCGCCTGCCTCGCCCAGCTCGTCAACGTGATCGCCCCGATCCTGACCGAGCCGGGCGGCCCGGCCTGGCGCCAGACCACGTTCTTCCCGTTCGCCCAGGCCTCGCGGTACGGCCGTGGCGAGGTCCTCGACGTCCGCGTCGACTCGCCGACGTACGAGACACAGAAGTACGGCGAGACCGACCTGCTGCACGCCACCGCGGTGCGCGCCGAGGACGGCTCGGTCACCCTGTTCGCGGTCAACCGCAGCCGCACCGACTCCCTGCCGCTCGAGGTCACCCTGAACGGACTGGAGCTGACGGGCGTCGTCGAGCACAGCGCCCTCGCCGACGCGGACCCCGACGCCCGCAACACCCTCGGCGACCCGGAGCGCGTCGCCCCGCACACGGTCGACGGCACGGCCCTCCGGGACGGCACGCTCAGCGCCGTTCTGGAGCCGCTGTCCTGGAACGTGATCCGCCTGGCGTGACCGATCCAGCCGGTTTCACGGGCACGCCTCCGGCCGCCGCGCCCAGCAGGGTCAGCCGTGCCTCTCCGGGCCCGGACGGTGTGGTCCCGTCGGACAGCACCGCCAGCGCCAGTGTGTTGGCACCCCGTGTGCGCAGGATCCCGTTGGGCAGCACGAAGGTGTGCTGCGGGCCCACGTCGTTGATGTACTGGCCCATGTTCCAGCCGTTGAGGAAGATCTGGACGCGGTAGGCCCGGCCCGGGTCGTCGTCGAGGACGAGCCCGATCGAGGCGTCGACCCCGGGGAGGACATCCAGCCGGAAGTCCGTCCGGTACCAGGTGACGCCCTGCCGCCGCTCGGCCCGGGGGAGTTCGGTGTCCTTCCAGTCCCCGTCGTCGTACTCGGGCAGATGCCAGCCCTCGCGCTCCCCGTGCAGCCCGCCGTTGTTCATCGGCCCGCGCACGGGATCGAGCGTGGACGCGCCCTGGACACGCCAGGTCACCTCGGGGGAGCCGCCCTCGAAGGTGACGGCGGTCAGACCCCGCGCGGCCTTGTGCGTGTCGAGGGCCTCGCCGTCCATGTCGTGCTGCATCGGCCGCACGAGCACGGACAGCACGTGCCGGTCGCGCTTCCCGTCCCGTGCCTCACGGAACCTCTCCCGCAGCTCCTCGGGCAGGGCGAAGGCGGCCTTGGCGGTCCACGTCCCCTGCCGCGCCCGCTCCTTGTCCGGTACGGGCATCCGGTGCGTGCCCAGCGGCTCGCCGTCCAGCCAGGCCATCAGCAGGCCCTGCGTGCCCGTGCTGTAGGCGAGGGAGACCGACTCGATGCCGTTCTCGTCGCTCCACTCGCCCCGGTACCAGACGTCGCCGTAGTGGAAGCCGTAGTCGTCGGCGAACAGGACGGGCTGCCCGTCGGGGACGGGCGTGGTGCTGAAGGTCGTCTCCTTGTCGGCCGTCGTCCAGTCCGAGTCGTCGAAGTCCGGCTCGGACTCCGGATTCCCGGTCTGCCGTCGCCAGCCGTCGAGCGCGGGCAGGGCCGGCCGGGTCACCCCGGGCAGCGGCCGCAGCGCCAGCAGGCTGCCGGAGGCGCTGATCCGGGTGGCCACCGCGCGCCCGTTCCACGTCACATGGGTGATCCCGGGCGGTCCCCACACCTCCAGGCCGGTCGCGCCGACGGTGTCACCGGTGAGGTGGACCGTCGAGCCGCGCAGGGTGGCGGACCGCAGCAGGGCGGGGCCGTAGACGAGGAGCGGGCCGGACGGCGTCTCGTACGGCCACAGCCGCAGGGAGGTCGCGTCGTCGGCGAACAGCACCAGCATCGGTGTGTCCACGCCGTCGCCCTCGACCCGCACCCGGCTCAGCCCGCCGGCGCCGAGCGGAGCGGTGATGTTCAGCTTGTTGAGGTTCCAGGACCACGCCGGCTCCGCGTCCAGCCGCATGGGAGTGGGCTCGTCGGGGCACTCCAGCACGACCTGCGCGAGATCGCCCCGCCGGCCCGCGAACACGGCGATGTCCTGCCGTCCGGCGGTCAGGCTCAGCATCGGCTGGACGGTGGCGTGCACCAGCGTCCGCTTCCCGAGCCTCAGATCGGCGGCGATCAGCTTGGCGTCCCGCGCGGGGACCATGACCGGCACGTTGATCCCGGCGTCCGGCAGCGTCACCGAGACCGCCTCGCCGGAGTCGTTGCGCAGAACGTAGAAGTGGGCCCCGGTGTCGGGGTTGGTCAGGTGGTAGACCTTGATCCGCTCGTCGGTCGCGCGCACGGACTTCGCCCGGTGCAGCTTGGCGAGGTCGGGCACGAACCGCAGCAACTGCCCGGTCTGGTGCATCGGCGCGAGCTTCGGGGTGGCGTTGCGGGCCTCGTCGAACGCGGCGCCGTAGTCGTACGAGGTGTAGACGGCCGGCGCGGGCAGCCAGCCCCAGGAGGTGCCGCCGAAGGTCATGTAGACGTTGTGCAGGGTGATGCCGTTGGCGAGGTTGGTGAGGTGGAAGCGCCGCTCGTACGCCGCGTCCCGGGTCCGGCGCGCCTCGGCGTACCCCTTGCCGTCGAACGCCGCCCCGCCCCACGGGTCGAACCGGCCCCCGCCGAACTCGGGCACGAACCCGGGCGTCCTCGGACTGGCCGTGGCCCCGCCCTTGGCGCCGCCGGTCCCGAAGAGCCCCCAGTCGGACGGCGCCCGGTCCGGCTCCGGGTACCCGTCGAACCCGTACAGCCAGCGCCCCTTCTCCCCGCCGGTGGAGAACGAGCCCGGGGTCCAGTGACCGTTGCGGCCCTTGTCGTTGTGGAACAGCGGTACGTCGATGCCGTCGGCGCGGACCTTCTCGTACAGATACGACATGTAGGCGCGCCCGGACGGCTCGTCGACGTGCGCGTCGTACTCGTTCTCGATCTGGTAGAGCAGGACCGTGCCCGTGCCCCGTGTGAACAGGCGTTTCGCGACGATGGCGTTGACGGCGGTCAGCCACTCGTCGACGTACTTCAGATACGTCGGGTCGGAGGTCCGGGCGCGGCCCTCGGTGGCGGTCAGCCAGCCCGGGAAGCCGCCCGCGTCGACCTCGGCGTTGATGTACGGCCCGGGCCGCAGGATCACGTACAGCCCCGCCTCGGCGGCCGTCCGCAGGAAGAGGTCCAGGTCGCGCACGCCGGTGAAGTCGTAGCGGCCGGGGGCGGGGGAGTGGTGGTTCCAGGCGACGTACACGCTGACGGCGTTGTAGCCGTGCGCCCGCATCTTCTCCAGCACGTCCCGCCACAGCGACGGGCTCGGCAGCCGGAAGGGGTGCATCTCGCCCGACCAGAGCACCAGGCGGCGGCCGTCGACCAGCAGCGAGTAGGAGTCGAAGCCGATCTCGTGCGGTCGGCCGTCCGCGCTCGGCACCGGGGGCGGCGGGCCGGTGGGCGCGGTGCGTGCCGGGTGGGCGGAGGTCGGCGACCCGCTGCCGGTCAGCGCGAAGCCGAGCGCCGCCGTGCCGGCCAGAGCGTGGAAGGTACGCCTGCTGAGCTCCAAGGGAGCGCCTCCTGTTGTGCCTTGCGATACGTGATGCGTGGTGCGAGGTGCGTGTGCTCGTCGTGCGGGGTGCGTGTGCTCGCTGTGGTGCGCGGTGCGTGTGCTCAATGTCTACAGGGTCACGGCGACAATGGTCCTATGAGGATCTCGGCACGAGCGGACTACGCGGTACGAGCGGTCGTGGAGCTGGCCGTCCGGCAGGGGGAGGGGCCGGTCAAGGCGGAGGCCGTCGCCACCGCGCAGGACATCCCACACAAGTTCCTGGAGGGGATCCTCGGGGATCTGCGGCGCGGCGGGGTCGTCGACAGCCGGCGCGGCGGGGGCGGCGGTTACCGGCTGGCCCGGGAGGCCGCGGAGATCACGGTCGCGGACGTGATCCGGGCCGTGGACGGGCCGATCGTCTCGGTGCGCGGCGAACGGCCGACCGGTCTCGCCTACTCCGGCACCGCCGAGCCGCTGCTGCCGCTGTGGATCGCCCTGCGGGCCAATGTGCGCAGGATCCTGGAGGGCGTGACGATCGCCGACCTCGCGGCCGGGGCGCTGCCGGAGCCGGTGGAGCGTCTGGCGGCGGAACCGGCGGCCTGGGAGAACCCCTGAGGGGCTGCGGCCGTGCGCGGCGCTGTGCGTGATCCTCATTCCGTCCTCGGGATGTCCTCGGTCTGACGCACTGGTCGAACGCACCCTATGTGCCTGCCGGTGTCCCAGTGAATTCCCGCCAGTGTGAATGGCCGGAGAGCGCCCTGGCCCACCCCTGCCGCGCTGCGTACGATGCGACCGCTCCCGCTCTTCACATCCCCTCCATGGAATGGTCACAGGTCGGGGGCGCATGCGCCTGTCACTTTGACATGCGCATGATCTTTCTCTGTCACGATCCACCCCCCACGAACCGATGGGAGAACCATGGCCGGTGGCCTGCTCCTGAGCGGTGCGGTAGCCGCGCTCCTCACCAGCGCACTTCCCGCACAAACCCCGTCCTCCGGCGGGTTCGACGACCCGCCCCCGGACAAGATCATCATCCAGGTCGCCACGGTGAACGGCTCCGGCTGCCCGCAGGGCACGGCAGCGGTCGCCGTCTCCGAGGACAACACCGCCTTCACGGTGACCTACAGCGACTACCTGGCGCAGGCCGGCGGAAACTCCGACCCGACCGCGTTCCGCCGGAACTGCCAGCTCAATCTGAAGGTCCACGTCCCGGGCGGCTTCACCTACGCCATCGCGAGCGCGGACTACCGGGGATTCGCCGCCCTCCAGCGGGGCGCGAGCGCCACCCAGCGGGCCTCGTACTACTTCCAGGGCTCGCCCAGCACGGTGTACAGGAACCACCCCTTCAGCGGCCCCCTCAACGACAACTGGCAGGCCACCGACGAGACCGACTGGGCCCAGCTGGTCTACGCACCCTGCGGAGTCCAGCGCAACTTCAACATCAACACCGAGATCCGCGTCAACGCCGGCACCCAGTCGGCCGACAAGGTCAGCTTCATGACGATGGACTCCACGGACGGGGACATCAGCACGGTGTACCACCTGGCGTGGAAGGAGTGCCCGAAGAAGTCGTGACGGTGTGAACGGGGGCGGCCGCACCGGGCCGGTGGTCCGGCGGGCCGCCCCCGTGTTCCCGCGCGGACCCCGCGGCGAGGGCCGGTCAGCCCCGGGGCGCCAGCGCCGCCGCGGTGGCCCGCGCGAACGCCTCCGGGTTGTCCAGCATGATGTTGTGACCGCAGCCGGGGATCGCGACGACGGACACGCCCGCCGCGCCGAGGGCGTCGGAGCCCGGGAGCGGCCCGTCCGCCTCGGGAAGCAGGAACGTGCGGGGAATCCTCAGATCCAGCAACAGCTCCCGCATCGTGGGGTCCGTGCCGCGCGTCAGATGGAACGCGCTGCGGTGCAGGGCCTCGCGGCCGGCCAGACGCATCGTCGACCACCAGTGGGCGCCGGCCCGGTCGCGGACCTCCTCCCAGCCGCCGCCGGTCACGAACTCCTCCTCGGAGTAGGCGGCGATGCCGCTGCTGCCCGAGGAGCCGGGCGTACGCGGGACCGGGTCGAGGTTGGCGTCGACGAGCACCAGCCGGGACACCAGACGGGGATGGCGGGCCGCCAGGACGATCGCCACCGAGCCGCCCATGCTGTGCGCGATCACCTCGGCGTCCGAAACCCCCGCGGCGGTCAGGGCGTCGGCGAGCGCGTCGGCGTGCGATTCGAGCGTGTAGTCGAAGGTCGTCGGGCGGTCGCTGATGCCGTGGCCCAGCAGGTCGATCAGCAGCGAACGGTGCCCGGCCAGCAGCGGATGGACCGCGGCCTCGGTGAAGTAGGCGGGCGATGTGGCGCCCAGTCCGTGCACATAGACGCGCGGCGGCTGCCGCCCCGGCAGTTCGACCCAGCGGATCTGGTCGCCCTCGGGCGTTACGGCGGCGCTGCGCACGGTCTGCTCTCCTGTGGTCACGACGACGGGAGACACGAGCGTAGCCACTGAGGTTGGATGAGCCATGGAGTTCTTCTGCCACCACCGCGACCGGCCCGGCTCCCTGCCGCTGCGGGAGGAGCTGGGGGAGGCGCACTGGGCCTATATGGACCGGTTCGAGGCGGAGTTGATCGCCCGGGGGCCGACCTTCGCCGATGACGGGGAGACCCCCACCGGCAGTGTGCACATCGTCGGCCTGCCGGATGCCGCCGCCGCGCGGGCGTTCGCCTTCGACGAGCCCAACTACCAGGCCGGGGTGTACCGGGACGTCCTGCTGCGGCGCTGGCGGAATCTGCTGGGGCGGACCATGTGGGAGTACCCGGGCGGGCGGACGGGCGGCGACCGTCATCTCGTGCTCGGCCTCGGCCCCTCGACCGGCTCAGCTCTCGAAGTACCCGAGCAACGGGACGAGTTGATCGCGTTCGGGCCCCTGCTGTCCGACGATGGTGAGGTCTGGGTGGGCACGGCCGCACTGCTCCGGGCCCCGGACGCGGAGGCGGCGCGTGCCGTGCTGCCCCGGGGGCGGTACGCGAGCGTCGAGGTGCACGCGTGGGAGTTCGGCGGCCGACGGTGACGAAAGCGGCCCGGAGTCCACTGAAGCCGGTGGGCTCCGGGCCGCCGGGGCCGTGTCAGCCCCGCTCCACACCCAGGGTCAGCGCACCGGCGTAGCCCGCCGATGTCGTGAGCGTCAGCTTCAGGTGGATGCCGGTCCTGTCCTCCCGGATGTCGGAGCGGACGTGCTGTCCGTCGAGGCGGCAGGGGCCTTCGGGCCTCCCTTGGTGAGGCGTGCAGACGACTGCGGCGGCGCGGGCGGTCGCGGCCCGGCCGTCGGGGGCCTCGGTGCCGGGCTGCCGCGCCCACGGCCGGCTCGGCCGCGGTGGCGCCGGGGGCCGGCCGGACGGTGCGGCGGCGGGAGGGCGCTACCCCGCCTGCCCCATCCCCGCCGCGTTCGGCCAGCTCTGCGCCGCGGGCCAGCCCGTGGCCGGCGCGGGCGTCAGCCCGTTCGTGCCGCGCACCTGCGCCGCCGTCAGGCCCCCACGGGCCGGGACACCGGGCGGCGTGGGCCCGGTGAACGGAGCGGCCATGGGCGACGGCGCGGGCGCGGGAGCCGGGGCCTGGGCCACCGGCGCCAGGGGCGGCGCCGGGGCGGCCACCGGCTGGGGAGCGGGCTGCGGCACCGCCTGCGGCATCTGGGGCTGCGGCACCTGCGGCTGCGGCATCTGCGCCGCAGCCGGCATCGGCATCCCGCCGCTCGTACCCGCCGGCACGGCGGACGCGGCGGCGGGGAGCGGCATGCCGATACCGGTGGCCGGAGCGGGAGCCGGGGCGGCGGCCGCCGCGGCGGGAGCGAACCCCGCCCCACCCGTGCTCGCGGCCGCCGGGGCGAGCCCCGGCCCAACGGCCCCCGTGGCCGCGGCGGGGGCCTGCGCCGCGGCCATCCCCACCGCCTGCGCCGCGAGCCCCCGCATGCCCGACCCGTTCGTCTCGCTCACCAGCCGGTCCACGGCCGCCGTACCCGAGCTGTAGCTGGTCCCATTGCCCAGCTCGGGTACGGCGGCTCCCCTCCTGGACGTCCCGTAGAGCACCTGTTCCAGGCCGGACACCAGGCGACGCACGTCCACCTGGGGGCGCACCACGAGACGCAGGAAGCGACTGGACGAACCGATCTTGTTGCCGCACTCGCGGACCAGGATCCGGTGCTCGGTGAGCATGCGGTCCCGGACCACGGTGCCCTCGGCGCCCACGGGGAGGCGCACGAAGAGGAAGTTGCCCTGCGAGGGGTAGACCGTGAGCCCGGGCAGGGAGGAGAGCTGGCCGGCCATGTCGAGGCGGTCGCGGCGCACCTGCTGGAGGCTCTGCGCGTACTCGGCGCCGTGCTCCTTGAGCATGAAGACGACGTGCTCGGCGAAGGAGTTGAGGTTCCACTTCGGCAGCATCGAGCGGACCCGGCCCGCGAGCGCCGGGTTGGCGACGAGATAGCCGAAGCGGATGCCGTGCAGGCCGAAGTTCTTGCCGAGGCTGCGCAGCACGACCACGTTGGGCCGCAGCATCGCCTCCTGGACGACCGACGGCTCGGCCTCGGCGTCCGCGAACTCCAGGAACGACTCGTCGATCACGACCAGGTCGAGGTCGGCCATGGCGTCCATGAACTGCACGATGGCGTGCTTGTGCAGGAAACCGCCGTCGGGGTTGTTGGGGTTGCAGATCACCGCGACGCGGGTGCCGCGGGCCCGGATGAACTCGGCGTACTGCGCGAGGTCGAGGGCGAAGCCGCTGGACTCCTGGAGCGGGAACATGTCGACCCGCTTGCCGGTCTCCATGGGCTGGTCGGTCCAGCGGCCGAAGGTGGGGACGGGGACGGCGAGTGACTCGCGGACCAGCAGATGGTCGATCCAGGTGATGAGCTCGGTCGAGCCGTTGCCCATGGCCACGCACTGCGGCGGGAGCTGCAGCAGGCTGCACAGCTCGGCGGTGATCGTGTCGGCGCTGCTCGGGTAGTAGGTGATGATGTCGCGCAGCCGGCCCGCCATGTCCTCGAACATGGCCGGGGTCGGGAAGTACGGGTTGCAGGGGATACAGAAGTCCACGGGGCCGGCTCCCTCGCCGCCCTCACGTGTCAGAGCCGCCATCGACGGGCTGTGTGCCGCGGTACTGCGGAACAGCGACGTGACGTTGTCGGCCATGGAACCTCCGTATGGGGCGGGCCCGTTGGGGACGGACGGACCCGACGTTTAAGGGCGGCCCGCGCGGGGGAGCACGGGCCGCCCCTTCATACGGAGGCCACAGGGACACCGTTCAACCGTCGGGAGAACGGCCGGAACGGGGCGCCCATGGTGTGAAGGCCCGTCAGCGGCCTCAGCGACCGAACGTGTGGATCGTGGTCGTGCGGTACGTCTGCCCCGGTCGCAGCACCGTCGAGGGGAACTTCGGCTTGTTCGGCGAGTCCGGGAAGTGCTGCGTCTCCAGGCAGAGCGCGTCGCCCTGCCGGTAGGTGCGGCCGGACGGGCCGGTCAGCGTGCCGTCGAGGAAGTTGCCCGAGTAGAACTGCAGGCCCGGCTCGTTCGTGGCGATCTTCAAGGACCGGCCGGAGGCCGGGTCGCGCAGGGTCGCGACGTGCTCGGGCCGGGTGGTGACGCCCTTGTCGAGGACCCAGTTGTGGTCGAAGCCCTTGGCGGTGACCAGCTGCGGGTGCGAGACGCGGATGTCCCGGCCTATCGGCTTCGCCCGCGTGAAGTCGAACGGCGTGCCCGCGACCTTGGCCAGCTCGCCGGTGGGGATCAGGCCCGCGTCGGTGGGCGTGTAGCGGGACGCGGCGATGTGCAGCTCGTGGTCCTCGATCGTGCCGCTGCCCTCGCCGGCCAGGTTCCAGTAGACGTGGCTGGTGAGGTTGACGACGGTGGCCTTGTCCGTGGTCGCCTCGTAGTCGATGCGCCAGTCGCCGTGCCGGGTGAGCGTGTACGTCACCTTCGTCCTGAGCGTGCCCGGGTAGCCCATCTCGCCGTCGACGCTCGTGTAGTACAGGTGCAGGCCGACGTCGGAGCCCTCGGTGAACGGCTCGACGTCCCACACGCGCTTGTCGAAGCCCTGGACGCCGCCGTGCAGGCTCTGCTCGCCGTCGTTCACGGACAGCTGGTGGTTCGTGCCGTCGAGGGTGAACCTGCCCTTGCCGATGCGGTTGCCGTACCGGCCGATCAGCGCGCCGAAGTACGGGGTCTTGGCGACGTAGTCCGCGAGGTTGTCGAAGCCCGCGGAGACATTGGCGTAGCGGCCGCGACGGTCGGGGATCTCCAGGGACTGGACGACTCCGCCCCAGGAGAGGACCTTCAGGCGGGTGCCGCCGTTCTCCAGCGACCAGCTGTGGACCTTGGTGCCGTCGGCCAGCTTGCCGAAGAGCGTCTTCACCGGCTTCCTGCCTCCCGTGGCGTGCGCCGTGCCGCCGAGCGTGGTGGCGGCCATGCCCGCCGCCGCTGCTCCCGCGATGACCGTGCGTCTGTTCAGTTCCATGTGCGGCTCCCATAACAAGGAGAGGGCCCCGCCGTTGTGGCGGGGCCCCGATCTGACTTACGAACCGACCTTGCGCTTGTTCCACACGTCGAACCCGACCGCCGCCAGCAGCACCAGGCCCTTGATGACCTGCTGCCAGTCGGTGCCGATGCCGACGAGGTTCATACCGTTGTTCAGCACGCCCAGGACCAGGCCACCGATGATCGCGCCGAGCACGGTGCCGACACCGCCGCTCATCGACGCACCGCCGATGAACGAGGCCGCGATCGCCTCCAGCTCGAAGTTGAGGCCGGCCTTGGGAGAGGCCGCGTTGAAGCGGGCGGCGAAGACCAGACCCGCCAGGGCCGCGAGCATGCCCATGTTCAGGAAGACCAGGAAGGTGACCTTCTTGTCCTTCACACCCGACAGCTTGGCCGCCGGGAGGTTGCCGCCGATCGCGTAGATGTGACGGCCGATGATCGCGTTGCGCATGACGTAGCCGAAGCCGACGAGCAGCACGCCCAGGATGAGCAGCACGATCGGGGCGCCCTTGTAGCTGGCCAGCAGCATGGTGAGCGTCAGCACCGCGGCGCCGATCGCGACCAGCTTCAGCAGGAACAGCTTGGCGGGCGGGACGTCCAGGTCGAACTCCTGCTGCCGCTTGCGGTCACGGACCTCCTGGAAGATCACGAAGGCGATCATCGCGAAGCCGAGCAGCAGTGTGAGGTTGTGGTAGTTCGTGTTGGGCCCGACCTCGGGCAGGAATCCATTGGCGACCTTCTGCAGCCCGTCCGGGAAGGGGCCGAGGGTCTGGCCCTCCAGGAAGATCTCCGTCAGACCGCGGAAGATCAGCATGCCCGCCAGGGTCACGATGAACGACGGTATCCCGCCGTACGCGATGAAGAACCCCTGGACGGCACCGGCGACCGCGCCCACGGCCAGGCAGAGGATAACGGCGAGGGGCCAGGGAAGGTCCTGTTTGACCATGAAGACGGCGGCCATCGACCCGACGAACGCCGTCAGTGAGCCGACCGAGAGGTCGATGTGGCCGGCGATGATGACCAGCATCATGCCGATCGCGAGGATCAGGATGTAGCTGTTCTGCAGCACCAGGTTGGAGACGTTGCGCGGCAGCAGCAGGTCACCGTCGGTCCAGACGGCGAACAGGACCACGATCAGGCCCAGCGCGATCAGCATGCCGTACTGCCGCATGTTGCGGCGCAGGCCGTCCATCACCAGCTGCAACAGGCCGTCGCCCGCGGCCCCTCCGCTCTTGCCCGGCGGCGCGGGGGCCGGGCTCTTGGCGGTCACGTCCGTGCTCATCGGGTTACCTCTTTGTCCTTCGTCATCTGACGCATCAGCGATTCCTGGGAGGCCTCGGCCCGCGAGAACTCACCCGTCAGCCGCCCCGCGGCCATCGTGTAGATGCGGTCGCACATGCCGAGCAGCTCGGGCAGCTCGGAGGAGATGAAGACGACCGCCTTGCCCTGGGCGGCCAGCTGGTCGATGACCGTGTAGATCTCGTACTTGGCGCCGACGTCGATACCGCGCGTCGGCTCGTCCAGGATCAGCACGTCCGGACCCGAGAAGATCCACTTGCTGAGGACGACCTTCTGCTGGTTGCCGCCGGACAGCTTGCCCACCGGCTCGAACACCGTCGGGGCCTTGATGTTCATGGACGTGCGGAAGCTCTCGGCGACCTGCCGCTCCTCGTGCTCGTCGACCACACCGCGCCTCGCGACCTTGCCCAGGGCGCTCAGCGAGATGTTCCGGTTGATGGTGTCGATGAGGTTGAGGCCGTAGTGCTTGCGGTCCTCGGTCACATAGGCGATGCCGTGCTTGACCGCCTCCGGGACGGTCTTCGTGCGGATCTCCTTGCCGTCCTTGAGGACCGTGCCGTCCGCGTACCGGCCGTAGGTCCGGCCGAAGACGCTCATCGCGAGTTCGGTGCGCCCGGCGCCCATCAGGCCCGCGATGCCGACGATCTCCCCGCGCCGCACATGGAGCGAGACGTCGTCGCACACCTTGCGCTGCTGGTCGATGGGGTGGTGCACGGTCCAGCCCCGGATCTCCAGGGCGGGCGCCGCGCCCTCCTCGGGCTCGTGCGGCGACCTCTCGGGAAAGCGGTTCTCCAGGTCGCGGCCGACCATCCCGCTGATGATCCGGTCCTCGGTGGTCTCCGCGGCCTTCACGTCGAGGGTCTCGATGGTCTTGCCGTCGCGCAGGATCGTCACCGAGTCGGCGACCTTGCGGATCTCGTTGAGCTTGTGGGAGATGATGATCGAGGTGATGCCCTGCTTCTTCAACTCCAGGATCAGATCCAGGAGTTTGCCGCTGTCCTCGTCGTTCAGCGCGGCCGTCGGCTCATCGAGGATCAGCAGCTTGACCTTCTTCGACAGGGCCTTCGCGATCTCCACCAGCTGCTGCTTGCCCACGCCGATGTCGGCGACGCGGGTGTCGGGGTGGTCCGACAGGCCGACCCGGCGCAGCAGTTCGGTGGCGTGCCGGAGGGTCTCGGTCCAGCTGATGATCCCGCGGGTGGCGTGCTCGTTGCCGAGGAAGATGTTCTCGGCGAGGGAGAGGTAGGGCACCAGGGCCAGTTCCTGGTGGATGATCACGATGCCACGCTCTTCGCTGGCCCGGATGTCCTTGAACTGGCAGACCTCTCCCTCGAAGAGGATGTCGCCCTCGTACGTGCCGTGCGGGTGGACGCCGGAGAGGACCTTCATCAGGGTCGACTTGCCGGCGCCGTTCTCCCCGCAGATGGCGTGGACCTCGCCCTGCCGGACGGTCAGCGTGACGTCCGACAGCGCCTTGACGCCGGGAAAGGTCTTGACGATCGAGCGCATTTCCAGGACGGGTCCCGCCATGGTCGTGCCTTCCAATCAGTGGTGAATCGTCGGTGGATGGCGGGGACTACTTGAGGTCGCTCTCCTTGATGTAGCCGGAGTCGACGACCTCCTTCTGGTAGTTCGCCTTGTCCACCGCGACCGGCTCCAGCAGGTAGGCGGGGACGACCTTCGCGCCGTTGTCGTAGGTCTTGGTGTCGTTGACCTCGGGCTTCTTCTTGTTGAGCAGCGCGTCGACCATGTTCGAGGACACCTTGGCGAGCTGGCGGGTGTCCTTGTAGACGGTCATCGACTGCTGGCCGGCGATGATCGACTTCACCGAGGCGACCTCGGCGTCCTGGCCCGTGACGACCGGCAGCGGCTTGCTCTTGGAGCCGTAGTCGTCGGACTTCAGCGCCGACAGGATGCCGATGGAGATGCCGTCGTAGGGGGACAGGACGGCGTCGACGCGCTGGCTCTTGTAGGCCGAGGTCAGGATGTCGTCCATGCGCTTCTGGGCGGTGCCGCCGTCCCAGCGCAGGGTGGTGACCTGGTTGAGCTTGGTCTGTCCTGAGCGGACGACGAGCTGCTTCTTGTCGATGTAGGGCTGCAGGACGCTCATCGCGCCCTGGAAGAAGTAGCGGGTGTTGTTGTCGTCGTTGGAGCCGGCGAACAGCTCGATGTTGAAGGGGCCCTTCGACGACGAACCGGAGCCGTCCTTCAGGCCGAGCTTCTCGACGATGTAGGTGCCCTGGAGCTCGCCGACCTTCTCGTTGTCGAACGAGGCGTAGTAGTCGACGTTCTCGGTGCCGAGGATCAGGCGGTCGTAGGAGATGACCGGGATGTTCGCGTCCTTGGCCTGCTGGAGCACGTTGTTCATCGACTTGTTGTCGATCGCGGCGATGATCAGCGCCTTGACGCCCTGCGTGATCAGGTTCTCGACCTGCGAGACCTGCTGGTCGGGGTCGTCCTCGCCGTAGACCAGCTTGGTCTTGTAGCCCTTGGACTCGAGGTCCGTGACGACGTTCTTGCCGTCGGCGATCCAGCGCTCGGAGGACTTGGTCGGCATCGCGATGCCGATCGTGGCGCCCTTGGCGTCGCCCTCGCTCTCCTTGCTGCCCCCCTCACCGCTCTGGCCGCAGGCGGACAGGGTGAGGGCGAGGGAGGCGGCTCCGGCTATGGCGGTGAGAGCGGCTCTGCGGTTACGCATGATCATCATCCTTGATCTGTGGCAGGGCTCGGTCTCAGGCGCGAAGTGGCTCCGGGTGGTCGTGCCGGAAAGACCGAGAAGAGATGTGTGGGATTGTGCGCGACTGTGTCTTCTTTTGTAAGGCGAGTAGCCGGAACGTTATGACGAGATGTCGAACCGCCGCAGATCGCCCGGCAGGCGGGAGCCGAGCGGCGCCATGTCGCCGTCCGCTCCGTGACGGGCCAGGAGATCCAGGGCGAGCCGGCCGCGTCGCACGCGCTCCTTCGCGGTGGCCAGGGTCAGCTCCCGCATGTGGTGCCCGTACGGGTAGATCCCGGGCGCCTTGGAGAGGCCGAACTTCAGGTACAACGGGGCGCCGCGACGGATGAGTTCGGCGACCTCGTACATCCGCACATAGCCGCCGAGGTCGTCGGGGGCCTCGATGTACATGTCCATCGGAGCGCCCGACACCCGCCGGATCTCGGTGAGGTGATCGAGCGTCAGGTCGCTGGGCACGTTGACCGAGTCCGCGCCGAGGCGCTCGTAGACCGCGTACGCCGCCGGGTTGACCGGACCGATGAGCGCGGAGACCTTGAGCGTCGTGTCGGCCGGGATGATCCCGGCGGCCCGCGCCCGGTGCAGCGTCCACAGCACGCCCTCGTCGGCGACGAGCAGGCACTTCACGCCCAACTCCGTGGCTCTGACGGCGTCTTCGACACAGCCGGCGACGGCGTCGTGGCCGCGGGCGCGCAGCCCGGCCCCCCGCGAGTCGGTACGCGTGGACCCGCCGATGTCCCAGGTGCCGCGCGGGCCGGTGAACAGGCAGAGCTCGATGTCGCGTTCGCCGGTCGACTCGACCATCTCGGTGATCTCGGCGTCGGTCAGCATCCACACGCCGCTGCCCTGGCTGATCCGGTGGATCGGCACGTCCAGCCGCGAGGCCTCCTTCAGCACCACCGCGAGCGCCTCGGGGCCCTCGCAGGAGGGGATCTCGGTGCGCCAGCGGCCACCGCCGGGGAAGGTGTGCGCGGAAGTGTCGGCGGGATCGGGGTCGGGTGCGCTCAGGCCCAGCGCGGCGAGGGCCGGCTCACCGGGCCGGCGGGCTGCCGTGGTGGAAGCGTCGGTCACAGGAATGTCCTTCGGTTCGAGATATCGGACGAGGTTCGCGGCTCTGGGTAGGGCGAGGCTGGGGTACGCCGGTACGGGAGCCGTCAGGTCGCTCCCGTACCGGCGTACGTCTAGGGGCGCAACAGGACCTTGCCCACCTTCGGATCACCGGCCCCGACCAGCTCGATGGCCTGCGAGAACGCGGTGAGCGGCAGCTCGTGCGTCACCAGCGGCAGCGGGTCGAGCAGACCGGCGGCGAACACCCGCACCGTGTGCGCCCAGGCGTCCGGCGGGGCACCGAAGACCGTGTGCACCTCCAACTGCTTCACGACGAGGTCCGTCGGGTCCAGGCCGTCCGCGCCCGGCGCCGGGATGCCGGTCAGGACCAGCCGGCCGCCCCGCCGGAGCAGGCCGGCCGAGATCCGGGCGGCGTCCGCGGACCCGGCCGTCTCGATCACCACGTCGAAGTCGTCCGGGAGTTGCCGGTCCTTCGTCCGGAAGTCCGTCGCGCCGTAACTCCGCGACAGCGCCTCACGGTCCCGGCGGGTGCCGACGACCAGCAGCTCGGACGGCGAGTTCGCCTTCAGGAACTGCACGGCGAACATGCCGAGGGTGCCGGTGCCGACCACGGCGACACGCTCGCCGGGCCGGGCGTTGCCCTTCAGCGCGGCGGCCGCGATGCACGCCGCGGGCTCCAGGAGGGCCGCGGCCGTGAGGTCGCAGTCGTCCGGGAGGGTGTGCAGAAGACGGGCCGGGAGGGTCAGCGTGGCCGCCATCGCGCCCGGCTGGGTGAACCCGGTCTCCTCGTAACCGGCCGTGCACAGCGTCGTGTCGCCCGCGTGGCAGCGGTCGCAGACCTGACAGTTCCGAAAGCCCTCACCGACGACCTTGCGGCCCACGAGGGACTCCGGGACACCGGCGCCCACGGCCTGAACCGTCCCGGACCACTCGTGGCCCGGGGTCAGCGGGTAACGCACATAACCCTCGGGGCGGTTGCCCTGGTAGACCTCGCGGTCGCTGCCGCAGATCCCCGAGGCGTGCACCCGGACCAGCGCCTCGCCGGCCTCGGGCCGCCGGGGCTCGTGCGGCACCAGACGGTGCTCGCCGGGTGCGTCGACGACGACCGCGGTGCTCACTGCGCGCCCTTCGGCTTGCGCTGTTCCCAGCCCTCCGCCCAGAGGTCGAACCGGGCCTGCTGCTGGGGGAATTCGGCGGCGGCGTCGACGTCCAGCTCCACACCGAGGCCCGGGGCGTCGGAGAGGTGGAAGCAGCCGTCCTCCGGGTTCACCTGCGGGGCGCCCTTGACCACCTTCTTGATCTCCGCGTCGGCGAAGTCGTTGAAGTGCTCCAGGATCTTGAAGTTCGGGGAGGTGAAGCCGACCTGGAGGGACGCGGCGGTCAGGACCGAGCCGCCCACGTTGTGCGGGGCCACCAGCATGTAGTGCGTCTCGGCGGTCGCGGCGAGCTTCCTGGTCTCCCAGATGCCACCGATATGGCCGACGTCCGGCTGGATGATGTCGACGGCCTGGCTCTCGAACAGCTCCCGGAACTCGATCCGGTCGTGGATGCGCTCACCGGTGGCGACCGGCATGTCGACCTTGGCGGCGACCTTCTCCAGCGCCTTGAGGTTCTCCGGCGGGACGGGCTCCTCCAGCCACGCCGGCTTGAACGGCGCCAGCTCCTTGGCCAGGCGCACGGCCGTGGCGGGGGAGAAGCGGCCGTGCATCTCCAGCATCAGCTCGGCCTCGGGGCCGATGGCGTCCCGGACCGACTCGATCAGGGAGACGGCGTACAGGGTCTGCCGGTGGTCCAGCTCGAAGTGACCGGTGCCGAAGGGGTCGATCTTCAGTGCCCGGTAGCCGCGCTCCATCACGCCCTGGGCGGCCTTGTGGTAGGCCTCCGGGGTGCGCTCGGTGGTGTACCAGCCGTTGGCGTACGCCTTGACCTTGTCGGTGACCTTGCCGCCCAGCAACTGCCATACGGGGACGCCCAGGGCCTTGCCCTTGATGTCCCAGCAGGCCATCTCGATCACGGCGATACCGGACATGACGATCTCGCCCGCACGGCCGTAGTCGCCGTACTTCATGCGCTTGACCAGGTCCTCGACAGCGAACGGGTCGGAGCCGAGAATGTGATTGGCCTCGGCCTCCCTCAGGTATCCGAGAAGGGCGTCGGTGTGTCCCAGCATCCGGGTCTCGCCGACTCCGGTGATCCCCTCGTCGGTGTGCACCTGGACGTACGTCAGGTTGCGCCACGGCGTCCCGACCACGTGTGTGCTGATTCCGGTGATGCGCACGGCGGTTGTCCCTCGCAGCTTCGTCGGCTCAGTTCCGTCAGTGTGTTCCGTCAGCGTCCCGCTCGTGCTCCGGCGACTCGGTCTGTTCGAGATTTCGTCACACGTTCGAAATGCTGGCGTGACAGTAAGGATTGGGCGATGGGGGTGTCAATGGGTCGCGCGCATAACGGTTTCGACGGTTTCGAAACCTTGGGTGGACCGGGTCCCTACAGAACCTTCACAGCTGGATCTAGGAACGTGACCTGAGCGGAACTTAATCTTCCCGCGTCATGGACTACTGCGACCCGTGCCGAAGGCACCTCAACGGCGCCCTTGCCTGCCCTGGGTGCGGCACCTCGGCCGAATCGCTGCGCGGGCGCGGGCAGGAGTACGGCGCGTACGGCGCCACCGCGGCCGGACACCCCGGCGCCGAGCCGGGACGGCCGACAGGGGCGG
This sequence comes from Streptomyces tuirus, assembly GCF_014701095.1. Taxonomy (NCBI): domain Bacteria; kingdom Bacillati; phylum Actinomycetota; class Actinomycetes; order Kitasatosporales; family Streptomycetaceae; genus Streptomyces; species Streptomyces tuirus. Next base: position 2,158,607 of record NZ_AP023439.1, on the reverse strand, counting down.
ACGGGCCGCAAGGACCGGATGCACCGGGCGCCCCCGCCTACGGGCGCGAGGGGTACGACGGGTACGACGACCCCCATGCCCACGACGACGGCGACGACGACCATGCTGCCGACGACACCGATGACGACGGCGAGCACCTCGGGCGCGCCGCCCGGCGGCGCGGGCGTGGGCACGGTCCGGCCGCCGACGGCCCGGGCGGGGCGAGCCGGCGGGACCGCAAGGCCGCGGCACACCGCCGGCGGCGCCGCCGGACCCTGTTCGTGGCGGCCGGGTTCGTGCTGGCGGCCGGTGGCCTGAGCCTCGCGGAACTCGGCATGGACGCCCCCAGCTCGACGCCCAAGCCGGCCGCGGCCGGGGGCGAGTCGGCGGACGGGGACGCCTCGGTGGAGGCGGGGGAGACGGGCCGCGGGCCGGACGGCAGGACATCAGGGGCCGACGGCGCGTCGGCATCCGCCTCGCCCTCCGCATCCGATTCGCCGTCCGCTTCGAAGTCCCCGAAGGACGAGAAGTCGGAGTCCCCGAAGGGCGACGAACCGACGAAGGACGCCGAGTCGGCGACGGCGGGAGGCGACCCCAGCCGCCCGTCCTCCGGCCCCACGGCCGCCCCGCCCGCCCCGGAGCCGGCCCCGACCTCGGGCCCGACCACGCAGGCCCCGGAACCGGAACCGTCCGAGTCCGAGCCGTGCAAGCGGTTCCTGTGGTGGTGCACGTAGCGTCCGGCCCGGCCGGCTTCGCCGGTACCGCAGGAGCGGAACCGCTGCCTACCGCCCTCGGGATGTCCCCGCACACGCGGAGTTCGCGGCTGCGGACGATCCTGGGCCACCGTTTCCCCTGGCACCGGTGCCCGACCGCGGGGTCCTTTGCTGGTGGCCGTAGGCCGTAGGCCGTGGGTCGATGGGCGGTGGCCGCAGGCCGTAGGCCGATGGGTGCTGGCCGTAGGCCGATCCGGCCGCCGGTCAGCCCAGCATCCGCCGCAGTGTGTCCCGCAGTGCCACCCGCTCCCCCTCGGAGAGCCCCGCCAGGGGCTCCCGGGCGAAGCGGAGTGACTCCCTCAGACTCCGGGCCACCCGGCGTCCCTCCTCCGTCGCCGCCGCCACCTTCACGCGGCGGTCGGCGGGGTCCGGCCGTCGTTCGACCAGGCCCCGCGCCTCCAGCCGGTCCACGATCCCCGTCACGTTGGACGGCTCGCACTTCAGCTGCTGGGCCAGCCTGCGCATCGGCAGCGGTTCGAGGCACAGCAGGCTGAGCAGCCGCGCCTGCGCACCGGTCAGGGCGTGCTCCGCCGCCCCCGACTCGTAGTCCTCGTGGAACCGCGCCACGACCTCCCCGATCAGCTCGACGACCTCGAGGGTCAGCGGATCCGGGCGGTTGGTCATCTCTTGGGGCGTCGGTGTGGTGGAGGCCATGCCATCGAGGGTACCCGGTTATTTGACAACCTGAAATTTTCAGGAGCATGGTTGTTTCAGGTACTGAAGTATTCTCATCGAGCCAGTGAGGACAGGCGCATCATGACCGACACCCCCACTCTCCCCGCCGTCAGCCGTGAGTGGCACCTGGCGAGCCGTCCCGTCGGCTGGCCGAAGCCCGAGGACTTCGCCTTCGTCGAGGCCGAGATCCCGCAGCCGGGTGAGGGGCAGGTCCTCGTCCGGAACAAGTACCTCTCCGTGGACCCGTACATGCGGGGCCGCATGAGCGACGCCAAGTCCTACGTCGCCCCCTTCGAGCTCGGCAAGGTCATGCAGGGCGGCGCCGTCGGCGAGGTCGTGGCCTCGAACGCCGAGGGGCTGTCCGTCGGGGACCATGTGCTGCACTTCTTCGGATGGCGCGAGTACGCGGTCGTCGGCGCGAAGAACGCCGTCAAGGTGGACCCGGACGCCGCGCCGCTGTCGACGTACCTCGGCGTGCTGGGCATGACCGGCCTCACCGCCTACGCGGGTCTGCTGCGCACCGCCGCCTTCAAGGAGGGCGACGCCGTCTTCGTGTCCGGCGCCGCCGGAGCCGTGGGCGGCCAGGTCGGGCAGATCGCCCGGCTGAAGGGCGCCTCCCGCGTCATCGGCTCCGCCGGGTCGGACGAGAAGGTGAAGCTCCTCAAGGACGAGTACGGCTTCGACGCCGCCTTCAACTACAAGGACGGGCCCGTCGCGCAGCAGCTGCGCGCCGCCGCCCCCGACGGGATCGACGTCTACTTCGACAACGTCGGCGGTGACCACCTGGAGGCGGCCATCGGCTCCCTCAACGAGGGCGGCCGGATCGCCGTCTGCGGCATGATCTCCGTCTACAACAACACCGAGCCCGCCCCGGGCCCCAGGAACCTCGCGCGCCTGATCGCGACCCGCGGCCGCATCGAGGGCTTCCTGGTCGGCGACCACTATGACCTGCAGCCCCAGTTCGTCCAGGAGGTCGCCCCCTGGGTCGCCTCCGGCGAGCTGAAGTACCGCGAGACCGTCGTCGAGGGCATCGAGAACAACCTGGAGGCGTTCCTGGGTGTGCTGCGCGGCGACAACACCGGGAAGATGATCGTCAAGCTCTGACAGCGCGGGAGGCCGCCCACCTTCCTTCAGGATTCCGGCATGCGGTAACTTGTTTCCGAATCCGTCCCGGCCCGGGCGCGAGCCGCGGCGGACGACCTAAGGAACACAACCGCATGCCGATCCAGCAGTCCGACGTCCTGTACACCGCCGTCGCCACCGCAGAGAACGGGCGCGACGGCCGGGTCGCCACCGACGACGGCACGCTCGACGTCGTCGTCAACCCCCCGAAGGAGATGGGCGGGAGCGGCGCCGGCACCAACCCGGAGCAGCTCTTCGCCGCCGGGTACAGCGCCTGCTTCCAGGGCGCTCTCGGTGTCGTCGCCCGTCAGGAGGGAGCCGACCTGGCCGGTTCGACCGTGACCGCGAAGGTCGGCCTCGGCAAGAACGGGGACGGCTTCGGGATCATCGTCGAGATCTCGGCCGACATCCCCAAGGTCGACCGGGGCACCGCGCGGTCGCTGATCGAGAAGGCGCACGAGGTCTGCCCGTACTCGAAGGCGACCCGCGGCAACATCACCGTGACGCTGGTCTGACCGCAGTCGTTCCGCACGCGGAGGCCGCACCCTTGGACGTGGGGTGCGGCCTCCGCCCGTGCCCCGGCCGCTGGATCCTCAGAGCGCGAGCGCCGCCGCGTGCACCGCCCGCGCCAGCCGGCCGTTCTCCGGGGCCGCCCCGCCCGGGAAGGCGAACCGGCGGCGCGTGTAGCCGTAGGCGAGGCCGCTCCACGGGTCCGCGAAGGCCTGGGAGCCGCCCGCGCCGCTGTGCCCGATCGTCCCGGCACCGAGGAACGGGTGCCACGTGTCAGCCGTCATCTGGAAGCCGAGCCCGAACGACTTGTGGGCCCGGGCCACCAGGTCGTGGCCCGCCGAGTGGCACTGGCCGAACTCGGCCACCGTGTCCGGCTTCAGCAGCGCCGGCTGCTCACCCACCTCGCTGATCGCCGCCGCGTACATCCCCGCCAGGCCCCGCGCGGACGCCACCCCGCCCACCGACGCCGGGCCCTTGGCGCGGATCAGCGGCATGTTCGGCAGGGAGACGAGGTCGGTCGGCTCCGCCGCGTTGCGGTTGAACGCGATCGAGGCCAGCGTGTGCGGACCCGTGGGTACGGCGTCGAGGACGGCCTGCTGCTCGGGCGTCGGATCCATCGGCTGGGTGGTGCGGAAGCGCGGTTCCCCGGGCGCGGGCAGTCCCAGATGGAAGTCCAGCCCGTACGGGGTCCTGATCCGCTCCTGGTAGACCTCCTGCAGCGTGCGGCCCGTCGCGCGGCGTACGACCTCGCCGGCCAGGGCCCCTGCGACCAGCGCGTGGTAGCCGAACGCCGTGCCCGGGCGCCAGAACGGCCGCTGGTCGGCGAGGCGTTCGGCGAGCTGGCGGTCGTCGGCCAGCTCCGCGAGCGTGAAGCCGGTGTCCGTGCCGACCACGCCCGCCCGGTGCGCCAGCAGATCCCGCACGGTCAGGGCGCCCTTGCCCTCGGCCGCGAACTCCGGCCAGTAGTACGTCACCTTGCGGTCCAGTTCGAGCGTGCCGTCCTGGACGAGCAGAGCCACGACCAGGTAGGCGGCGCCCTTGGTGGACGAGAACACACCGTAGAGGGCGTCCGCGCCGGTCCCCGCCCACAGGTCGACGACCTTCCGGCCGTGGACGTAGGCGCACAGCTGCCCCTCGTAGTCGGCTCGCTCCCCGGCGACGAACGCGGTGAACTCCTCGCGCACCGCCTCGAAGCCGTCCGCCACGGTGCCGTGGATCTCTTGCGTCATCCGCTCTCCTTGACTGAAGCGCTGTGTGCCACTGTGAACAATGCCCTCGCCACCTGCGGGAATTCCCCCTTGGGGTGGTCCCGGAAGAGTGGTTCGGTGCCGAACAGGACCGTGCTGCCTCCGCTGACGACCGAAGCCTGCCCGGCGGCAGCGGCGGGACCGCCGGTGCCGCCGGGCAGCGGCCGCCAGTGCCCGGAGACCAGCGGATTCCCGGTCGCGTACGACTGCTCCACGCGCACGCCCGGGCCCGGGTCGGTGAACCAGAGCGGGGCGTAGACGAAGCCGTGGTCCGGTGCGCCGCGCGTGATGCCGCCCGCGTTGGTCACCTTCACCACGCCGTTCGCATCCGCGTTGCCCTCCACTGGCTTGACGGCCAGCCGGCCCGCCGCCGCGTTCAGCGCCGCCCCCGTCGCGCCCCGGCCGACCAGGCCGTGCCCGTCCAGGAAGCTGTCCAGGGCCTGCCGGGCGGGGGCGGTCAGTTCCGCGTGCTCCAGACCCGCGGACACGAACAGCACGTCCGTCCCGGACCAGTCGAAGCCCGCGTTCAGGACGGCCGTCGAGACCGGTGTGACGTCGAAGCCCATCTCCCGCAGGGCGAACAGCTCACCCGGTGTGACGGCGGCGGCGACGCGGAGGCGGCGCAGCGGTGCGGTGCCGGTCTGCCGTGTGGCCGTGAAGGTGACGTCGTGCTCGCGGGCGGCCGTGCGCGCCGCGCGGCGGGCCGACGCCGGGACGACGACGCTGCCGTCGTCCGCCCGCCGGACCGGCACGCCCTGCCGGAGCAGGGAGTTGAGGGCCGCGATCTCGCGCGGGTCGGTCAGGCGCAGCCGCAGATCGCCGTGCGCGGGCACCCGCGCGACCGGTGCGGCCTCGCCGATCGCGCGCAGCGGCGCGCCCCGCAGGCTGCCCGACGGCACCCGCTCGACGGTGGCGCCCCACAGACGGCCCAGGCTCCAGCCGGAGATGTCGTACATCACCGAGACCTTGTCGCTGATGTCCCGGCCGTCGGACAGCAGCACGTTCGCCATGCCGCGCTTGGACTGGTGCATGTCGACGACGTACGAGCCCTGGGGGTAGGTCCGTCCGGCGAGCCGGAAGGGGCGGGTGGCGCGGGTGACGCGGACGTCGTTGGCGATGAGGTGGTCGACCAGACGGGCGGCGGCCGGCCCCGAGCGCTGGGTGCGGGCGTCACCGGCCGGGATGACGTAGGCGCGCGGGAACCTGGTCGTGTAGACGTCCTCCGGGCCGATGCCGGGGACGCCGGGGACCGTCTCCGCCGACACCGGCACCTGCGCGGCGCCCGTCGCACCCCGGCGGAAGACCTCGATCTGGTCGGTGATCAGGGTGCCGCGGTGCTCGCGGACATGGGCCAGGGTCGCGCCGATCGCCGCGCCCGCCACGGCCGTGTTGATCGCCGAGCGGCGGCGCAGCTCCGGTACGGGCAGCTCGTCGTACTCCTCGTTGTTCACCGCGAGCGGGATCTCCACCGTGTGGGCGGCCACCGTGCCGTGGAAGGCCGCGTACTGCGGGGTGAAGATCGGCGGCCAGTCGTCCCAGCCCTCCTCCTGGTCGCGGAACGGGATCTGGGCCGCTTCCACGCCGTCCTTCGCCGGGGTGTAGCCGAGCGCGTTGACCGCGGACTCCATGCCGAGTGCGTTGGCGTAGGTGTTCTTCAGGAAGAGGTCGTACTCGTAGTTCTCGCCGTGCGGGGGAGTGGTGGGCTCGATCAGGGTGCCGTTGACGTAGCCGTGCAGGTCGAGCAGGACGGCCGGCTGCGTGCCGAGCTCGATCTGCCGCATCGCCCGGGTCTCCGGCTGGGAGGCGGTGACGAAGTCCCGGTTCAGATCGAAGCCGTTCGCGTTGGCGCGGGTCCCGGCGATCCGGCCGTCCGGGTTGGCCGTGATGTTGAAGTACAGGCGGCTGTGCGCGAGGAGGTCCCTGGTCTTCGCGTCCTTCGCCGTGGCGAGCCGCTCGATGGTCTTCAGGGAGGCGTCCGTGCCCTCCCACTCGTTGCCGTGGATGTTGCCGTTGACGAAGACCGGCGTCTTGTAGTCGCGCTTGATCTCACGGGACTTGGCCGCAGCGGCGGGGGCGTCCCGGATCAGCTCGCGCATCCGCTCCTGGGCGCGGGCCTGCCGGGTGGACTCGGGGGCGGTGACGGTGACGAGGTAGAGGCGGTGGCCGCCGGCCGAGCGGCCCGTCACCTCCACACTCACTCGGTCGCCCAGACGCTGTAACGCGTTCAGCTTCGGCGCGATCGCGTGGTACGGCGTGAGGCCCAGCTTCAGGGACTTGTCGCCGGGGTTCTCCGGATCGGGGGAGAGGACGAGGCGGCGGGGATAGGCGCGGGTGGCGGTGCCGGTGGGGACGCCCTCGGTCAACGCGCGTCGCGTCGCGCTCGCGGGAGCCCCCGCCGCGCGGTCGTCCACGGCGGCGCCCGCACGGGTGACGGGCTTCGGATCCGCGCCCGCCGAGCCGGGGGTGAGCAGGAGGGAACCCGCCGTGGCCAGGGCCAGGGCGGCGATCAATGCAGGTCTCGCGGGAACGCTTCTCGTGGTGCGCACGCGTGCCTCCTCCGGGGCTTCCTGAGATCGGTACGGCGAGGTGTACCGCTTCGACTCAACGGCAACAAGGGCGCCTTGGTGTCACCACAGCCCCGTACGGCCCTGTCGGGGAGCGACCGGGCCTGCCCGGATAGGGTTTCCCCATGCGCGATCTAGGGGCGGGTTTCCGGTACCTCCTGAAGGGCCAGCGATGGGTGGCCCGGCACGGCAGGCAGTACGGCTTCGGGCTGCTCCCGGGCCTGATCACCCTCGTTCTGTACGCGGCGGCGCTCGTCGCGCTGGCCCTGTGGGGCGAGGACGCCGTGGGCTGGGCGACGCCCTTCGCCGACGACTGGACCAGCCCGTGGCAGGGGCTCTTCCGCGGCTTCCTGACCGCCGTGCTGTTCGCCCTCGCCCTGCTCCTGGCCGTCGTGACCTTCACCGCGGTGACCCTGCTGATCGGGCAGCCCTTCTACGAGAACCTCTCCGAGAAGGTCGACCGGGACGTGTCCCCGGACGGGCACGCCCCCGAGTCGGGGCTGCCGCTCTGGCGCGAACTGTGGATCTCCGCCCGGGACAGCCTGCGGATCGTGGTGCGGGCCGCCCTGTGGGGTGTGCTGCTGTTCGCGTGCGGCTTCATCCCGGTGGTCGGGCAGACGGCCGTCCCGGTGATCGGGTTCTTCATCACCGGGTTCTTCCTCACCGAGGAACTGACCGCCGTCGCCCTCCAGCGCCGCAGCGTCGAACTGCGCACCCGCCTCACCCTGCTGCGCTCCCGCAAGGCCCTCGTCTGGGGCTTCGGCACACCGCTCGCCGCGGCCTTCCTGGTGCCGTTCGTCGCGGTGTTCCTGATGCCGGGCGCGGTCGCCGGCGCCACCCTCATGGCGCGTGACCTCCTGGGCGAGGAGATCGACGAGGGTGGCGACGGCGGCGAGGCGGGCGACCAGGCCGCTACGACGTTTCCGCAGCCACCTTCAGGATCGCCCGCACCTGGGCGATGATGTCCAGCCGGTTGCGCACGAACTCCGGGTCGGTGACCTCGGTGGTGTTCCCGGCGGCGAACTGCAGCAGCGGTGTGTGCACATGCCCGCCCGGCAGCGTCGCGTGCAGCCCCAGCCGGTCCCGCAGCAGCGTGGCCCGGTAGGCGATCTCGTTGGACAGGTAGTCGCCGCCCCCGCCCGCACGTGCGGTCGAGCCGGGCGTCGGCCCGTCGGGGCGCACGACGGGATCGGTGCCGCCGGCCGGGATCTCGGTGACGCTCGTGTTGTCGTACACCGGGAAACGGCCGGTCTGCGCGGCGGTGATCGCCGCGTACGGCAGCGTCGTCGTCGTCCACTGCGGCTGCGAGGCCGGGTCGCTCACCGGCACGGTCTCGGTGCGGCCGATGTTCTCGTTGTCCCCGAAGCCGCCCCGCCAGGCCCCGTTGGTCCGCTCGATGTCGAACCGCCCGACCCGGCCCTGGCTCACCGTCGTGAACAGGTCGACCTTCGGCAGGTGCGGCCGCAGGGCCCGCTCCACCGTGCCCTCGGTGAAGTCCTGCCAGCGCACCGGGAACACGGCCGTCTCGATCCGGGCCGGGCCGTCCGCCGTCTCGATCACCGTGCCGTCGAGGGCCAGCGCGGTGGCGCCGGCCGGGTTGGAGATGCGGATGTCCCGGTCCAGGGTGAACGGGTCGAAGCCGGTGAGCAGGATCCGCTTCAGGCCCTTGCCGTGCGGATACCGGATGGCGTCCTGGCCGCGCGAGGTGCGCTCCAGCTCGTCCAGCAGCGCGGCCCGCTGCCCGTCCGTCAGGCCGAACTCCGGCTCCCAGGTGCGCACGTCACGCGTCATCCCGAGCCGCGCCCAGTACAGCGGCCGGTCGTCGTCCCGGCTCAGGTCCCCGCCCGCCGGCCCGCGCCCCTGCGCCCGGTCGACCGCACGCTGCCACAGCCGCGCGCCCTCACGCGTCACGGCCCGGCGTGCCTCCCCGTAGGAGCGGGCCCCCTCCAGCGCCCGGGCCAGGCGTGGGGCCGCCGTGTCGAATCCGGAGCGGCGCAGGATCTCCTGGGGGGCCGCTCTGCCGAGCCGCTGCTCCTCGACGGTGGGGGAGGGGGCCGCCTGGGCGGCGCTCGCCGCCGTCGGCGCGGTGAAGCCGGTCAGCAGGGCGAGACCGAGGACGCCGAGGCGAACGCGTATGGAATTCAAGGGTGTTCAGGCCTTCCGTCGCGGTGGGGGTCGGTGCCGGACGGCCGAAGTATCGCGTGACGGGTGTGGTCCACGCCATGGGCGTGGCTCAGCCGGGGATCTTCGCCGTCGCCTGAGAGCGCCGAAGCCACCCTCGAACTGCCACGCCGAGGTTTCGAAATCTGGGGCGAAGCGACCGGCTCGTGGTCGTATGTGAAGGGTTCGTACGAGATCCCGGTCGGACGCTCGATCACGGACCGCAGGACCACCGCGACGATTAACGTCTGATCCGGGACAAGTTCCCCACCAAGCAGCCCCGGTCCGGGACCTGACCTCCGGACCGGGGCTCATGGTCTGTCAGGGGGCCGCCGGTCAGGTCTGTCAGGGGGCCGCCCGTCAGCGGACGCCGAACCCGTAGACCGTCTCCGAGCGGAACTCCTCGCCGGGCCGCAGCACGGTCGTCGGGAAGTCCGGCCGGTTCGGCGAGTCGGGGAAGTGCTGCGTCTCCAGCGCGATGCCGTCGCCGGGCGCGAAGGGGCCGGACAGCTGGTCGGCGGTGTAGAGCTGGAGACCGGGTTCGGTGGTCGCCACCGTCAGCACCCGGCCGGACGCCGGATCGTGCAGCTCGGCGACCTCCACCGGAGTGTCCGTCACACCCTTGTCGAGCACGAAGTTGTGGTCGTAGCCGGAGCCGGTCTTGCGGGCCTCACGGAAGTCGAAGCCCGTGCCGGTCACGTCCTCGGGCCCGCCGGCCGGGATCAGGTCGGCGTCGACCGGCGTGTACCGGGAGGCGGCCAGCCGCAGTTCATGACCGCCGGCGTCACCGGAACCGGCCAGGTTGAAGTAGCTGTGGTTCGTCGGGTTCACCACGGTCGGCGCGTCCGTCACCGCCTCGTAGGCGATCCGCAGCGCGCCGGACGCGTCGAGCGTGTACGTCGCCGAGACCTCCAGCCGCCCCGGGAACCCCTCCTCGCCGTGCGCACTGATCCGCGTCAGCCGCACCCCGTGCTCGACCGGCTCCGCGTCCCACAGCCGCTTGTCGAAACCGCGCGCGCCGCCGTGCAGCGAGTTCGGTCCGCTGTTCGGCTCCAGCGCGTACGTCCGGCCGTCCAGGGTGAACCGGCCGCCGGCGATCCGGTTGGCGTACCGCCCGATCAGGGCGCCCAGGTACGGCTCCGGATGGGCGAGATACCCGTCGAGATCCGGGAACCCCAGCACCACGCCCCCGGCCCGGCCGTCCCGGTCCGGCACCTCCACGGACTGCACGATCCCGCCGTACGACAGGACCCGCACCCGCACGCCCGCCCGCTCCAGGGTCCAGCGGTGCACCGGGGTCCCGTCGGAAAGTGTGCCGAAGAGTTCGTTCATGTGCGGAACTTTAAGTCAGGGGCTCTTTCGCGGTGACGGTGCGGTACGCGATCTCCGCCAACCGGGCCTGTCCGTTCACGCTGGGGTGGAAGTAGTCCCAGCGGCTCAACTGGCCGATGCCGAAGCGGTAGTCGTACACCGCGCCCCCGTCGTAGCGGCACCGCTCGTCCTCGGCGCAGACCTCCTTCAGGACCTTGTTGTAGTCCTCCACCCGCTTGTGCACCGTGTCCCGCCGCAGGGTCGCCGCCGAGTCCAGGGCGTCCGCGTCGCCCAGCATCGACGGGCAGATGCCCAGCTTCCACACCTGCTTGCCCATCGGGCTGCTCCGGCCCTCCGACCACAGCCGCTTCAGATTGGGCACGCTCGCCACGAACACCTGCGCCTTGGGCAGGGCCTTGCGCAGGGAGCGCAGGGAATCCTCGAAGTCGGCGCGGAAGGCGGAGACCGGAGTCATCGCCGAAGGCGTACGCCGGCAGGCGTCGTTCGCCCCGACCATCACCGTCACCAACTGCGGCTCGCGGCGCACCGCCTGCGCCATCTGCCCGGGCAGGTCGGCCATCCGCGCCCCGGTCACCGCGTAGTTCCAACTGCGCTGCGCGGCCCCGGTCCTGCCCAGCAGCCGCACCGCGAGCGAGTCGACCTCGGGGCTGGCACCGGTCGCCCAGGACGCCTCCGGACAGTCCGACAGCACGTCACAGGCGTCGAACCCGCGTGTGATGGAGTCCCCGACGGCCGCGACGGACGCCGGGCTGCGGTCCCACAGGGGAGTGGGCTTCGGCGACGGCTTCGCGCTCTCGGAGGGCGCGGCGGAATCACCGCCCACGGCATCACACCCCGCGACACCCAGCGCGGCCGCGGCGACCACGGCCAGAGCGCCCCGTGTACGACGGCCTCGCTTCCGCATCCCTGGTCCATCCCCTCGCCACGCCGTGCCTGTCTCCCCAACCAATAACAACGCACGAGGGTTCCCGGCCGATCAGGTGCAACGGCTCACACCCGTACAAGCGTCCCCCTGGGTGAATGGGAGGCGTTTCCCGGCCCCTGGACCGACCGTACGTCACACTCCTTGCGCCCCCGCACGGTAGCCTCGCCATCAACGTGACCCGCCCGGTCACAGCCGTTCCGCCCGTTTGCACCATGTCCCGCTCTGCCCGGAGGTTCCGGTGACGACACGTGGAGTTCTGTACGTGCACTCCGCGCCGCGCGCGCTGTGCCCGCACGTCGAGTGGGCCGTCGCCGGGGTGCTCGGCACACGCGTCAGCCTGGACTGGATCCGTCAGCCGGCCGCCCCGGGCACCTGGCGCTCGGAGTTCTCCTGGCAGGGCCAGGCGGGCACGGCGTCCAAACTCGCCTCCGCGCTCCGCGGCTGGCACCTCCTGCGCTTCGAGGTCACCGCCGAACCCTGCCCGACCGCCGAGGGCGAGCGCTACAGCTGCACCCCCGACCTGGGCATCTACCACGCCGTCACCGGCATCCACGGCGACATCCTCATCCCCGAGGACCGGCTCAGAGCGGCCCTCCAGCGCAGCCGGCAGGGGGAGACCGACCTGGAGGCCGAACTCAACAAGCTGCTCGGCAAGCCCTGGGACGACGAACTGGAACCCTTCCGCTACGCGGGCGAAGGCGCCCCGGTCCGCTGGTTGCACCAGGTGGTGTAAACGCCTTTGGGGGACGCGCCCTCAGGGGCGCGCCCCTCAGGGGCGCGGGGAACTGCGCGACAAGCCCCCACCCGCCCGCACCCGGCAGGCAACGTGACACAAAACGGCGAGTGGCCCGAACTCAAGAAGAGTCCGGGCCACTCGCCGTAAGGGCGAATCAAACCGTCCGGAACGCCAGCACCACGTTGTGCCCACCGAACCCGAACGAGTCGTTCAACGCGGCGATCCGGCCCTCGACCGGCAGCTTCCGAGCCTCACCCCGAACGACATCGGCATTCGCCTCGGCCTCCGGGTCGAGGTTCTCCACGTTGATCGTCGGCGGAGCCACCCGGTGGTACAGCGCCAGCACCGTCGCCACCGTCTCGACACCACCCGCGCCACCCAGCAGATGCCCGGTCATCGACTTCGTCGCGGACACCGCGAAGTGGTCGGCGTCGTCACCGAACACCTTCCGCAGCGCCTTCAGCTCGGCGATGTCACCCGCCGGCGTGGACGTCGCGTGCGCGTTGACGTGCACGATCTCCGCCGGGTTCAGGTCGGTGCGCTCCAGCAGGTTCTGGAGGGCGTGCGAGATGCCCCGCCCCTCCGGCTCCGGCTGCACGATGTCGTGCGCGTCGGCGGAGATGCCCTGCCCGACCGCCTCCGCGTACACCCGGGCACCGCGCTTCGCGGCGTGCTCGGCGGACTCCAGGACCACGACACCGGCGCCCTCACCGAGGACGAAGCCGTCGCGGGCGGTGTCGTAGGGACGCGACGCGCCCTGCGGGTCGTCGTTGTTCTTGGACATCGCCATCATGTTGCCGAACGCGGCGATGGGCAGCGGGTGGATCGCCGCCTCCGTGCCACCCGCGACGACGACGTCGGCGCGCCCGGTGCGGATCATCTCGATGGCGTAGCCGATGGCCTCGGCGCCCGAGGCGCAGGCGGAGACCGGCGTGTGCACGCCCGCACGGGCGCCCACGGCCAGACCCACGTTGGCCGAGGGGCTGTTGGGCATCAGCATGGGCACGGTGTGCGGGGAGACGCGACGGACGCCCTTCTCCTTCAGCACGTCGTACTGGTCGAGCAGCGTCGTCACGCCGCCGATGCCGGAGGCGATGACCGCGCCGAGCCGGTCGGGGTCGATGTTCGGGTCCTCGCCGGCCTTTGCTTCAAAACCGGCGTCGGCCCAGGCCTCCTTGGCCGCGACCAGCGCGAACTGCGCCGAGCGGTCCAGTCGGCGGGCCTGCGGCCGCGGGATGACCTCGGTGGGCTCCACGGCGACCGGGGCCGCGATCTTGACGGCCTGGTCGGCCGCCCAGTCCTGCTCGAGGGGCTTGACGCCGGACTTGCCGGCGATCAGGCCCTCCCAGGTAGAGGCTGCGTCGCCACCCAGCGGTGTGGTTGCGCCGATACCGGTGACGACCACGGTGCGATTGGTCGGGCTCACGGGAATTCTTTCTCCAACGGTTACGAGGATTAAGCGGCGCCACCGCCGGGTGGCGGGGCAGTCAGCCCAAAGGCCTGATCGGCCGATCAGCCCTGGTGCTTGAGGATGTAGTCGGTCGCGTCGCCGACGGTCTTGAGGTTCTTGACGTCCTCGTCGGGGATCTTGACGTCGAAGCGCTCTTCGGCGGCGACGACGACCTCGACCATGGACAGCGAGTCGACGTCCAGGTCGTCGGTGAAGGACTTGTCCAGCTGGACGTCCTCAACCGGGATGCCGGCGATCTCGTTCACGATCTCGGCGAGACCGGCGACGATCTCTTCCTGAGTGGCGGCCATGTTGGCGCTCCTTCGTAGATATCCAGAGGGTGTGGCAGGTGTTTCCTCCTGTGCCGGATCGCATGATCCGGCACGGAGTGCCTAGGGGAGGGTAACGACAGTCGCGGCGTAGACGAGACCCGCCCCGAAGCCGATGACGAGCGCGGTGTCGCCGCTCTTCGCCTCACCGGTCGCCAGGAGCCGCTCCATCGCGAGCGGGATCGAGGCGGCCGAGGTGTTGCCGGTGGTGCGAACGTCACGGGCGACCATGACGGACTCCGGCAGCTTGAGTGTCTTCACCATCGAGTCGATGATCCGCTCGTTGGCCTGGTGCGGAATGAAGACGTCCAGGTCGTCCGCGGTGATGCCGGCGGCGTCCAGCGCCTCCTTGGCGACCTTCGCCATCTCGAAGACGGCCCAGCGGAACACCGCCTGGCCCTCCTGCGTGATGGCCGGGAACCTCGCGACCTCGCCGGAACGGTAGTCCGTCCACGGCACGGTCTGCTTGATCGTCTCGGACTTGTCGCCCTCGGAGCCCCACACGGTCGGGCCGATCGCGGGCTCCTGGGCCGGGCCGACCACGACCGCGCCGGCCCCGTCACCGAACAGGAAGGCCGTCGCGCGGTCCTCCAGGTCGGTCAGGTCGCTCAGCCGCTCGACACCGATCACCAGGACGTACTCCGCCGAGCCCTCGACGATCATGCCCTTGGCGAGCGTGAGGCCGTAGCCGAAGCCCGCGCAGCCCGCCGAGATGTCGAACGCGGCGGCCTTGTTCGTGCCGAGCTTGTCGGCGATCTCGGTGGCGACGGCCGGGGTCTGCTTGAAGTGCGAGACGGTCGACACGATCACGCCGCCGATCTGCTCGGCGGAGATCCCCGCGTCGGCGATCGCCTTGCCGGACGCCTCGATCGACATCGCGGCGACGGTCTCCTCGTCGTTCGCCCAGTGCCGCGTCTGGATGCCGGAGCGCGAGCGGATCCACTCGTCGGACGAGTCGATCGTCTCGAGGATCACCTCGTTCGGCACCACCCGGGTCGGGCGGTAGCCGCCGACGCCGAGGATGCGCGCGTACGGGGCGCCCTTGCTGGGCTTGATCTTCGCCATGCGGTCGGCTCCTTGGGGGCGGCGTTCAGGCGTGCTCGGCGATGAGCTCGCGAGCCGCGTCGAGGTCGGCGGGGGACTTCAGGGCCAGCGTCTTCACTCCGGGCAGGGCCCGCTTGGCGAGGCCGGTGAGGGTGCCGCCGGGGCACACCTCGATCAGGGCCGTGACGCCGAGCTCCTTGAAGGTCTCCATGCACAGGTCCCAGCGGACCGGGTTGGCGACCTGGCCGACCAGGCGCTCCAGCACCTCGGGGCCGCCGGCGACGGTCTGCCCGTCCTTGTTGGAGACGTAACGGACCTTCGGGTCGCCGGGCGCCAGGGCCTCGGCGGCCTTGGCCAGCGTGTCGACGGCCGGTGCCATGTGGTGCGTGTGGAACGCGCCGGCGACCTTCAGCGCGACGACCTTGCGCACGCCCTCGGGCTTGTCCGCCTCCAGCGCGGCGAGCTGCTCCTTCGTGCCGGCCGCGACGATCTGGCCCGCCCCGTTGATGTTCGCCGGGGTCAGACCGAGCTTCTCCAGGTGCGGAACCGTCACCGCCGGATCGCCGCCCAGCAGCGCGGCCATGCCCGTCTCGGTGACGGCGGCGGCCTCGGCCATGGCGAGCCCGCGGGTGCGGACCAGGCGGAGTGCCTCCTCGTGGGGGAGCACTCCGGCGAGCGAGGCGGCGGTGAACTCACCGACGCTGTGCCCGGCGATCGCGCCGACCTTCTGCGGCAGCTCCGCCGGGTCGTCGAACAGCAGGGCGGCGGAGGCCAGTCCGGCCGCGACCAGCAGCGGCTGCGCCACCGCGGTGTCGCGGATCTCCTCCGCGTCGGCCTCGGTGCCGTAACGGATCAGGTCGAGTCCCGCGGCGTCGGACCAGGCCTCGAGGGCACCGCGAACACCGGGGAAGTCGAGCCATTCGGTCAGGAAGCCGGGCGTCTGAGCGCCCTGGCCGGGAGCGACGAGTACGAGCACTCTCACACTCTCTCTTGGGTACGGGCACGGCCGCCCGTGGGGACAAGGACGAAGAACACGGGGGGGTTTTGTCGAGCCCCGACAAAACCTTAGGGCTGGAGATCTCCATCGACCAGACGCCCCAGGATCAACGCGATCCGCAGTGTGAACGCAGAGCGTACATCGGAGGGTGACCAACCGGTGACGTCAGTCACACGTCGAAGCCGGTAGCGGACGGTGTTGGGATGGACGAAGAGCATCCGTGCGGCGCCCTCGAGGCTGCTGGCCTGCTCGAGATAGACGCTGAGGGTCTCCAGGAGCGCGGCCCCGGCCTCCTCCAGCGGTCTGTAGATCTCCTCCACCAGCTGCTCGCGGGCCGAGGGGTCACCGGCCATCGCCCGCTCCGGGAGCAGATCGTCCGCCAGAACCGGGCGCGGGGCGTCCTGCCAGGCGGAACACGCCTTCAGCCCCGCCGCGGCGGCCTGCGCGGACCGGGTCGCGGCCAGCAGGTCCGGCACCACCGGGCCCGCCACGACCGGCCCGGCCGCGAACGGGCCGATGAGCGACTTGGCGACGGCCAGCGGGTTGTCGCTGCCGCCGGCGATGACGACCAGCCGGTCGCCGAGCACCCCGGTGAGCACCTGGAGCTTGGCGTGCCGGGAGGCCCGCCGGATCGCCTCCACGGTCAGTTCGGAGTCCCCGTCGGGTGCGGTGCCGAGCACCACGCACACATGCTCCGGGGAGTTCCAGCCCAGGGCGGCGGCCCGGGACACGGCCCCCTCGTCGGCCTCGCCGCTGAGCACGGCGTTCACGACCAGGGACTCCAGCCGGGCGTCCCAGGCGCCGCGTGCCTCGGCGGCCTGGGCGTAGACCTGGGCCGTGGCGAAGGCGATCTCCCGGGCGTAGACGAGCAGTGCCTCGCGCAGCACCCGCTCGTCGCCGGGGGCCGCGACCTCGTCGATCGCGCTCTCCATGACCTCGATGGTGGTGCGCACCATCTCCACGGTCTGGCGCAGGGTGATCGCCCGGGTCAGCTCGCGCGGCGCGGTGCCGAACACATCGGTGGAGATGGCCTGCGGGGCGTCCGGATGCCGGAACCACTCGGTGAACGCGGCGATGCCCGCCTGCGCGACCAGACCGATCCAGGAACGGTTCTCCGGGGGCATGGCCCGGTACCAGGGCAGCGTCTCGTCCATCCGCGCGATGGCCTGCGCGGCGAGCGATCCGGACGACTTCTCCAGCCGCTTCAGCGTCGCGGCATGGGCATGGGCGTCGTGGGCTGCGGCTTCGTTCTTGCCGGTTTCGGGTTCGGGCACGGGGACAAGACTGCCTTATCCGGACGGGAAGGTGGGCCGCCGGGTCTACGGTGGACCGCGTGATGGACATTCGGCGCGCGGGCGAGCGCTACCGGGGCGGCGACCCGGCGGCCGGAATCGAGTCGTGGCACGCCTTCTCCTTCGGGTCCCACTACGACCCGGACAACCTCCGGTTCGGCGCGGTGCTGGCGTGCAACGAGGAGCGGCTGGCGCCCGGGGCCGGCTTCGACGAGCACCCGCACAGCCACACCGAGATCGTCACGTGGGTGGTGGAGGGCGAGCTGACCCACCGGGACTCCACCGGGCACGAGTCGGTGGTACGCCCCGGGGACGTGCAGCGGCTCAGCTCGGCGGGCGGGGTGCGGCACGTCGAGCGCAACGACGGCCCGGAGCCCCTGACCTTCATCCAGATGTGGCTGGCGCCCCTGCGGCCCGGCGGCGACCCGTCCTACGAGGTCGTCCACGGCATCGCCGACTCGACGCCCTACGCCGTCCCCGAGGCCGGCGCGATGCTGCACGTGCGGCGCCTGGGGGCGGGGGAGCGCACGGCGGTGCCGGACGTGCCGTACGCGTACGTGCACGTCGTACGCGGCGGCGTCCGCCTGGACGGCGAGGAACTGGGCGCCGGCGACGCCGCCCGGATCACGGACGCCAAGGGCCTGGAGGCCGAGGGCGTGACGGATGCGGAGCTGCTGGTCTGGGAGATGCCCTAGAGCTCTGCCAGCACCGCGTCAGTGAACGCCGGCCACGCCTCGATCGCCCAGGCCCCGAACGCCCGGTCCGTCAGGGCCACGCAGGCCGCGCCCGCGACCGGTTCGATCCACAGGAACGTACCGGACTGCCCGAAATGCCCGAACGTGCGGGGCGAGGACGAAGAGCCCGTCCAGTGCGGCGACTTGGAGTCGCGGATCTCGAAGCCGAGCCCCCAGTCGTTGGGGTTCTGGTGGCCGTACCCCGGCAGGACGCCCTTGGTGCCCGGGAAGTGCACCGTCATCGCCGAGGCGACCGTGCGGGGGTCCAGCAGCCGCGGCGCCTGCACCTCGGCCGCGAACCGCAGCAGGTCCGCCACCGTCGACACCCCGTCCTTGGCCGGGGAGCCCTCCAGGGTCGTGGAGGTCATGCCCAGCGGCTCCAGCACGGCCTGCCGCAGGTACTCCCCGAACGGGATGTCGGTGGCCTTCGCCACATGGTCGCCCAGTTGCTCGAAGCCGGCGTTGGAGTACAGCCGCCGCTCCCCGGGCGGGGCCGTGACCTTGTGCTCGTCGAAGGCGAGGCCCGAGGTGTGCGCGAGCAGGTGCCGGACCGTCGACCCGGGGGGACCGGCCGGCTCGTCGAGCTCGATGGCCCCCTCCTCGTACGCGACGAGCACCGCGTAGGCGGCCAGCGGCTTGGTCACCGACGCGAGCCGGAACCGCTGCCCGGCCGGTCCGTGGGTGCCGACGATGGTGCCGTCCGCCCGTACGACACCCGCCGCAGCGGTGGGAACCGGCCAGTTATCGATCAACGCGAGGCTCTTCAGCGACATGCGTTCGAGCCTATGCGCTCAGAGCGCGAGCTCCGGCAAAGGGTCGGACCACACTGATGGGTCCGTCCGCCGGCCAGCCGGATCCGGAAAGGCCCTGCCGGTTTCTTACCGTCGGCGCTTGCTTCGAGCGCACTCCAAGGTTCTAGCGTTGGGGCCATGACGGTGATGGAGACCACGGGGACCAGGACCGACACCTGCGCCGGCCCGACGCGGCAGCAGAACCGGCGCCCGGACGGCGACGACCACTACACGATCAGCGAGGTCGTCGCCTTCACCGGCCTGACGGCACACACCCTGCGCTGGTACGAGCGCATCGGCCTGATGCCGCACATCGACCGGTCCCACACCGGCCAGCGCCGCTACACCAACCGCGACCTCGACTGGCTCGACCTCGTCGGCAAGCTCCGCCTGACGGGCATGCCGGTCGCGGACATGGTCCGGTACGCGGAACTCGTGCGCGAGGGCGACCACACCTACGGCGAGCGCTTCGAACTGCTCCAGACCACCCGCGAGGACGTCCTGGCCAGGATCGACGAACTCCGCGGCACTCTCGCCGTGCTCGACCGGAAGATCAGTTTCTACGCGGACGCCGGGCGGGCCCTGGCGTCGGAGAGGTCCCGATGACGGACGGCAGGATCACGACGGCGAAGCTCGGCGACCACGGTCCCGAGGTGAGCGTCCAGGGCCTGGGCTGCATGGGCATGAGCTTCGGCTACGGCCCCGCGGACGCGGACGCGTCCCGGGCCACGCTGGAGCGGGCGCTCGAACTGGGCGTCACCTTCTACGACACGGCCGACGCGTACGGCGCCGGCGAGAACGAGCGGTTCCTGGCGCCCTTCTTCAAGGCCCACCGCGACGAGGTCGTCATCGCGACCAAGTTCGCCCTGTCCATACCCCCGGACGACCCGACGCGCCGGATCATCCGCAACGACCCGCCCTACATCCGGCAGGCCGTCGAGGCGAGCCTGAAGCGGCTGGACGTCGACGCCATCGACCTCTACTACATGCACCGGCGCGATGTGAACGTGCCGATCGAGGAGAGCGTCGGCACCATGGCCGACCTGGTCCGCGAGGGCAAGGTCAAGCAGCTCGGCCTGAGCGAGGTCACGGCGGGCGAACTGCGCGCGGCCCACGCCGTCCACCCCATCGCCGCCGTGCAGTCGGAGTGGTCGCTGTTCAGCCGTGACATCGAGACGCACGTCGTCCCCGCGGCCCGTGAACTGGGCGTGGCCCTTGTCGCGTACTCACCCCTCGGCCGCGGCTTCCTCACCGGCTCCTTCACCGACGCCGAGCAGGACCTCAGCGCCGGTGACTTCCGCCGCCGGCAGCCCCGCTTCACCGGCGAGAACGCCACGGCGAACGCGACGCTGCTGGAGCTGATCCGCGCGGTGGCCAAGGCCCATGACGCGACCCTGGGTCAGATCGCCCTGGCGTGGGTCCAGCAGCAGGCGACGGTCCACGGCCTCCCGGTCGTCCCGATCCCGGGCACCCGCAAGCCCACCAGGGTCGAGGAGAACACGGCGGCGACCAGGATCGTCCTGACCGACGAACAACTGGACCTGCTGGACGGCATAGCGGCCCAGGTGGCGGGCAACCGCTACGCGGACATGGCGTTCACGTCGGCGGGCCGGGAGTAGAGGTTCTGCCGGGAGTAGAGGTTCCCAGGGCGCGGGGCCGTGTCGCTACAGCTCCGCCAACAACTCGGCCTTTTTGACCGAAAACTCCTCATCCGTCACCAATCCGGCCTGATGCAACTCACCCAGGTGACGAATGCGCTCGGCGATATCGGCAGGATCCCGCCGCGGCGCGGGCACGGCCGCCACCGGACTGGACGTCCGCACCGCCGCCAACACCGCGGCGGCGAACGGCAGCGACTCGTGCACGGGGCCGTAGCCCAGCCCGAACACCACCGCGGCGGGATCCTGGTCGGCCTGCGTCCCCGAGGTCTCCCCATCTCGGCGCAAAAGCCGCAAATGCCCCTCGAAGACCTCCGGCGACCGCCACTCCACGCCGTTCAGCTCCCCGACGGGGAAGCTCTGGTCGCCGGCCTTCCACTTCGCCGACGACGCACCCGTCCAGAACCACCGGAAGTTCACGGTGCGTCCGTCGAAGGTCGCCTTCCCGTCGTACGCCTTGAACGACAGCGGCCCCTCGGGCGGCTTCACGAGGAACCGGTCCACGGGCCCGGACTCCGTCAGCAGTGTCCGCAGTTCGTCGGCGTAGTACTCCGCGAGGACCTCCCGGTCGGCGGGCAGCACCAGCCGGTAGGGGTCGCCGCTCTCCTTCAGCTGTCCGGCCGCCGCCTCCATCAAGGGGTCCGCGCCGGGGCGCGGCTCCATGCGCAGCACGACCGTGCCGCGTTTCCCGCGGGTCAGCGTCACCCCGGCGATCGCCTCCAGGGGCACCCGGCGTTCCCCGAGGGCCTGGAAGAGCTTGGGTGCTCGAATCCCCCGTTCGTAGCGGATGAGCACGGAGTCGGACTCGAACTCCCAGGCGGCATGAAATCCGGCCAGTACGTCACCCATGCGGCTCATCGTATGCGGCACGAGCTCCTCCGTCCCCCTTCCGAGCAGACCGCAATTTCTTCGCCTCTACGCGCGTCAGGCAGCCGCCGTGCCGGACAAACCGGTACGGCAGACGCCGTCTTCGTGCGCGCAGTGCACCGAGCGGTATGCGCCAACGCCGATCTCTGCGAAATTGAACAGACTTGCCGTGCCCGGCTCGAAGTAGCCCGCGTGGCCCTTCGCGCCCGCCGCCGACAGCACCCGCGCCCCGAAACCGGCGGACACCGGGTCGGCGCCGTGGCCCAGTCCGCCGACCTCCAGGTAGGGCACGTCCTGGATCCAGTCGTCGGAGTCCCGCATCGCCCACACCCGGGCACCGGTGTGCAGCTGGGTGGCCTTCTCGGCCCGCATGCCGGGGCTGCCCGCCACCGCGATGTCGGACACCCGGCCCGGCAGCGAGTGCGCGGCGACCCCGCACACGACGGAGCCGTAGCTGTGGCAGAACAGCGAGACGGGCGAGGCGCCCGGCAGGGCCCGCACGAGCGCGTTCAGCCGTACGGCACCGTCCTCGGCACGCATCGCCGTGGCCGAGTCGATGCCGAGTCCGCTGGGCGCGGTGTAGTCGGCCCAGGCGATCACGGCCGTACGGGTCGAGGGGCTCGTCTGCCGCTCGGCCGCGTACAGGGACTTGGCCATGCCGACGGGCGCGGAGTACTCGCGGTCGGTGCGCTGGAAGGTGAGCAGGTCGGTGTCGACACCGGGGACGACCACCGAGACCCGCTCGGCCCTGCGCAGGTTGCCGAACACCTCCGCCACCCGGCCCGAACCCTCCGGGTCGAACGCCAGGATGTGGCGGCCCGGCTCCATGAGGTCCTCGAAGCGGTGCATCCTGCGGCCCGCCTCGTGCTTCCCGGCCGCGGTGAGGCGCTCGTCGTGCATGCGTTCCCGCTCGACCTTGCGCGCCTTGGCGAGCGCCAGATGGTTGGCGCGGTAGCGCACCTCGACCGGCGCGCCGTTCATGTTGCCCACCGCGAGCGAGTACGTGCGGATCAGCGTCGAACGCTCCTGCTCGGTGAGCGAGGAGAAGAAACGCGCCAGCTTCGTCGGCTCGGACTGCGGGTCCGGCAGCCGGTGCCCGCCGATCCGGCCGTGCTCCCAGGCGGAGAGCGAGGCTTGGAGCGGCGTGGCGCCCCGCTGGTTGCGCAGGGCCGTCCAGCCGGTGGTCGCCAGCATCACGAACACCACGGCCAGAGCGAGCAGTGCGCGCCAGACGTTCAGTTGCGGGGAGGTGTCGAAGGAAGTCACTGAAAGGACACACTAGGAGAACGAGAGGGTCTCGCGTTAACCAAGTGACCGGGATCACGTTTCGGTGGAGGGGCTAAGGGGACTGCCCCGCACGCCAGTTCCCGGCCAGTGCGGGACCCACCTGATCCAGGTATGTCGTGGTGAGTTCGCGCATTCCGTCGAGAGTGACGTCGTCCCCCGCGGACCACAACCGTTCGGTGACACGAATCACCCCGCCGAAGAGGGCCACGACGATCCTCGGCCGGGGGTCCGCGTCCACGTCGAGCCCCTCGCGCTCGGCGATGATGCCGGCGAGCTGCTCCTCCAGTTCCGCCGAGCGCCGCAGATGGGCGGCGAGCAGCGCGGGCGTGGACTCGATCACCCGGTACACGCGCATGTGGAGGTCGATCGGCACGAGCTCCTCGACGGCCTCGTTGATCGCGTCCCAGCTCTCCAGCACGGCGCGGCGCAGCGCCTCCAGCGGTGTCTCGTCCGGCGGGCGCGTGCGCAGGGCCTCCACGACGAGCGTCTCCGCCAGGCGCGGCACGAAGAACGCCGTCTCCTCCTTGCCGGCGAAGTAGCGGAAGAAGGTGCGCTGCGAGACGTCCACGGCGGCGGCGATGTCGTCGACGGTCGTTTCCTCGTACCCGCGCGTGGCGAACAGTTCCAGCGCGGCCCGCAGCAGTGCGTCCCGGGTGCGCCGTTTCTTGCGTTCGCGCAGGTTCAAGACGTGCCTCTCATCCGAAGTGTTCTCGCAGTTCAGGCTATACGGGCATGTCGTGTCAGTTACCGACTAGTGAATTGGTTTGTCAATTGTCAGTGACTGTCATTAGCCTCGCGGTATGACTAGTCAGACCACCATCGACACGACGGGGCCGGGGGGCAAGGCACCGGCGGATCCGTCGGACGCGACGCCGGGCAAGGGGCTGCGAGGGCACTCCTGGCTCACCCTCATCACCGTCGCTGTGGGGGTCATGATGGTGGCCCTCGACGGCACCATCGTGGCCATTGCCAACCCGGCGATCGGCAAGGACCTCGGGGCTTCCTGGTCGGATCTCCAGTGGATCACCAACGCCTACTTCCTCGCCCTCGCCGTCTCGCTGATCACCGCCGGCAAGCTCGGTGACCGTTTCGGCCACCGGCAGACCTTCCTCATCGGTGTGGCGGGCTTCGCCGCCTCCTCGGCCGCCATCGGGCTGTCCAAGGGCATCACGGCGGTCATCGTCTTCCGCGTCTTCCAGGGCCTGTTCGGCGCGCTGCTGATGCCGGCCGCGCTCGGCCTGCTGCGGGCGACGTTCCCTGCCGAGAAGCTGAACATGGCGATCGGCATCTGGGGCATGGTCATCGGCGCGTCCACCGCGGGCGGCCCGATCCTCGGCGGTGTGCTCGTCGAGCACGTCAACTGGCAGTCGGTGTTCTTCATCAACGTGCCCGTCGGTGTCCTCGCCGTCGTCCTCGGTGTGCTGATCCTGCTCGACCACCGTGCCGAGAACGCCCCGCGCTCCTTCGACCTGCTCGGCATCTTCCTGTTGTCCGCCGCGATGTTCTGCCTCGTCTGGGCATTGATCAAGGCGCCTGAGTGGGGTTGGGGGGATCTCAAGACCTGGGCGTTCATCATCGCCTCGCTCGTCGGCTTCGGGCTCTTCGCCGTCTGGGAGACGAAGGTGAAGGAGCCGCTGATCCCGCTGGGGCTGTTCCGCTCCCTCCCGCTGTCGGCGGGAGTCGTCCTCATGGTCCTGATGGCCATCGCCTTCATGGGCGGCCTGTTCTTCGTGACGTTCTACCTCCAGAACGTGCACGGGATGAGCCCGATCGACGCCGGGCTGCACCTGCTGCCCCTCACCGGGATGATGATCGTCGGCTCCCCGCTCGCCGGCGTGATGATCACCAAGTTCGGCCCGCGTCTTCCGCTGGCGGGCGGCATGGCGCTCACCGCGATCGCCATGTACGGGATGTCGACGCTTCAGACGGACACCGGCAGCGGCATCATGTCGCTCTGGTTCGCCCTGCTGGGCCTCGGCCTCGCACCGGTCATGGTCGGCGCGACCGAAGTCATCGTCGGCAACGCCCCGATGGAGCTCTCCGGCGTCGCGGGCGGTCTCCAGCAGGCCGCCATGCAGATCGGTGGCAGTCTCGGCACGGCCGTGCTGGGCGCGGTCATGGCCTCCAAGGTCGACAGTGAATTCGCGGGCAACTGGGCGGACGCGGGTCTGCCGCCGCTCACTCCGGTCCAGTCCGAGCAGGCCGCGCTGACCGTTCAGCAGGGCATCGCCCCGGTGCCCGAGGGCACGCCCGAGCAGATCGCCGCGAAGATCACCGAAGTGGCGCACACCACGTTCATCGACGGCATGAGCCTGGCCTCTCTGACCGCCGCGGGTGTGGCGGCCGTCGCCGTGTTCGTCGCGTTCCTCACCAAGCGCGGCGAGAACGCGGAAGCCGGCGCGGGCGCGGCGCACATCTGACGGTTCCCGGCGGTTCGTTCCCTCATCAGGGTGAACGCGGCCGCCGAACCCTCCCCTCCGGCACGCGCCGCAGGTCACAGTGGGTCAAGTCCTCCGCAGGGCATGGAGGGTGGACGCTGCGGCGCGCTGCCGGAGGGGGGTGGCGCGCAGGCAGCGGGAATAACGCGCACCGACGGGGTACCCGTCATGTCATACCCGAAGAGAACCCCAACCGATCGAGGGTTTACGGGAGTTGATGATGGCGAGCTTTGGACACGGTACGCGCAGGCACCCCCGCTCACGTGGCCGGACGTGGTCACGGGCCGGGACGGATCGCGCGACGCTCGGACTCATCGGAGTCATCTGCGCCGTCGCGGGCTTCTTCGTGCTGGGGATCGTGCTCGGTCCCGCCGCGATGGTCTGCGGCTGGCTCGCCATGGGCCGCGCGTGGTCGGGCTCCCGGCCCACCGCGGCCGTCGTCGCCCTGGTCCTGGGCGCCATCGACACGCTCCTGGCCATCATCTGGCTGTCCGGAGCGGCCACACCGGGCATCGGCATGTTCTGACCCGGGTGAAGAGTGTGGGAAGAGCCCCCGGCCGCCCGGCCGGGGGCCCTCTCATGGCTCGACCGGAGTCCCCTTGAGCTCCGCCAGCTCCCCCCGCAGCGCCCGCACCTCCTCCGTCAGCTCCCGTATCGCCTCGGTCTGCCGCCGCTCCTCGACGTCGTCCTTCTCGAACCGGGCGATGAACCAGGCCGCGATGTTCGCCGTCACCACACCGAGCAGCGCGATCCCGGAGAGCATCAGCCCGACCGCGAGCATCCGCCCCAGCCCGGTGGTCGGAGCGTGGTCCCCGTATCCCACGGTCGTCATGGTCGTGAAGGACCACCACACCGCGTCACCCAGCGTCCTGATGTTCCCGTCCGGCGAGTCCCGCTCCACCGACAGCACGGCCAGGGACCCGAACATCAGCAGCCCGATCACGGCACCGACGACATAGGTCGTCAGCCGTATCTGCGAGGCCATCCGGGCCCGCTGGCCGACGAGCAGCAGCGTCGACACCAGCCGCAGCAGCCGCATCGGCTGGAGCATGGGCAGCAGCACCGCGCACAGGTCGAGCCAGTGCGTCCGTACGAACGCCGGCCGGTGCGGCGCGAGCGCCAGCCGCACGGCGTAGTCCAGGGCGAACGCGCCCCACACCACCCACTCGACCGCGGTGCACAACTCGACGATGTCCCGGTCCGCGTCCGGATGGACGATCGGCACGGCGTAGGCGACGGCGAAGGCCAGGGCCAGGCCGAAGAGGGGCCGTTGTGTGTGCTGTTCCCAACGGAGTTGGGCCGACTGCTGCTGCATGGCCGCATCGTAGAAAATGTGAAGGGGTGGTGTGCTCACGGTGTGTCCGTGATGCGCACACCCCTTGACTGGGCTTGACGTGTTATGCGTCGCCGCCGGCGGCCCCCGGGTCGGCGGCCGACACGTCGAGCAGCTGGTACCGGTCGATGGCCTGCTTGAGCACGGAACGGTCGACCTTGCCCTCACGCGCCAGCTCGGTCAGCACCCCCACCACGATCGACTGCGCGTCGATGTGGAAGAACCGCCGGGCGGCGCCGCGCGTGTCCGCGAAGCCGAAACCGTCGGCGCCGAGCGACTGGTACGTCTGCGGCACCCAGCGCGCGATCTGGTCCGGGACGGACCGCATCCAGTCGGACACGGCCACGACCGGCCCCTGCGCGTCCGCCAGCTTCCGCGTCACGTACGGCACCCGCTGCTCCTCCTCCGGGTGCAGCAGGTTGTGCTCCTCGCAGTCCACGGCCTCGCGCCGCAGCTCGTTCCAGGAGGTCGCCGACCAGACGTCCGCCTTGACGTTCCACTCCTCGGCCAGGATCTTCTGCGCCTCGATCGCCCAGGGGACCGCGACACCGGACGCCAGGATCTGCGCCGGGATCGAGCCGGCCGTGCCCTCGCTGAAGCGGTAGAGGCCCTTGAGGATGCCGTCGACGTCGACGTTCTCGGGCTCGGCCGGGTGCTGGATCGGCTCGTTGTAGACGGTCAGGTAGTAGAAGACGTCCTCGCCGTGGGGGTGCTCCTCGGAGCCGCCGTACATCCGGCGCAGGCCGTCCTGCACGATGTGCGCGATCTCGAAGCCGAACGCCGGGTCGTACGCCACGCAGCCGGGGTTCGTGGAGGCCAGCAGCTGCGAGTGTCCGTCCGCGTGCTGGAGGCCCTCACCGGTCAGTGTCGTACGGCCGGCGGTCGCGCCCAGGACGAAGCCGCGCGCCAGCTGGTCGGACATCTGCCAGAACTGGTCGCCGGTGCGCTGGAAACCGAACATCGAGTAGAAGACGTAGACCGGGATGAGCGGCTCGCCATGGGTGGCGTACGCCGAGCCGGCCGCGATCAGCGAGGCCGTGCAGCCCGCCTCCGAGATGCCGTCGTGCAGCATCTGGCCGTTCGGCGCCTCCTTGTAGGCGAGCAGCAGATCGCGGTCGACCGACTCGTACTGCTGGCCGAGCGGGTTGTAGATCTTCGCACTCGGGAAGAACGAGTCCATGCCGAACGTGCGGTACTCGTCCGGCGCGATCAGCACGAACCGCTTGCCGATCTCCTTGTCCCGCATGAGGTCCTTCAGGAGCCGCACAAAGGCCATGGTCGTCGCGATGGACTGGTGACCCGAGCCCTTCTTCACGGTCGCGTACGTCTTGTCCTCGGGCAGCGCCAGAGGCTTGGAGCGCACCACGCGCGTGGGGACGTAACCGCCGAGACCCTTGCGGCGGTCGTGCATGTACTGGATCTCCTCCGAGTCCCGGCCCGGGTGGTAGTACGGCGGCGCGCCGGACTCCAGCTCCTTGTCCGGGATCGGCAGGTGCAGACGGTCGCGGAAGCGCTTGAGGTCGTCGACCGTCAGCTTCTTCATCTGGTGCGTGGCGTTGCGGCCCTCGAAGTTCGGGCCCAGCGTCCAGCCCTTGATCGTCTTGGCGAGGATCACCGTCGGCTGGCCCTTGTGCTCCACGGCCGCCTTGTACGCCGCGAAGATCTTCCGGTGGTCGTGGCCGCCGCGCCCCAGGTGCAGGATCTGGTCGTCGGTCATGCCCTCGACCATCGCCCGCAGCCGGTGGTCGTCGCCGAAGAAGTGGTCGCGGATGTACGCGCCGGTCTCCGTGGCGTACGTCTGGAACTGTCCGTCCGGCGTGGTGTTCATCTTGTTGACCAGCACGCCGTCGCGGTCCTGGGCGAGCAGCGGATCCCAGCTGCGGTCCCAGACCAGCTTGATCACGTTCCAGCCGGCCCCGCGGAAGATCGACTCCAGCTCCTGGATGATCTTGCCGTTGCCGCGCACCGGGCCGTCGAGGCGCTGCAGGTTGCAGTTGACGACGAAGGTGAGGTTGTCCAGGCCCTCGCGCGCGGCGATGGACAGCTGGCCCAGCGACTCCGGCTCGTCCATCTCGCCGTCGCCGAGGAACGCCCAGACATGGGACTGCGAGGTGTCGGCGATCCCGCGCGCGTGCATGTAGCGGTTCATCCGCGCCTGGTAGATCGCGCCGATCGGGCCGAGGCCCATCGACACCGTCGGGAACTCCCAGAAGTCCGGCATCAGCCGCGGGTGCGGGTACGACGACAGGCCGTGCGGCGCCTTCGACTTCTCCTGGCGGAAGCCGTCCAGGTTCCCCTCGTTCAGCCGGTCCAGCAGGAACGCGCGGGCGTAGATGCCCGGCGAGGCGTGCCCCTGGAAGAAGACCTGGTCACCGCCGAGGCCGTCGTCCTTGCCGCGGAAGAAGTGGTTGAAGCCGACGTCGTAGAGGGAGGCGGAGGACGCGAAGGTGGCGATGTGGCCGCCGACGCCGATGCCCGGGCGCTGGGCGCGGGAGACCATCACCGCCGCGTTCCAGCGGGTGGCGTTCAGGACCTTGCGCTCGATCTCCTCGTTGCCCGGGAAGAACGGCTCGCTCTTGGTGGGGATGGTGTTGACGTAGTCCGTGCTGCGCATCTCCGGCACGGCCACGCGCTTCTCACGGGCCCGCTCGATCAGCCGGAGCATCAGATAGCGGGCCCGCTCCCGGCCGCGCTCGTCGACGGCGGCGTCGAGGGAGTCGAGCCACTCCTGCGTCTCTTCGGGGTCGAAGTCAGGAACCTGACTCGGAAGGCCGCCAATGATGATCGGGTTGCGATCGGATGCGGAAGCCACGCTGTTCCTTACCTGTCAGAGGGCCTGCGAGGGCCGCTGTTTCGCTGTCGTCGCCGGGGCGTCGTCGCTGGGGGGCGCGCCGCTCCCATGGTCCACCTCGGGGCCGGGAAACGTCATCTCTACCCAGCGGTAACCCAGACGCGAGATCGACTCCGTGACGTATGGGGCGAATACCTTCGAGTCTCGTACCCACGGACGATTCCCAAACGCCCAAACAGGGCAGAAAGGTGTGGTGTGCGTCACCTCGGGCCATGATGGTGTGCCTGAAGTTGCGGTGACACCGCCAGGATCGTCACCGTTTCGGCGGTCTGAACGGCCGGGTACTTGCGCGATCCGTCCCGCCCGTGTGGACTACGGCCAATGCTTCGCGCACGCGCGTGGCTGAGTTATTCCCAAGACATGATCAGGAGGCAACCCGTGAGCGCGACCGCGGACCACGCGGAGGAGCGGACGAACCCTGCCGCCAGGCTGGGGTTCCAGCCCGGGCAGGTGGTCCAGGAGATCGGCTACGACGACGACGTGGACCAGGAGCTCCGCAAGGCCATCGAGGGCATCATCGAGGCCGACCTGGTGGACGAGGACTACGACGACGTGGCCGATGCCGTTGTGCTGTGGTTCCGTGACGACGACGGCGACCTGACGGACTCGCTGGTCGATGCCACCACGTACATCGAAGAGGGCGGCGCGATCCTGCTCCTCACGCCGAAGACCGGCCGTTCGGGGTACGTGGAGCCGAGTGACATCTCGGAAGCCGCCACCACGGCGGGTCTGACGGCGTCCAAGAGCGTCAGCGTCGGCAAGGACTGGAGTGGCAGCCGGCTGGCGACGCCGAAGGCCGCCAAGTCCAAGCGCTAGTCGTACGGCGGGCGGGCCGGCGTCGTCGGCCCGCCCATCGGCCTGCGCCGGTGTCTGCGTAGGGTGGTCTCACCCGAAAAGCCCCACGAAGGGACACCCACAGCGATGGCGATCCAGGCCGGCGAGAAGGCCCCCGACTTCGAGCTCAAGGACAACCACGGCAGGGCCGTGCGGCTGTCCGACTTCCGGGGCCGGAAGAACGTGGTCCTGCTCTTCTACCCCTTCGCCTTCACCGGCGTGTGCACCGGCGAGCTGTGCGAGCTGCGCGACAACCTGCCGCAGTTCTCCGACCGCGACACCGAGCTGCTCGCCGTCTCCAACGACTCCATCCACACCCTGCGCGTCTTCGGCGAGCAGGAGGGCCTGGAGTACCCGCTGCTGTCCGACTTCTGGCCGCACGGCAACGTCTCGCGCGCCTACGGCGTCTTCGACGAGGACAAGGGCTGCGCCGTGCGCGGCACCTTCGTCATCGACAAGGAGGGCGTCGTGCGGTGGACCGTCGTCAACGGCCTGCCGGACGCGCGCGACCTGAACGACTACGTGAAGGCGCTCGACTCCCTGTGACGCCGGTCGGGCGGCATGCGCCCGACACCCGCCGAAATCTGGGCTCCAGGGCCTGCGAGGGGCGGGAACCCGTCACTAGGATCGACTCGTTGATCCGACATCCGAGCACAACGGGGCATCCGCCCCTGGACACCAATGGAGGACTCGTGGGAGTCAGCCTCAGCAAGGGCGGCAACGTATCGCTGAGCAAGGAGGCGCCGGGCCTGACCGCGGTCATCATCGGTCTGGGGTGGGACGTCCGCACCACGACCGGCACGGACTTCGACCTGGACGCCAGCGCGCTGCTGCTGAACAACTCCGGCAAGGTCGGCAACGACCAGCACTTCATCTTCTTCAACAACCTCAAGAGCCCGGACGGCTCCGTCGAGCACACCGGTGACAACATCACCGGTGAGGGCGAGGGCGACGACGAGCAGATCAAGGTCGATCTCGCGACCGTCCCGCCCGAGATCGAGAAGATCGTCTTCCCGGTCTCCATCTACGACGCCGAGACCCGCCAGCAGTCCTTCGGCCAGGTCCGCAACGCCTTCATCCGCGTCGTGAACCAGGCCGGCGGCGCCGAGATCGCCCGCTACGACCTGTCGGAGGACGCCTCCACCGAGACCGCCATGGTCTTCGGTGAGCTCTACCGGCACGGCCCGGAGTGGAAGTTCCGCGCCATCGGCCAGGGCTATGCCTCGGGCCTGCGCGGCATCGCGCAGGACTTCGGCGTGAACGTCTGAACCACCGAGAGGGCCCTGGCGACAGGGCACGAAAGGTCTTCTTGTCCGGCGCCGCACGGTTTACGTGCGGCGCCGGACGCGCAGGACCACCTCAGTGACACCACCGGGCCTGTGGCCCCAAGGGGAGGGACAGCATCATGGGCGTCACGCTCGCCAAAGGGGGCAATGTCTCCCTGTCCAAGGCCGCGCCGAACCTCACTCAGGTGATGGTCGGGCTCGGCTGGGACGCGCGCTCCACCACCGGAGCGCCCTTCGACCTCGACGCCAGCGCCCTGATGTGCAGCAGCGGGCGCGTGCTCGGGGACGAGTTCTTCGTCTTCTACAACCAGCTCAAGAGCCCGGACGGCTCGGTCGAGCACACCGGTGACAACCTCACCGGCGAGGGCGACGGCGACGACGAGTCGCTCCTGATCGACCTCCCCAAGGTGCCGCCGCAGTGCGACAAGATCGTCTTCCCCGTCTCGATCCACCTGGCCGACGAGCGCGGCCAGACGTTCGGCCAGGTCAGCAACGCCTTCATCCGCGTGGTGAACCAGGCCGACGGCCAGGAGCTCGCCCGCTACGACCTCAGCGAGGACGCCTCCACGGAGACCGCGATGATCTTCGGCGAGCTCTATCGCTACCAGGGCGAGTGGAAGTTCAGGGCCGTGGGACAGGGGTACGCGTCGGGGCTGCGGGGCATCGCGCTGGACTTCGGGGTCAACGTCTCATAACGCGTTATGAGCAAAATCCGGGGCCCAGTGGGGTGCTGAGGGGGGACGACTAGACTTCGGCTTCAAAAGTTCGTAAAGCCGGGTACGGCGCGGGGGAGCCCCGTACACACACGATTGGGTAGCCAGTGGTTCTGAAAACCTTCGGGTGGTCGTTCGCGGTCACCGCGCTCGGCCTGGTCGCGGCGGTCCTGTTCGGCGGGTGGACCGCGCTCGGCATCGTCGCGATCCTCTCCGTCCTCGAGATCTCGCTGTCCTTCGACAACGCGGTGGTCAACGCCGGGATCCTGAAGAAGATGAATGCCTTCTGGCAGAAGATCTTCCTCACGATCGGCATCCTGATCGCCGTCTTCGGCATGCGACTGATCTTCCCCGTCGTGATCGTCGCGGTCAGCGCCCAGCTGGGCCCGATCAAGGCCGTCGAGCTCGCGCTGAACGACAAGGACCGCTACCAGCAGCTGGTGACCGACGCCCACCCGTCGATCGCCGCCTTCGGTGGCATGTTCCTGCTCATGATCTTCCTGGACTTCATCTTCGAGGACCGGGACATCAAGTGGCTCGGCTGGCTGGAGCGCCCGCTGGCCAAGCTCGGCAAGGTCGACATGCTGTCGGTCTGCATCGCGCTGATCGTCCTGCTGATCGCGTCGATGACCGTCGCCACCCACGCCCACCAGCACGGCGGCACCCATGTCGACAAGGCGGAGACGGTCATGCTCGCCGGCATCGCCGGTCTGATCACCTACATGATCGTCGGCGGGCTCTCCGGCTACTTCGAGGACAAGCTCGAAGAGGAGGAGGAGCGCGAGCACGAGGCCGAGGAAGAGGCCGAGCGCACCGGCAAGCCCCGTTCCGCCGTCGCGCTGGCCGGCAAGGCCGCGTTCTTCATGTTCCTCTACCTCGAGGTCCTGGACGCGTCCTTCTCCTTCGACGGCGTGATCGGCGCCTTCGCCATCACCAACGACATCGTCCTGATGGCCCTCGGCCTCGGCATCGGCGCCATGTACGTCCGGTCGCTGACGGTCTACCTGGTCCGCCAGGGCACCCTCGACGACTACGTCTACCTGGAGCACGGCGCGCACTACGCCATCGGCGCCCTCGCCGTGCTGCTGCTCGTCACCATCCAGTACCAGATCAACGAGATCATCACCGGCCTCATCGGCGTCGTCCTGATCGCCGCCTCCTTCTGGTCCTCCGTGCGCCGCAACAGGGCGATCGCGGCGGCCGAGGGAAAGGCCGGCTCGGACGAGAAGACTGAGGTCTCGTCCGGGGTGTGACACCCCTGTCAGTGAGGAACGCTCTGAGCGGGGCGGTTACCGAGGACTCCTCGGCGGCCGCCCCGTTCGGTCGTCATGGGCCGCGGGTACGGCGATGACCTGCGGTCTCCAAGTGAACGTGGGGGCGGAATGGGACTGTTCGACGGACTCCGGCGCGGCGATGTGCAGTTCGACTCGGGCGACGCGTCGACCAACGCGATCGAACTGACCAAGCGGCGGGCGCAGATATCACTCACCAAGCAGGGCGCGGCCTCCGGTCATCTGCGCGTCAACCTCAGCTGGCGGATGCGCACGTCCGACATCGGCGGCTCCCAGCGCGAGAGCCTGCTGCGCCATCCCTTCCGGGCACTCAGGCCCCCCGAGGTCGTCGGCCACAGCCAGAGCATGGTCAACGTCGACCTCGACCTCGGCTGCCTCTACGAACTCCAGGACGGCAGCAAGGGCGTCGTCCAGCCCCTCGGCGGCTACTACGGCGACGCCAACGCCGCGCCGTACGTCAAGCTCAGCGGCGACGACCGGTTCGGCTCCGGGTCCGGCGAGACGATGTACATCAACCTCGACCACCGCGACAGCATCAAGCGGCTGCTGGTCTTCGTCTACATCTACGACCAGACGCCCGCCTTCGACCGCACGCACGCCAGCGTCACCCTCTACCCGAGCAGCGGCCCCCGCATCGAGGTCCACCTCGACGAACGCCAGCCGCAGGCCCGTTCCTGCGCCGTCGTCATGATCGAGAAGGTGAAGGACGAGATCGTCGTCCGCCGCGAGGCGAAGTTCGTCTACGGCTTCCAGGCCGAGCTCGACCGGTTGTACGGGTGGGGGCTGCAGTGGGGGCGCGGCTACAAGAGCAAGATCGACCGCTGACGGCGCGGCCCGGTGCGACCCGCTGCGCGGCCGTGCGCAGGCGTTGCCGGGCCCCGCATCCGCGACCCGATCCGACGACGGGCCCTAGCGCCCGATGAACTGCGGGCCCTGCGGGGGCAGCCGGAAGTCGGGGTCGGGGACCGCCGTGACCGGAGGCGGATAGCCGTAACCGGTCTGCGCCCCCACGGCGCCCGCCGCGGCCGGTGCCTGGGGGTAGCCGTACGCGGGCCGTCCGGTGGTCTGCGGGTAGCCGTAGGCCGGCTGCGTCGTCGGCGGCTGCTGGGGGTAGCCGTAGCCGGGCTGCGCGGGCGCCGCCGCCGGCTGCTCCGGGGGCAGCGGCAGGGAGACCTCGGGGGACTGCTGGGCGGGGCCGGCGGTCGTCGGCTGCGCGGGCGT
Organism: Streptomyces tuirus; assembly: GCF_014701095.1. Lineage (NCBI taxonomy): Bacteria > Bacillati > Actinomycetota > Actinomycetes > Kitasatosporales > Streptomycetaceae > Streptomyces > Streptomyces tuirus. The sequence goes on along the minus strand of NZ_AP023439.1, from coordinate 2,124,167 downwards.
GTTCGTGGTGGGAGGAGCGGGGACCGTCGTGGTCGTCTCCTCCAGCGCCTCCGACTCGTCGACCGAGATGCCGAAGTCGGTCGCGAGCCCCTTCAGCCCGTTCGAATAGCCCTCGCCGAGCGCCCGGAACTTCCAGCCCTCCCCGCGCCGGTACAGCTCGCCGCAGATCAGCGCGGTCTCCTCGCCCGTCTCCGGCTTGACGTCGAAGTACGCCAGCGCCTCCGCGCCGGTGTCCGCGGCGTCGTACAGCAGGATGCGCAGGGCCTGTACCCGGTCGAACGTCACGCCGTCCGCCGATGCGACGAGCAGAATCCGGCCGACCTCGGACTCGACACCGGTGAGCTCTGTCTGGATCGTGTCGGTCAGGCCCTCGGCGACCCGCTTCTTACCGAGCCGCCACACCTTTCCGGCCGGGTGCCGGGGCTGGTTGTAGAAGACGAAGTCCTCGTCGGAGCGCACACGGCCGTCGGGGCCGAGGAGCAGCGCGGAGGCGTCGACGTCCGGAACCCCCTGCCCGGGCGTCCAGCGCAGCACGGCGCGCACCGTGGCGGCTTCCAGCGGGACGTTCGACCCCTTCAGCATCGCGTGCGTCATGCGGTCATCCTGCCTGCTCGGTCCTGCTCACGACAACGCGGGGGGCCTGGTCGCGAGCGGCGCCGACCGCCGTCGCGGAATACGGTTGTCCTGGCCGGGTACTGGCTGTGATTGCCCGCGTTACCTGAAATTCATGCCTGGCGGGAACCTCTGACATGGGCTTCTACGTACTATTACCGGCCACCTTTCGTCGATTCACAGGTCGCACCACCACCACGGGGGAGTCTCATGCGTCATTTCGGGCACGTCGCCCCTGAGGTGCGGAAGCGTCTCTTCCACCGCGAGCCGGGCGTGTTCACCCCGGACTCCCCGGCCCGGCTGCTCGCCGCCGCCCTGGGCGCCACGCTGTACAGCCCGGCCACCAGGCCGCGCCTCGCCGACGACGTCCTCAAGCAGGCCGGGCGCGGTGTGGTGTCGATGGTGCTGTGCCTGGAGGACTCGATCGACGACGCGGACGTCGGCCCCGGCGAGGAGAACCTCGTCCGCCAGCTGACGGCCCTGGACGACCTCCCGGACGCCGATCTGCCGCTGCTGTTCATCCGGGTCCGCACCCCCGAGCAGATACCCGACCTGGTGCGCCGCCTCGGCCCCGCCGTCCGGCAGCTGTCCGGGTTCGTCCTGCCCAAGTTCACCGAGGAACGCGGCATCCCGTTCCTGGAGGCCCTGGCCACCGCCGAGACCGAAAGCGGCCGTCGCCTTTTCGCCATGCCCGTGCTGGAGTCCCCGGAGCTGCTCTACCGGGAGTCCCGCGTGGAGACCCTGGAGGGCATCTCCCGGGCGATCGACAAGTACCGCGACCGCGTGCTCGCCCTGCGCCTCGGCGTGACGGACTTCTGCTCCTCCTACGGCCTGCGCCGGGGACCCGACATGACGGCCTACGACGTGCAGATCGTCGCCTCCGTGATCGCCGACGTGGTGAACATGCTCGGCCGCGCCGACGGGACCGGCTTCACCGTGACCGGGCCCGTGTGGGAGTACTTCCGGGTCCAGGAGCGCATGTTCAAGCCGCAGCTGCGGCAGAGCCCCTTCCTTGAGGTGCAGGCCGCGGAACTGCGCGAGAAGCTGATTGAGCACGCCATGGACGGCCTGCTGAGGGAGATCTCCCTGGACCATGCCAACGGCCTGCTGGGCAAGACCTGCATCCACCCCTCACACGTACTGCCGGTGCACGCCCTGTCGGTCGTCAGTCACGAGGAGTTCTCGGACGCCCAGGACATCCTGCGGCCCGAGCGCGGTGGCGGGGGTGTGCTGAGATCGGCGTACACGAACAAGATGAACGAGGTGAAGCCGCACCGGGCCTGGGCCGAGCGGACCCTGCTGCGGGCCGAGGTTTTCGGCGTGGCGAACCAGGACATCGGCTTCGTGGAACTGCTGGCGGCGGGTCTGCCGGGCTGACGGCACGGCGCAGGGGATCCATGGAGAAGGCTGAGAAGGCTGAGACGGCAGTGAACGAGGGGGAGCATCAGGTGTGCGACGAGGGCGACCGCGTCTGGTCCGGCAGCTGGGTCGCCGAGCGGCTCGGCGTCGAGCTCGTCGGCGACGACCCGCTGACCGGCCTGCTGGGGCTGGCGCTGCGCCGCAACCCCAAGCGGGCCCATCTGCTGGTGTCGAACGTGCTCGGCAAGCACGTGCCGCAGTCGCCGTCCGTCGTCTACGGCTACGGCGTCGAGCTGGGCCGCCGGGTGCGGGAGCTGCTGGGCGCGGAGGAAGCGGGCCGGGCCGTCGTCCTCGGCTACGCGGAGACCGCGACGGGCCTCGGCCACTCCGTCGCCGACGGGCTGGGCCTCGCCCCCTATCTGCACTCCACCCGCCGCCCGGTCGCCGGTGTCGCGGCGGCCGGCGGCTTCGAGGAGGCCCACTCCCACGCGACCTCGCACCTGCTCCTGCCGGAGGACCCGGCGCTGCTCGGCGGCGACGGGCCGCTGGTCCTGGTCGACGACGAGTTCTCCACGGGGAACACGGTGCTGAACACCGTGCGCGATCTTCATGCCCGGTATCCGCGGCGGAGGTATGTCGTGGTGGCGCTGGTGGACATGCGGTCGGCTGCCGATGCGGGGCGCCTCGCGGATTTCGCCGAGGAGATCGGAGCCCGGGTCGATCTGGTGACGGCTGCCAGAGGGACCGTGCGGCTGCCCGAGGGGGTGCTGGAGAAGGGGCAGGAGCTGGTGGCGCGGTACGAGTCGGAGAGTGCGGCGCCGTCGTGGTCGCTCGCGCAGTTCCCCGCGCCCCCAGGGGCGCGGGGAACTGCGCGAGCGGCCCCCACCGACCCGCACCCGGACGACAGCCGGATAGACCTGCACTGGCCCGCCGGTCTCCCCGACGGGGGCCGACACGGATTCACCCCCGCGCATCGGGAGCTCCTGGAGGACGCCCTCCCCGCGATGGCGGCCAGGATCGCCGAGGCCCTGCCTCACCACGCCCGCCGCGTGCACATCCTCGGCTTCGAAGAGCTGATGTACGCGCCGCTGAGGCTGGCCCGGGAGCTGGAACGGGCGACGGACCTCGAGGTCCGCTACTCCACCACCACCCGCTCACCCGTCCTGGCCGTCGACGACCCCGGCTACGCGATACGCACCCGCCTCGCCTTCCCCGCCCACGACGACCCCGCCGACGGCCCCGGCGAGCGCTACGCCTACAACGTCGCCGGCGCCGGATTCGACGCCGTCGTCGCGGTGGTCGACTCGGCCGGGGACACCCCCGCGCTGCACGCGCCCGACGGTCTGCTGGCCCGCCTCGCCGCGCACACGCCCCGGGTCCTGCTCGCCGTCATACCGTCGTACGCCCCCGAAAGGCCCTCCATGCTGCCCGAGCCCCTCCGCGGCCCCGCCTTCTCCTCGTACGCGCCCGAGGAGGTCGGCTGGCTGCTCCAGGACCTCTCGGACGTGACGCTGGAGGCGCCGACCGAGGAGCGCGAGGAGGCGATCCAGAGCGGCGGCGCGCACTACGCGGAGTCGCTGCCCGTGGAGTACCAGCCGAGCGAGCAGTACCAGGAGCTGTTCCACGCCGCGCTGGAGGACTCGGCGGCCCGTATCGCCCAGGCGGTCGGCGTCGTCACCGAGACGGTCCTCGCCGAGCGGTCCCCGCGCCCCGTGCTGGTCTCCCTGGCCCGCGCCGGCACCCCCGTCGGCATCCTCATGCGCCGCTGGGCCCAGCACCGGCACGGCCTCGATCTGCCGCACTACGCCGTGTCGATCGTCCGCGGCCGGGGCATCGACGCCAACGCGCTGCGCTGGCTCGCCCGGCACCACGACCCCCGGGACGTCGTCTTCGTCGACGGCTGGACCGGCAAGGGCGCCATCACCCGCGAACTTGCCCAGGCCCTGGAGGAGTTCGAGAAGTCCGACGGCATCACCGGCTTCGACCCCGAGATCGCCGTCCTGGCCGACCCGGGCTCCTGCGTCCGGACCTACGGCACCCGCGAGGACTTCCTCATCCCCTCCGCCTGCCTCAACTCCACCGTCTCCGGCCTCATCTCGCGGACCGTGCTGCGCGCGGACCTGGTCGGCCCCGACGACTTCCACGGCGCGAAGTTCTACCGCGAACTCGCCGGCACCGACGTCTCGGTGGCCTTCCTGGACGCCGTGTCCGCCCGCTTCCCCGAGGTCGCCGACGCCGCCTGCGCCCAGGCCAAGGAACTGCTCGCGACCGACCGCTCACCCACCTGGGAGGGCTGGGCCGCCGTCGAGCGCATCAGCGAGGAGTACGCCATCCACGACGTGAACCTCGTCAAGCCCGGCGTCGGCGAGACCACCCGGGTCATGCTGCGCCGCGTGCCATGGAAGGTCCTGGCGCGCGCCGGGGCGGGCAGCGACCTCGACCATGTGCGCCTGCTGGCCGAGCAACGCGGCGTGCCCGTGGAGGAGGTCGACGCACTGCCCTACACCTGCGTCGGCCTGATCCACCCCAAGTACACCCGGGGCGCGACCGGCGCCGACGGCAAGGCGGTGTCGGTCTGATGCCCGTCCTCGTCGCGAGCGACCTCGATCGCACCCTGATCTACTCCGCCGCCGCCCTGGCGCTCACCATGCCGGACGCGCGGGCGCCCCGGCTGCTGTGCGTGGAGGTGCACGAGAGCAAGCCGCTGTCGTACATGACGGAGACGGCGGCGCAGCTCCTGACCGACCTGGGCGACGCGGCCGTGTTCGTGCCCACGACGACCCGGACGCGCAAGCAGTACGAGCGCATCAACCTGCCGGGCCCGGAGCCCACGTACGCGATCTGCGCGAACGGCGGCCACCTCATGGTGGACGGGGTCTCCGACCCCGACTGGCACGCCCAGGTGACCGCGCGGCTGGCCGACCAGTGCGCGCCGCTGGCCGAGGTGCAGGAGCACCTGCTGAGGGCCGCCGACCCGGTCTGGGTGCGCAAGCACCGTGTCGCCGACGACCTGTTCGCCTACCTCGTCGTCGAGCGGGAACTGCTCGACGAGGACTGGGTGAAGGAACTCGCGGTGTGGGCGGAGAACCGCGGCTGGACCGTGTCCCTCCAGGGCCGCAAGATCTACGCCGTACCCAAGCCGCTCACGAAGAGCGCGGCGATGCGGGAGGTCGCGCGGCGGACCGGTGCGGCTGTCACGCTCGCCGCGGGTGATTCCCTGCTCGATGCCGACCTGCTGCTCGCGGCCGACCGGGGCTGGCGGCCGGGGCACGGGGAGCTGGCCGACAGCGGGTTCACGGCTCCCTCGCTCAGGGCGCTTCCCGACCGGGGTGTTCTCGCCGGGGAGCGGATCCTGCGGGAGTTTCTGGGGGCAGTACGGGGCGCTGGCGCTGTGCCTGGGCCGGGCGTCTGAGAACTCGGGTGTCCTGGTCGTCGTGCGGGTGCGGCGGCGTCGTGGCCGTTCGCGCAGTTCCCCGCGCCCCTTCAGGGCGTGTCTCCTTGGGGCGTCGCAGCAGTCGTACGGCGACGAACGCCGCCACCGCCAGCGCCGCCACGGCCAGGACCGCCTTCGAGTAGGTGGAGACGATGTCCGAGACCTGGTGCCAGTTCGCGCCGAGGAAGTAGCCCGCGAGGACGAACACCGTGTTCCAGATGGCGCTGCCCAGGGTGGTCAGTCCCAGGAACACCGGCAGGCGCATGCGCTCGACGCCCGCGGGCACCGAGATCAGGCTGCGGAAGATCGGGATCATCCGGCCGAAGAACACGGCCTTCGTGCCGTGCTTCAGGAACCAGGCCTCGGTCTTCTCGATGTCCGAGACCTTCACCAGCGGCAGCCGCGCCGCGATCGCCACCGTCCGGTCACGGCCGAGCAGCGCTCCGACCCCGTACAGCGCGAGCGCGCCGATCACCGAGCCGGCCGTCGTCCACAGCAGGACGGCGAGCAGGCTCATCCGGCCGCTGCTCGCGGCGAACCCGGCCAGCGGCAGGATCACCTCGCTGGGCAGCGGCGGGAACAGGTTCTCCAGGGCGATGGCGAGACCGGCTCCCGGCGCGCCCAGCGCGTCCATCAGGTCGTTGACCCACTGCGGCCCGGCGTCCGCTGCGATGGCTGTCATGCCACCACGCTAGGAAACCGAACCTGAAGGGTTCCTGAGGAAGCCCGGGGGAGGGCGTCAGCCGCAGCAGCCGCCTCCGCAGCAGCCGCCCCCACCGCCGCCGCTCGCGCGGGGTGCGGACGCCGGGGCGGAGGCGGAGCCGCCGACAGCGACCGTGGAGAGGAGTTTCACCGTGTCGTCGTGGCCCGAGGGGCAGGCCGTGGGGGCGGACGACTCGGCCATGGGACGGCTGAGTTCGAAAGTGTCGCCGCAGGTCCGGCAGCGGTATTCGTAGCGAGGCATGGGGACAGATTAATCCGCACCGGCCGAAGTACCGCCTTTCCGGATTCCCTGTGACCAGTCTTGCTGTCCCCGGTGTGGAGGATCTGTAAATTCCGCTGATAGCTTTCAATGGCGCGAGGAGCCGTGAGGGCGGGGGAACGTGAGGGCTCGCTGCCGTCGACCACGGCAGCCAAGTCCTTCCGCGCGAGCACCACCGTGAGCGGGAGGGAGACACAGCCGTGTCCAAGGCTGGGCGGGAATCGGACGAGACCATGCAGTTGAAGGTCCCCGATGCCATGAACGCGGACGAGACCGTGCTGTTGCGCATCGTCGACGTGGCCGCGACCGACAAGGCGGACACGTCCTCCGGTACGACCCCGGACGGCAACGGCCCCGGCCGGTCGCGCCGCCGGCGCAAGGCCCCCAGACCCTCCCCCCTGTCCCGTCTCGGTGCCGCGGCCCCGGGGCCGGCCCGGCTCGTCGCCCGCGTCGCGTCCAACGCCCGCCGCCTGCGGCCCTGCTATCCGCACGCCGACCGCACCGGCTGGCGGCGCTGGGCGCCCTCCTGGCGGCAATGGCTCGGTGCCGCGCTGACGTTCACCGGCCTGTCCGTCGTCCTCCTGGGCTCCGCCTACGCCGCCACCGACATACCGGATAACCTCAACTCGTACGCCACCCAGCAGGACAACGTCTACTTCTGGTCCGACGGGACGCCCATGGCCCGCACCGGCTGGGTGCGACGGCAGGCCATGCCCCTGAAGGACATACCCGAGGACGTCCGCGGGGCCGTGCTGGCGGCGGAGAACGCGAGCTTCTACAGCGACCCCGGCATATCCGTCAGCGGCATCGGCCGCGCTCTGTGGCGCACCGTCGGTCAGGGCAACACCCAGGGCGGCTCGACCATCACCCAGCAGTACGTCAAGAACGTCTACCTCAGCCAGGACCAATCCGTCTCACGCAAGTTCACCGAGGCCATGCTCGCCCTCAAGCTCGACAACGAGATGAGCAAGGACGACATCCTCGAGGGCTACCTCAACACGAGCTGGTTCGGTCGCGGCACCTACGGCATCCAGCGCGCCGCCCAGGCCTACTACGGCAAGGACGTCAGCGAACTCGACGTCAGCGAGGCCGCCTTCCTCGCCTCCCTCCTCAAGGGCGCGGGCCTTTACGACCCGACGCTGAGCGAGGCCAACCACGCCCGGGCCGTGGAGCGCTGGTCCTGGATACTCGACCGCATGGTCGAGGTAGGCACCCTGCCGAAGGCCGAGCGGGCCGAATACAAGAAGTTCCCCGAGCCGCTGAAGCGGGCGCCGGGGTTCGACACCGGCAAGCAGAGCGACTACCTCGTGGAACTGGCCGCCCAGTACGCCAGGAAGACGGCGAACATATCGGCCAAGGAGTACGACCTCGGCGGCTACCAGATCTACACCACCTTCGACCGCAAGCAGGAGACCGCGCTCACCGACGCCGTGGACAAGGCCCGCAAGAAGGCGCGAAAGGACGACCCGGCCAAGGCGAAGTCCCTGCACTTCGGCGCCTCCTCGGTGGCCACCGACGGGCGCATCCTCGCCGTCCACGGCGGCCCCGACCACCGTGAGCAGGGCTACAACGAGTCCAACGCGACCACCGTGCCCGCCGGTTCGGCCTTCCTGCCGTTCGTCTACGCCGCCGCCCTGGAGCACGGCGTGCACACGACCCGCGACGGCGCCGCGACCGCGGTCACCCCCCAGACGCTGTACGACGGGGACGACGGCATCGCCGTCAGGACACCCGAGGGCCCCTACTGGGACCGCGGCGGCAAACAGGTCACCTCCCGCAACGACGGCGGGAAGTCCTACGGCCGGATCGGCCTGGGCCGGGCGCTCGCCCTGTCGGTGAACACACCGTTCATGCAGCTCGGCATGGACACCGGCCTGGACACCGTGCGGGACACCGCCCAGCGTGCGGGCCTGCTCCCCTCCAGCTTCGGCCCGCAGGTGCCCGCGATGTCCCTGGGCAGTGCCACGCCCAGCGCCATCCGCATGGCGAGCGGGTACGCCACGTTCGCCGCCGCGGGCAAGCACGTCGAGCCGTACTCGGTGGCCCGGATCACCCGCAACGGCACCCGGGTCCCGCTCACCAAGCCCGGGTCCCGCCGTGCGGTGAAGGCGAGCGTGGCCGCGGCGGTCCAGTCCGCCCTCACGGACGCCTTCCGCACCGCCCACCCGGGGGCGGTCACGACCTCCGCGGTGGCCGGCAAGGCCGGCACCACGCAGAACGACACCGCCGCCTGGTACGTCGGCACGGCCGACTCCGTGTCCACGGCGGTGGTGGCCTACCGCATCGACCTCGGCAAGAGCCTCGAACCCCTGCCGCTGGACGGGATCGCGGGCTCCCCCGGCGACAGCGTCCCGTACCGCATCTGGTCCGGTGCCCGCGGCATCGGCTGACCCCCGGGCCCGATACCGCACAGCCCCCCACTCTCCCCTCGCAGAATGAGCCGCGCATGAATCAACCCTCCGGCCGCCGCCGCCGACCCCGCGCACCCCGCCGCACCGCACCCCCGGGGATCCTGACTCTCGCGGCGCTCCTCGTCGTAGCGTCCCTGGTCGGGGGCTATATGGCCCTGACCGGCCCGGACACCACCACCCCGACCGCCTCCTCCGGAGCCCGCAAGGAAACCTCCCCGAAGCGGCCCCAGGAGCCGCGGTGGGACGGCAGGACGAAGGTCCTGGGGGACGGCTCCACCTCCTACACCGGCCCGCAGAAGGGGCAGTTGAAGCCGGTGCCGCTCAAGCCGGGGGAGAAGCCGCCCCAGTTCGTGGTCTTCTCCTGGGACGGCGCGCTGCAGGGCGACGACGCGCTCTTCTCGCACTACCAGGAGCTGGCCGCGCAGTACGACGCCCACATGACCTTCTTCCTCACCGGCATCTACCTGCTGCCCAAGAGCAAGAAGGACCTCTACTCGCCGCCCCGGCACGCCAAGGGCTCGGCGGCGATCAGCTTCGCCACCGACGAGCACATACGCACCACACTGGAGCAACTCGGCAAGGCGTGGCAGGGCGGCAACGAGATCGGCACCCACTTCAACGGCCACTTCTGCGGCGAGAAGGGCGGCGGCGACTGGAGCGTCGCGGAGTGGAAGAGCGAGATCGACCAGTTCTACGCGTTCACCGAGAAGTGGAAGACCAACACCGGCTTCCAGGACGTCGCCCCGCTGCCGTTCGACATCAGGAAGGAGGTCACCGGCGGCCGCGCACCCTGCCTGGAGGGCCAGAAGAACCTGCTGAAGGCCGCGAAGGACTACAAGTGGCGCTATGACGCCAGCTCCGCGGGCGACTTCCAGATATGGCCGGTCAAGAAGGACGGCATCTGGGACTTCCCGCTGCAGATGCTCCCGTACGAGGGCGGCAAGTACCAGGGCCTCTCGATGGACTTCAACTTCCTCTACAACCAGTCAGAGGGCGAGACCGAGGGCGACCCGGCGAAATACCCCGAATGGGAACAGGAGACCGTCGCCTCCTACATGTCCGGCTTCAACCGCGTGTACTACGGCAGCCGGGCCCCGCTGTTCATCGGCAACCACTTCGAGGACTGGAACGGCGGCATCTACATGCGGGCCGTCGACCGGGTCGTCAAGGACATGTGCACGAAGAAGGATGTCAAGTGCGTGTCCTTCCGGGAACTGGCCGACTGGCTCGACGTGCAGAAGCCCGCGACCCTCCAGCGGCTGCGCGGTCTGGACCCGGCGCAGTCGCCCGACTGGTCCACGGTCGTGAAGTGATCAGGTCCGAAAGTAACTGACGCAACACCCTTCACAGCAGTCGTATATTCCATGCGAGGATCTCCTACCCCGGCAACCCTTTGGCCGGGGCAAGAGGGGAAAGACCAGTGAAATCACGGAAATTGAGCGTGACGCGACGTCGCGTCACGATACTCGGGGCCGCGGCGACCTCGGTCGTCGCCGGAGTCGCCCTGCTGCCCAACTGGAGCGCGGGCGCCGCGGTCACCGACGACCCGACGGTGGACGCGCGGACCAAGGCCACCTTCCAGCGGCTGGCGGACGCGGTCTTCACCGACCGCACCAACGCCCTGGTCGACGGCGGGCGGGCCGGCGCGGACAAGCCGCTGACCGACGGCTTCTCCGGCGATGTCGCCCTGTCCTCCGGTACGGCCCGCACCGAGGACGCCACCCTGTCCGAACTGGGGCAGCGCAAGGAGAGGCTGGCGAAGGCCGGCGAGACGTACGGCAAGGCCAGCACCACCGTCACCCTGAACGCCACCCGGGTGACGGGCCGTACGGCCAAGGCGGACGTCACCGAGACCACGACCCTGACCTACGCCGGGGCCCGCGGCAACGCGCCGAAGACCACCGGATTCCAGGCCCGGCACGAGCTGACCTTCAAGGCCGACCGGCAGGGCGACTGGCGGCTGACCGGCATCCGCGACACCGACCAGGGCGGTCTCGCGGTGAACACGCTCTCCAAGCCGGCCCCCGTCAAGGTGACCACCGCCGCCGACAACACCACGCCGAACGCCCCGCGCGCGGCGACCACCCGTAACCCGGCGGCCGCCCCGAAGACCGGCACGACGTACGACTACAAGGCCATGGCGGCCTACGCCGAGAAGTACTGGAACGTCTACAACAAGGACTACCCGGACTTCGGCGGACACGGCGCCGGCGGCGACTGCACCAACTTCGTCAGCCAGTCCCTGAAGGCGGGCGGCTGGAAGCACGCCCCCGGCTACGTGTACGACTACACCAAGTGGTTCGGCAACGCCGACATCCAGTCCGACTCCTTCATCGGCGTCAACGAGTGGTCCTGGTTCGCCCAGAACTCCAAGCGGACCACGCCGCTCGCCAACGTCTTCCAGCTCGAGGTCGGCGACGTCCTCCAGATCGACTTCGACCGGGACGGGTCCAAGGACCACACGATGATCGTCACGTACAAGAGCGGCGGTGTGCCGTACGTGACCTACCACTCCAACAACACTCTCCGCAGGTCGGTGGCGAGCCTCGTCGCGTCGTACCCCAACGCGTACTACTACGCCTACCGCACCTGAGAACGGGCCGGGGCCGGGCTCAGTGTCCGGCCCCTCGCTCCTCGCGGATCCCGGAGACCACGTGGGCCACGGCCCGGCGGACCGCTTCCGTCTCCATGAGGAAGTGCCAGTAGTCGGGGTGGCGGCCCTCCAGGGTGGCGACGGCACGGTCCAGGCGGGCCACGGCGTCGTCCAGGGGGCGGGCGTGGCGGGGGTCGGGGGTGTTGCGGCCGGCCATGGCCAGACGCTGGGCGTCGCGGATGGCGAAGCGGGTGCGGTCGATCTCCTGCTGGGGGTCCTTCTGCACCGCGTTCAGCCGCTGCAGACGGTCCCCGGCGGCCGATACGGCCTCGTCGGTGCTGTTCAGCAGGGCCCGTACGGTCGACAGCAGCGCCGTGGCGTCGGCCCAGCGCTGGGCGACGCGGGCGGTGTGGGCCTCGGCCAGTTTCGCCTCGGCCTGGCGGACGTTCTCGGCGGCGGCGTCGGGGACGTGCTGGAGGTCCTGCCAGCAGGCCGCGGTGAAGCGGCGGCGCAGTTCGCTCAGGGTCGGTTCGACCTGTTCGGAGCGGGTGGTGAGGGCCTGGGCGCGAGTGCGCAGGGAGACGAGACGGTGGTCGATCTCGGCGGCGCGGTCCGGCAGCCGCTCGGCCTCCACGCGGACCGCCTCCGCCTCGCGGGTGACCCGCTCGGCCCGCTCCAGGGTCTGCGGGACGCCGTGCTGTCCGGCGCCCTGGTTCAGCTTCGTGAGCTCCGGGGAGAGGGCGGCGAGCCGGGCGGCGAGGTCGTCCGCCGTGAGGCCGGACGCCCGGACGGAGTCGAGGGCGTTCGAGGCGGCGAGCAGGGCCTGGCGGGCGCGCTCGACGGCGGGGGCCAGGCGGGCCAGCTGTGTCTCGGCCTTGCCGAGGAGGGGGCCGAGGCCGTCGGTGAACCGGTCGAGCTCCTGCTTGACCCGGCCGAGTTCCTCCTTGGCGGCGGTCAGCTCGCCGCGGGCGCGGGAAGCGGCGGACGCCTCCAGGTCGTCACGGTCGAGGTCGTGGGCGTCGACGGCGTCGATGTACCGGTGACTGGCCTCGTCGATCCGCCGGCCGAGGGCGTCGAAGTCGGCGACGGCGCGCCGGGCGGCGGGGGAGTCGTCGACGGCGGTGATCGTCTCGATCGAGATGCGCAGGTCGCGCTGGGCGGTGTCCAGCTCGTAGAAGGCCGCGGCGGCGGCGTCCTTGGCGGCCTGGGCCTCGGCCCGCTGGTTCTCGGCCCGGCCGCCGAACCAGCGCCGGGTGCCCCCGCCGGCGAAGGCGGCGGGCAGGGCCAGCGCGGCCAGCAGCGGCAGTCCGACCAGGGTGAGCGTGTCGCGGAGCGGGCCGGGGGCGCGGAGTGGGCCGGTGACGCTGGGGATGCGGCGGCGCGCACGGTGTGCGCGCGGCACCGACGGCGAGTCCGGCTGTCCTGGTGTCGCCGTCACATCCCTCTCCCGTGCTGTGGTCCGCCCTGCCCGGTGTCATTCTCCCACCGGTTGAGGACGAACACACGGGCCGGTCAGTTCGCTGTTCGGACCGTCACTTTGCCGTCGCCGGTGTGGGCGGACACCACATGGGGGCTGCCCTCGTCGCGGGGCACGGACACGTCGACGCCGCCGTCGCCGGTCTCGGTGGTCACGCGGTAGGCGGCCCGGGGTACCGCGATGGTCACCGAGCCGTCGCCGCTGCGGGACTCGACGCGGTCCGGTACGACGCCGAGTTGGAGACGGACGGAGCCGTCGCCGGTGTGGGTGCGGACGTCGCGGGAGGAGACGTCCGCCCGGATGGAGCCGTCGCCGGTGCGCAGCTCCAGGGGGCCGGTGGTGTCGGTGACGCGGACGGAGCCGTCGCCCGTGCGGATGCTGAGGGAGTCCCGGAAGCCCCGGGCACGGACGCTGCCGTCCCCGTCCTCGACCTTCACGGTGACGCCGCGGGGCACCTCGATGCGGTGCCTGGCCGAGCAGTCGGCGACGATCCCGGAGCACTTCAGGCGCAGCTTCAGACGGTCGCCCCGCATGTCCCAGGTGACCTCGGGCTCATCGCCGACGACGACCGACCCCTTGAACCAGCGGGTGACCTGGATCCTGCCCGCCGGATGCTCGTCGGCGGCGACGATCTCCAGGGCGGAGTCGTCGGAGTCGACGGTGAGGGTGCGGCCCTGGAGGCCGAAGGAGCGGTGCTCGGGGTCCTTGTCGTCCCCGGCGGACGCCCCGCAGGCACTGAGCCCGGCGACGAGCACCACGACGGCACCGGCGAGGGCGACGGTGCGGACGGCGGCGGTGCGTGTGGCCATGACGATCTCCCCCTGGACGGACGACGGGCGCTCTGGGGCGCTCTACGACCGTATGGATCGCGGGCCCGCCGGGGGATCCGGGCCACTCCCGGATGTGAGGTGGGGTTAGCCCCAGGCGCGGGACCCGCCACGGCCCCGCGAAACGGGTTTGCGGGACCGTGCCCCGGGCCATGTAGGCTGTCGACTCGACCTGGGCGCGAGGCCCGGGAGCCGGGTGCGTAGCTCAGGGGTAGAGCGCCTGCCTTACAAGCAGGATGTCGGCGGTTCGAAACCGTCCGCGCCCACCACAGCGACTAGCAGTTCAGAGGCCCCCTGGGATCTTCCCAGGGGGCCTCTTCTGTGAGTGGCCGCCCGCCGGGCGTCACGTCGTTCCGTCGGTCTCCTCCGGGGGAACCCCGGGTGTGTGCCGCGTGTGCTTCAGTGACGAGCGGGCCGCCACCCGGTCGGAGCCGGTGAGTTCGGACCAGTAGCGGTGCGTGCTCACGAACACCGCGAGCTCGTGCTCCCGCTGCCGGAGCTTCTCCACCTCGGCCTGTTCGTCGGCGGTCCAGCCCGGGGAGGCCGGGCGTTCCACCTTGCGCCAGCCGTTGTCGTCGCTGAAGCCGTCCAGTGGCTCCACCGACCAGGGCAGCCGCTTGAGCAGGGCCGACAGCTCGGCCCGGACCTGATGGAGTTCCTCCTGGCCGGCCAGGAGGTCACTCGGAAAGTCATAGGTCGTAGCCACGCCTCAATGATACGCCTGTTCGAATTTGGCAGGCGAGTTCCTTCCTGTGGTTCAGGCGAACGGGTGTACCTCGTCCACCACCCGGGCCGTCACCGGAGCCGGGATCCCGTGCCGTTCGGCCGCGCGGAGCAACGCGCCGCCGATGGCGTCGAGTTCGAGGGGCCGGCCGGCCTCGGCGTCGCGCTGCATCGAGGACTTCGCCGACGGCGGGAAGGCGTCGTAGCGGGCGAGGGCCTGGGCCGGATCGGCCGGGCCGCCGCAGGCGCGGCTGACCGCGGCCGTCTCCTCCACCAGGGCGGTCAGCTCGTCGCGGTGGCGGGTGCGGACGTCGCCGAGGGGGAGGCCGTAGCGCGTGGTCAGCAGCGCGAACGGCGCCAGGAACGACATCTTCGCCCACAGGGCCGCCGTCTCGTCCTCCAGGACGTGGGTGGCCGGGCCGGCCGCGGCGAAGGCGCCGGCGAGGGCGTCGAGACGGGCCCGGGGCACCTCCGTGCCGGTCAGGTCGATCTCCGTGAAGGGGCTGGCGTGTTCGACGACGCCCGGCGCGACCCGGGTGGACTCCACGCGGATCACGGCGGGGGCGACCCGGTCGGACCGGTAGCGGGCGCGCAGGGCCGCCGGATGCTCGACGCCGTTCAGGAACGGCACCACGAGCCCGTCGGACAGCACCGGGGCGGGAACCCGCGCCAGGGCGGCGTCAAGAGCGGTGTGCTTCACGGTGACCAGGCACGCGTCGACCGGCTCCCGCAGCTCGGTGTCGGCCTCGACCCGGGCCGTGAAGTCGCCGAAGCGCGCGCTGCTGACCCGGATGCCGTCGCTGCGCAGGGTCTCGGCGGTCTTCTCGCCGGACAGGCAGATCACGCGGTGGCCGGTGCGGGAGAGCAGGGCGGCGAGCAGGCCGCCCACGCCGCCGGGGCCCAGCACGGCCACGCTGAGTTCGTTCGCCACGAGGAGTTCCTCTCGTCGGTCGGCCCCGGAAATGGTGGCCGCCTCGGAGCGATCATGGCAGGCATCTCTGTCGTACGGGGGCCGGACGGGTGAGACTGGGGGCATGTGCCGGAGTATCAAGACGCTGCGTCCGCCCGCGATGCCCGAAGAGGCCACCGAGGCGGACGTGCGCGCAGCAGCCCTGCAGTACGTGCGGAAGGTGTCGGGCTTCCGCGCCCCCGCCGCTCACAACCAGGAGGTGTTCGACCGCGCCGTGGAGGCCATCACACAGGCCACGGCCGAGTTGCTGGACGGACTGGAGGTCCGGGGGGCCGGGGCCGCGCGGAAGGCGAGCTAGGGGGCGCACGCTCCCCGAGCACCGGCCCCGCGGGGCCTCAGACCGCCGGTTCTGGCTGCGGCTCGGCGCGCGGGGCGGGTACGGGCGCCACATCCCACCGTCTGGTGGTCCGCCGGTATGCGTGGACCACGGAGGCCATCGCCAGCAGCAGGAGGGGGCCGGATATCCACGGGTACGCGGCCATCTCCAGCGGCACGAAGCGGTAGGACGCCAGCAGCACGGCGAAGACGACCGTCCCGTAGCCGATCAGCCGGAGCCCCGCCCGGTCCCAGCCCCGGTCGTACGTGCGCAGTCCCGCCTCGACCGTGTACGCGAACACCACGCCGGCGATGAGGTCCACGCCGTAGTGCCAGCCGAATCCCAGTGTGGCGGCGAGGGTGGCGACCAGCCAGAACGTGCCGGCGTACCGCAGGGCGCGCGGCCCCTTGCGGGAGTGGATGAAGATCGTGGTCGCCCAGGCCGTGTGCAGGCTGGGCATGCAGTTGCGCGGGGTGATCTCGTCGAACGGCATCGCGTACGGGGTGATCACCGGCGGCAGGGTGTCGGGCCACAGGTCGGCCGCCGCCCACTGCCCGCCCTCGGGGCCGTAGGCGAACATCGGCCCGACCACGGGGTAGATCATGTAGAAGGCCGGTCCGAGCAGGCCGATCAGCAGGAACGTGCGGACCAGGTGGTGGCGCGGGAAGCGCTGCTCGGTCGCCACGTTGCGCAGTTGGTACAGCGCCACGCAGACCGCGGCCACGGCGAGCTGGGCGTAGACGTAGTCGAGGGTGTGCTCGCCGACCGGGCCGCTCGCCCGCAGGAGCCGGCCCGCCAGCCATGACGGGTTGCCCAGCGCGTGGTCGGCCATGGCGACGTAGGGGTCGAGGACGAGGGGGCGGGTCTTCGACGTGATCAGCAGCCAGGTGTCACCGGTCTTGCGGCCGGTCACCAGCAGCAGGCCCAGCCCCACGCCCTTCAGCATCAGGACCCGTTCCGGGCCGGTGCGCCGGGTGAGGGCGATGACCGCGAGGCCCAGGACCACCCACAGCGCGCCGTTGCCGAACGGATGGCCTTCGTCGGGGTAGGTGCCGGTCAGCCACCGCACCAGCAGGAAGACGAGGTCGATGCCCATCGCGGCGCCGAGCGCGATGAGCCGCTGCCGCCAGGTGAGCACCACCATCGTCAGCGCCAGGCCGGCGTAGAGCAGGAACCCGGACTTGGGGGCGTGGATCACCTCGCGGGCCTGCGCGGTGATCGGCCCCTGGGTGCCGAAGTGGTGTGCGGCGATCTGGAGCGCGACGAGGAAGCCGAGAGTGACCAGGCCTGCCGCGACCCACAGCAGTGCCCGTGGGCGCCGCCTCGCGGCGAGCGCGATCCGTCTGGTCCGGGAGGCTTTGCGCGACTCCGTGATGGTCAATGTCTCAGCCGCTTCCAGGTCTGGGTGGTCGTGGTGGTGAGCCGGAGCCCGGTCTACGACGTCCGCGGCTCGCGCCGCACCAGGAACGCCGCCCCCGCCCCGGCGGCGAACAGCGCCCCCACCGACACCGCCGTCGCCAGCCAGGTCGCGCCCAGCCAGTGGGCGCCGAACCAGCCGAGGGCGACGCTGTACACGGCCCAGGCGAAGCCGGCCAGGGCCGACCAGGGCAGGAAGTCGCGGGCGCGGCGGTGGGCGGCGCCCGCGCCGAAGGAGACCACGGAGCGGCCGGCGGGGGCGAAACGCGCGAGGACGACCAGGGCGCCGCCGCCCCGGGCGAGGGCCGCGCCGAGTCGCCGCTGGGCGGTGGTCAGCCGCCGGGAGCGGGAGATCGCGCGGTCCAGGCGGGCGCCGCCGCGCCGGGCGAGGCGGTAGGCGACCAGGTCGCCCAGGACGGAGGCGGTGGCCGCGCAGAGGGTCAGGGCGAGGATGTCGGGCACGTCGGTCGCCGTGCCCGCTGCCGCCGCCGTGGCCGCCGTGATCACCAGGACGCCGCTGGGCAGCACCGGCAGGAACACGTCGAGCAGCACGGACAGGGCCACCACCGCGTATATCCACGGGCTGCCGATCGGCAGCCCCACTTGCTCCAGCACCGCAACTCCCCGTGGCTCCCCCGTGGGCCAGACCGTGCCGCGGTGGCGCGGGGAGCGGCAGGGGTGGCCATGACAGCCATAGAGCGTACGCCCGGGGTGTGACGGGCGGTTCACGGGGGGCTCATACGTTCGGTGCGGACTGTTCATCTCGTAGCGGCTCGCCCGGCTGTGCCGTCCTCTATGCGGGTTTCACAGCCGATGTGCTGATCGTGGGCCGCTACGGACGAGACGGCGCCTCCCCCGCGGGGAAGGCGCCGCTGTGTGCCCGGCGGGACGGGTGGCTCAGGCGGCCACCGGCGTCCGGTCCGCGGAGCGCTGCTCCTGGGTCGAGGTGCGCTTCGACAGCAGCCGGTCCAGGCCGAACGCGCCGGAGCCGGTGAAGATCAGCAGGAACATGGCCCAGCAGTACATCGCCGCCCCCTCGCCGCTGTTCTCGATCGGCCACAGGCCCTGGGGCTGGTGGACCTTGAAGTAGGCGTACGCCATCGCCCCGGAGGAGATGAACGCCGCGACGCGGGTGCCGAGGCCCAGCAGCACCAGGACGCCGCCGACGAGTTCGATGACGGCCGCGTACCAGTTCGGCCAGGCGCCGGTCGCGGCGGTGCCGCCCTTGCCGTCCGCGCCGCCGAGGACACCGAAGAGCGCGACGGCGCCGTGGCAGGCGAACAGCAGGCCGACGACGATCCGGAACAGGCCGAGCGCGTACGGCTGAGCGCCGTTGAGGCGAGCGGTCATGTGGGGGGTCACTCCTTCGGTTGGCCGGCCCTGGGCGGACCGGTCGGGTACGGGTACCGCGGAGCAGCCCAGGTTAGGTGTGCCTAATTGATACTTGCAAGTTCAACATTTGGCCACTGCTTTGCCTCGCGTTGGGGCTCGGCCCCGGGCGCAGCCGCACGCAGAGCGGCTCTCGCCACCGCGTCCGCGTCCGAGAGAGTGACCGAATCCACCCCTGGCCGGGCTCCCGCGGCGGTGACCCAGTGCACGCCTTCTGTCGGCACGCCGAACGCGAACCGCCTTGTGTGCACAACTCCTTGACGATCCATCAGCCGATAGGGGCGCGCCGTGACGTCCAACCCCCCTGTCTCGTAACCGTCCACGACGTGCGGGCGGCACTGCCCGCTCCACAGCAGACCGGCCAGGAGCTCGTCGGCGGTGTGCCGAAGGTCGGGCTCCGGCAGGCGGGCCTCTATGAGGGTCCTCACACGGACCGCCGGTCCCGGCACGTCGGGGGAGTGCGCCGCCCAGCCGCCGTCCTCCTCCGACACCCGCAGCCGCGGCCCGAGCACCCGCACCACCCCCGCCTCCATCAACGCCACGAGTTCCTCGATGCGGCGGCGCGGCGGGCCGATGGACAGGAACGCGTTGAGCGGCGTGTACCAGCGGTCCAGGTGCTCACGGCGGGAGACGCCGGACAGGCCGCCGTGGTCGACGATCAGCCGGAGTTCGTTGCGCAGGTCGCGCAGCACGTCCAGGGCCGCCTTCAGCGGGCCGTGCACATTGCCCAGGGCGGCTTGGGCCGCGTCCTCGCGCAGATGCGCCAGCAGCCAGTCGCGCCATGCGCCGCCATGCGCGAACTCCCGCCCCGCGTACGGGCGGGAGACCCGCTCCCAGCACCAGCGCTCGGCGTCCGGCACCCCGAACTCCGTGAGCAGCGACGCCTCCAGGGGATCGCCGTGCGGGACGGCGAGGAAGCGGTCGGTGAACTCGTCCTGCCCATCCGGCTCTTGTCGCCACTCCGGCTCCCGCTCCCGCCCCGCACGGGACGCGGCCCGCCGGATCAGCGTGCCGTAGTAGACCGTCTCCACCTCCTTCGCCACCAACGGCCATATCTCCGTGCGGAAATCGGGCGCCTCCCCGGAGTCCGCGCGCTTGCGGAACCCGGCGATCACCTCCGGGGTGAGGACGAGCGGGACGTGCCGGCCGTAGGGCCCCTTCGCGTTGTCGCCGCGCGCCTGGTACGGCACGCCGCGCCGTGAACCGGCGAAGAGCCGCGGCTCACGGCCGGAGGGAAGGTAGCGCAGGCCCTCGCCGTCCCGGACGAATCGGCCGCCCCGCCCGGTAGTCAACAGGGCCGTGTGGTCGAAGAAGTTGAGACCGAGGCCGCGCAGCAGGACGGGTTCGGCCGGGGGTATCGCGGACAGGTCGACATCGGCCGGGTTCGCGGGCGGGACGTGGCGCAGGCCGTGCCGCGCGGCGTGGGCCGCGGGCCGCAGCAGGTCCGGGCCGGCGGTCCTCGGCAGATGCCCCTGGGCCAGCACCACCGCCGACAGGCCGGTCAGGGTGCGGCCGTCGTCGAGGGCGAGGGTCTGGTGGCCGCCGGGAGCGTCGTCGAGCCGGACCGCACGTGCCCGGTGCGTCTCGACCCGCACGGCCGGCGGCGCCTGCCGTACGACCTCGGCGAACACCCACTCCAGATAGCGGCCGTAGTCGGCCCGGGTCGGGTACTCGTCCGGGCCCAGCCCGCCGCCCGCCCACTCGTGCAGGCTCGGACCGGGGCGGATCGGGCCCGAGCAGTCCACGCTGTCGTCGGTGAACAGGGTCACCTGGCAGGCCACGGTGTTCATCAGCAGCTCGGGCGACTGGGAGGTGCGCCAGACCCGGCCCGGGCCGGGCGGGTCCGGATCGATCACATGGACGGTCAACCGGGCGCCGGGCGGCAGGAGTTCCGGCGCGGAGGCGCACAGGCGTTCCAGGACGCTGGTGCCGCGCGGCCCGGCGCCGACCAGGGCGACGGAGACAGGCGCGGGTCCCGCGGCCGGTCCGGGTCCCTCGGGTGGTACGGATTCCTGGGGTGGTACGGATTCCTCGGGGGTGAGGCATTCCCCGGGGGTTAGGCATTCCTCGGGGGTGAGGCATTCCCCGGAGGTTGGGGATTCCCCGGGGGTTATGGATTCCTCGGTTTCCTCGGGCGGCGCAGACAAGGGTGGGACTCCCGGGCGTGTGGGGCGCGTCTCGGCGGTCCGCCGGATGGGAAGCGGACGGTCCGCCTCATCATGCCGTCGCCGGGAGCGGTAACCGAGTCCCGTGGGACAGGATTGACGGTCGCTGTGGGATGCCTCACCAGCATTACGGGGCATCGCCGGTCACAGCGCGACAAACGGGCGGAACAGGGAGGTCAGGGGGTGAGCTCGGAGTCCAGCAGTGTCGTCAGGCGGGGGCCCGTTCCCTCACGGGTCCTGGCGTGCTCCAGTCGCAGCCGGGCCGAACGCCCGCGCAGGGTCAGGGTCATGAGCTGGTTGCCGAACCAGGGGCCGCCCGTCTTGCGCCAGCCGACCGGCGGGCTCGGAAGGCGGCCGTGCCGGGCCAGGCCGCGGCCGATGCCCCGGGCCATCGCGCTCCAGCCGATACGGAAGGCCAGCCGCATCGAGAGCGGCACCGAGTTGTGGACGGGGGAGCAGACGAGCTGCAGCACCCGGGCGTCCGGGCCCCGGCCCGGCCAGGAGGGCTCGGCGATGTAGGCGTGGTGCACGTCCCCGGACAGCACGCACACCGTCGCCGGCGCGTCCCGCCCCGAGCCCGCCTCGGCGATCAGCTCCGCCAGCCGCGCGAAGGACTCGGGGAACGCCGACCAGTGCTCCAGGTCGGCGGCGCGCCGCACCTTCTCCCCGAACCGTGCCCAGCGCTCGCCCCGTTCGCCGCCGCACAGGGCCGCGTTCCACCCCTCGGCGTCGTGCACCAGGTGCGGCAGCAGCCAGGGCAGCGAGGTGCCGAGCAGGAGGTGGTCATAGGACTCGGGCGCGTCCAGCACCTGCTCGCGCAGCCAGGCCTCCTCGCCCGGGTCGAGCATCGCGCGCCGGTCCTCGGCGAGGACCCGGGCGGCCCGGCTGTCCACCATCACCAGGCGTACGCGCCCGAAGTCGCGCCGGTAGCTCCAGCGGGCCGTGGCCGCGTCGGCGTCGGCCCGGGCGGCGAAGGCGCGCAGCGCGTCGGTGCCGTCGGGGACCTTGCACACCGCCTCGTACACCGGGTCGGCCGCCAGCTCCTTCAGGGACAGGTTGCCCAGGTGCTGGTGGACCCAGTACGACATCAGGCCGCTCAGCAGCCGCTCCTGCCACCAGCCGGTGGAGCGCATGTCGGCGAGCCAGGCGGCGGAGGTGTTCCAGTCGTCGATCACGTCGTGGTCGTCGAAGATCATGAAGCTGGGCACGGTGGACAGCAGCCAGCGGATGCGCGGGTCGAGCCACGACTCGTAGTAGAGGTGCGTGTATTCCTCGTAGTCCGCGACGCCGGTGCCCGGTCCCTCCTTGATGTCGCGGCGGGCCGCCAGCCAGCGCTGCGTGGAGTCCGAGGTCTCGTCGGCGTACACCTGGTCGCCGAGCAGCAGCAGGACGTGCGGCCGCTCGCCGTCGGGGTCGGCGGCGAGGCGGGTGGCGAGGGCGTCCAGGGCGTCCGGGCCCACGGGGTCGTCGCCGCCCGTGGGCGGGGATGCCCAGCGGCAGGAGCCGAAGGCGACGTTGAGGTCCCCGTCCGGGCCCGGGGCGTGGATCGCCGAGGGCGGGAAGGGGGAGCCGGGCAGCGGCCACACGCGCGTGCCGTCGAGAAGCACCTCGTACGTCGTGGTCGTGCCGGCCGTCAGGCCCGTCACCGGGACCAGCGCGTAGTGGTGGCCCGCGATCTGGAAACTGCGGGCCGTGCCGCCCGCGCCGTCGGCGCAGCGCACCTCGGCGGTGCACGGACGGCTCGTCTCGACCCACACGGTCGCGGACGAGCCGTCGGTGTACCTCAGCAGCGGTCCGAGGCGCAGTGCGCTCATGTCCTTCCCCTCTCCGTCGCCCCGTACGGTACGCAGCGACGGAGGCCGGCGGGGAGGTCCCGACACGAGATCAGCGTGTCAGCAGCTCGCGAGGTGGTTCGTCAGCGCGGACTTCTCGGCCGAGTCGACCGAGAGGCCGTAGTAGTACTTCACCTGCACCCAGGCGCGGACGTAGGTGCAGCGGTACGCCGTCCGGGAGGGCATCCAGGTGGCGGGGTCCTGGTCGCCCTTGGCCTGGTTGACGTTGTCGGTGACCGCGATGAGCTGCGGGCGGGTGAGGTCGTTGGCGAAGGACTGGCGGCGGGACGTCGTCCAGGAGTCGGCGCCGGAATCCCAGGCCTCGGCCAGCGGGACCAGGTGGTCGATGTCCAGGTCGGAGGCGGCGGACCAGGTGGCGCCGTCATAGGGGGAGTACCAGCTGCCGCTGGTGGCGGCGCAGGAGGAGTCCTGCTGGACGTTGGTGCCGTCGCGCTTGAGGACGACCTCGCGGGTGTTGCAGGTGCCGGACTGGGTGATCCAGTGCGGGAAGAGGTCGCGGTTGTAGCCGGTGCGGTCCTCGGTCGCGACGGTGAGCGAGGCGAGGTAGCTGCGGGCGGTGGCGCCGCTCACCGGGGTCGGGAGGGCGGCGGAGGCCGTGGGGGCGTTGAAGAGGGCCACGGAGGATATGAGCGCGGTGGCCGCCGCCGCCACGCTCAGCCGTCGACGCGCGTAGAACCTGGGCATGCGAACTCCCTGGGGAGGTGGGGGTGCTGGCTTGCGAGCAGGGGAATGCTCGCGGTGCCGTGTTGCGCACAGGTGTGCGCCCGGTGAGAAGTTAGTGACGCGGTCATGACATGACAAGGTTCGAGGCGAAACTTTTCACTTCGGCCGCGTCCCGTACCATGGACGGCGCAGAAGGGGAGTAGCTCTTCGCCGGACCGTCGACATACTGCTCAGCCCGCCTGAGCCGGCGCCCGGAGGCGGTCCTTTCCAGGACCCGCCAGCGAGACCTTCGGCAAAGCAGTGCACGCCCGTGCCCTCCGGCGCGGGTCCCGCGTGTGCTGCCGTGCCGAGGTGTCGTGTGCGAAAGTCCAGCACTCTCGGTGGGGCAGCCCCGACCGATTGAGGAACCCTTGATCAGCCTGACCGTGACGGCCGTCGTCTTCGGCGTCGTCTTCCTCGCAGAACTGCCGGACAAGACCGCCCTCGCCGGCCTCGTCCTCGGCACCCGCTACCGCGCCTCCTACGTCTTCGCCGGTGTCGCCGCCGCCTTCGCGCTGCACGTCGCGCTCGCCGTCGCCGCCGGAAGTGTGCTGACGCTGCTGCCGCAGCAGATCGTGCAGGCCCTCACGGGCGTGCTGTTCCTGGGCGGGGCCGCTGTGCTGCTGCTGAGGAAGGGCGAGGACGAGGAGGAGATCCGCAAGCCGGAGAACCAGTCCTTCTGGAAGGTCTCCGGCGCCGGATTCATGCTCATCCTGGTCGCCGAGTTCGGTGATCTGACCCAGATCATGACCGCGAACCTGGCCGCCCGCTACGACGACCCGCTCTCCGTCGGCCTGGGCGCGGTGCTGGCGCTGTGGGCCGTGGCCGGGCTCGGCATCGTCGGCGGCAAGGCGCTGATGAAGAAGGTGCCGCTGCGGCTGATCACGCAGATCGCGGCGCTGGTCATGCTGGGGCTCGGGCTGTGGAGCCTGTGGGAGGCCGTGACCGGCTGAGTCCGACGGGCTGAACAGCGGATGAACGTCCGCGGGGGCCCCTGGCGCGAAGGCCGCCTTGTTTTGTACCGTGGAGGAACAAAGTGGCCTCCGCTCGTTTTCCCTGACCGGCGGGCGGGGCCGCCTTGTCCCCCGGGGCATGGTCGCGATCCGTCGTCCGCCCCCTCCCGCGCTGGAACGCGCCCCGAGCCTTGGAGCTGCCGATGACGGCCACCGCCGTGCTCACCGCCCGCGCCCTCCTGCTGGACATGGACGGCACCCTCGTCAACTCCGACGCCTCGGTCGAACGCGTCTGGCGGCGCTGGGCCGAGCGTCACGGGCTCGACGGGGACGAGGTCATGAAGGTCGTCCACGGCCGGCAGGGCTACGCCTCCATGGCGCTGCTGCTGCCCGAGCGGCCCATGGAGCAGAACCACGCCGACAACGCCCGGATGCTCGCCGAGGAGACGGCCGACACCGACGGTGTCGTCGCGATCCCGGGGGCGCCGGAGTTCCTGGCCTCGCTGCGGGGGCTCCCGCACGCGCTGGTGACCTCCGCCGATGTGCCGCTGTCGACGGCGCGGATGGCGGCGGCGGGTCTGGAGCAGCCCGAGGTGCGGGTGACGGCGGAGTCCGTCGGGGCGAGCAAGCCCGACCCGGAGGGCTTCCTGAAGGGCGCCGCCGAGCTGGGGATCGCGCCCGCGGACTGTGTGGTGTTCGAGGACTCCGGAGCCGGGATAGCGGCGGGGCGCGCCGCCGGGATGACGGTCGTCGGGATCGGGCCCCGCGCCGCGATCCACGAGCCGGACGTGGTGGTGGAGGACCTGACGCAGGTACGGGTGGAGGCCGTGGGCGACGGGACGATCCGCCTCCACATCGGGTGAACCGCGGCCGCCCGTCCCGCTGCCCGGTTCACGCGGAGGGAGAGGATTCCGCCCGGGCCGGTCACGGCTCCCGGGTTTCCGACTCCAGCTTCTCCCGGGTCGGCCGGTCGTAGACGCCGAGTTCGTCGCTCTGGACACCGCGCGACCACTGGTAGGTGCGGACCGCGTCCGCAAGGCGGTCGTCGAAGGTGCCGTCGGCTTCGTCGGTGTAGAGCACCAACTGGCGCAGGCGGAGCTGGAGTTCGGTGACCTCCGGGCCGCGGTCGCCGAGGCGCAGGACGGCGGGGCCGGTCTTCTGACGGCCGTTGTCCGGGGGCGCCTGCCCGGGGCCGGTCGCCGAGCCCGACGGCTGCGGAGCCGACGCCGAGGGCGACTGCGGCGAGCTCGCCGAGGCGCTCGGCCCGGACGGCGAGGCGGACGGGCTCCCGCTGCGGGACGGCGACGGCGGCGGTGCGGCCGGGGCCGCGGGAGCGGCCGAGGCGCCGCCCCGCGCGGGCGTGGACGCCGCGCTGCTCGACCGGGCGTCCGGCACGCTCGCGCGGATGCCGTCCGGCAGGGCGGTGTCCCGGGAGGGACTCTCGTAGGAGAACAGCCCGCTCGCATACCCCGCCGCCGCGACGACGGCGACACCGGCGCCGGCCGCGACGACGAGGAGGTTCCGGCGCCGCCGCCCGGGTCTGCCCGCGCCGGGCCCACCCGCTTCCGCGGCGCCGCGATCCGCCCCGGCCGTGCCGTCGAACAGGCGCAGATCGGTGACGCTCGGCTCGGTCACGGCGGGAGCCGGGGGAGCCGGAAGCGCCGAGCCGGCGGAGGCCGCCGGCAGTACGGCGGTCGCGTCCGGGCCGACGGGGCGCAGGGGCATGGTGGCCTCGGCGGGTGCGCCTTCGGCCACGGGCCCGGGGTCCTGGGGCCGGGGAGCCTCCGCAGCGCCGTTTCCGGTGGGCTGGGGGTCGGCTCCGTGCGGGGGTGTGGCGGTGTTGCCCGTTGTGGCTGGCCTCTGTGTGCCCTCGGTCGCGCGCGGGAGTGGGGCGCCGTTGCCCGTTGTGGCTGGGCCCTGGGCGCCGCCCTCGGTCGTCTGCCCGGGGTCCTGGGGCCGGGGTGCCTCCGCAGCGCCGTTTCCGGTGGGCTGGGGGTCGGCTCCGTGCGTGGGTGTGGCGGGGTTGCCCGTTGTGGCTGGGCCCTGGGCGCCGCCTTCGGCCACGGGCCCGGGGTCCTGGGGCCGGGGTGCCTCCGCAGCGCCGTTTCCGGTGGGCTGGGGGTCGGCTCCGTGCGGGGGTGTGGCGGGGTTGCCCGTTGTGGCTGGCCTCTGTGTGCCATCGGTCGCGTGCCGGAGTGTGGCGCCGTTGCCCGCTGTGGCTGGGCCCTGGGCGCCGCCCTCGGTCGTCTGCCCGGGGTCCTGGGGCCGGGGTGCCTCCGCAGCGCCGTTTCCGGTGGGCTGGGGGTCGGCTCCGTGCGGGGATGTGGCGGGGTTGCCCGTTGTGGCTGGCCTCTGTGTGCCCTCGGTCGCGCGCGGGGGTGTGACGCCGTTGCCCGTTGTGGCTGGGCCCTGGGCGCCGCCCTCGTGCCCGGCCCCCTGGGCAGGTGATGCCTCCGCCGGGCCGGTTCCCGGTCGTAGGGCGGTGTCGTGCGGGGTGGGGTCGGCCGGGTTGTTCGACGGTGCCGTGGCCCCGCCCGGGTCGCCGGAGGCCCCGGCGTCGATCTCCACGTACGGGCGGATCCGCAGCGGGTCGAAATCCTCCGCTGCCGCCGCCTGCGCCGTGCGGGCGTCGCGGAGGGCCTCGGCGGCACGGTGCGTGCAGGCGCAGGTCGGGGTGTTGTCCCGCTGTCTGGGCGCGCCGCACTCCGGGCACGGGTGGCCGTTGGGCAGTTCCACGCGTTCCTCCCTCCCCTCGCGAACTCCAGAGATTATCCAGATCTTCTCCACAGCGCGGTCGAGGAGCCCCCGGAACGACGGCTTCCAAAAGGGCCCGGCAGGCCATAACCGGTCACAGCGGTCACGATGGAAAAGGTCACAGGAGACACGGGAGGTCGTATGGCCGGGGACGCGAACGCCACCATGCTGACGCCCCCGGGCGCGGCCCCCCAGGAGCAGGTGCCCGGGAACGTCCTGGTCTCCATCGGCGCCCTGCTCCTCGGCATGCTGCTGGCCGCCCTCGACCAGACCATCGTGTCGACCGCGCTGCCCACGATCGTCAGCGATCTCGGCGGCCTGGACCACCTCTCCTGGGTGGTCACCGCCTATCTGCTGGCCGCGACCGCCGCCACCCCCCTGTGGGGCAAGCTCGGCGACCAGTACGGGCGCAAGAGGCTGTTCCAGACGGCGATCGTGATCTTCCTGATCGGTTCCGCGCTGTGCGGCGCCGCACAGGACATGGCTCAGCTGATCGCCTTCAGGGCGCTTCAGGGGCTCGGCGGCGGCGGGCTGATCGTGCTGTCGATGGCGATCGTCGGAGATCTGGTGCCGCCTCGTGAACGCGGCCGCTACCAGGGCCTGTTCGGGGCCGTGTTCGGCGCGACCAGCGTGCTCGGGCCGCTGCTCGGCGGGCTGTTGACCCAGCACCTGAGCTGGCGCTGGGTGTTCTACGTCAACCTGCCCGTCGGCGTCGTCGCGCTCGCCGTGATCGCCGCCGTCCTGCACATCCCGCGCACGGCGCGACGGCACGTCATCGACTACCTCGGCACGTTCCTCATCGCAGCCGTCGCCACCTGCCTGGTACTGGTCGCCTCGCTCGGCGGGACGACCTGGGCGTGGGGGTCCTGGCAAATCATCGGCCTCGCGGTCCTGGGCGTGCTCCTCGCCCTCGCCTTCGTGGCGGTCGAGCGGCGGGCCGCCGAACCCGTCCTGCCGCTCAAGCTGTTCCGCGTACGCACCTTCACGCTCGCCGCCCTGATCAGTTTCGTCGTCGGGTTCGCCATGTTCGGCGCCATGACGTATCTGCCGACCTTCCTCCAGGTCGTGCAGGGCGTCAGCCCGACCATGTCCGGTGTGCACATGCTGCCGATGGTGCTGGGCCTGCTGCTGGCCTCGACGGCCTCCGGGCAGATCGTCAGCCGCACCGGCCGCTGGAAGGTGTTCCCGATCGCCGGCACCGGCATCACCACGCTCGGGCTGCTCCTGCTCCACCAGCTCGACGAGCACAGCTCCACCGCCGAGCTGAGCGGCTTCTTCTTCGTCTTCGGGCTCGGACTCGGCCTGGTGATGCAGGTCCTGGTGCTCATCGTGCAGAACGCCGTCCCCTACGAGGACCTGGGCGTGGCCACCTCCGGCGCGACCTTCTTCCGCTCCATCGGCGCCTCGTTCGGCGTCGCCGTCTTCGGCACGATCTTCGCGGGCCGGCTCGGCGACCAGCTCACGGACGCCTTCCGGGGCGTCCGGCTGCCGCCCGGCATCTCCGTGGACACCCTGGAGGCCGACCCGCGCGGCATCGCCGCCCTGCCGTCCGGCCTGCGCCCGCCCGCCCTGCACGCCTACGCCGTCTCCATCACGGACGTCTTCCTCTACGCCGCCCCCGTCGCGCTCCTCGGGTTCGTCCTGGCCTGGTTCCTCAAGGAGGACCGGCTGCGCGGCTCGGTCACCGCGCCCGACGTCACCGAGACCCTCGCCAGCAACCCCGTCGAGCGGTCGTCGTACGACGAGGTGTGCCGGGCGCTGTCGGTGCTCGGCACCCGCGCGGGGCGGCGCGAGATCTACCGGAAGATCACCGCCCGGGCGGGCTACGACCTGCTGCCCGCCACGAGTTGGCTGCTGCTGCGGATGCGGCGCCACGGCTCGGTGGAGCCGGGCGCGCTCGCCGACTCGATGCCCGTGCCGCTGACCGTGGTCATGGAGGCCGCCCGGCAGGCCGAGGAGCGCCGCCTCGCGGTGCGGCAGGGTGTCGACATGGTCCTGACCGGCGAGGGGCGCGAGGTCGCCGGCCGGCTGGCCGAGGCCCGGGAGGAGTCCCTCTCCGAGCTGCTCGGCGACTGGTGGGGGCCGGACCGGCCGACCGACCTGGAGCGACTCGTGCGGGAGCTGACCGGCGAACTGTGCGGATCGCGGCGCGAGCGGCCGTACAGCGTGCCTGCCACGCCGGAGAGGACCTGACTTCAGCCCAACTCCTTGCTGAACCAGTGTTCCGCGTACCGGTCGTCGTTGTGGGGCGCGGTCTCCGTGTAGCCGAGGCGGGCGTAGAGGCCGCGGGCCTCGACGAGGTCGCCGCGGGTGTCGAGGATCATCCGGGCCGCGCCGAGCGCGCGTGCGGCGTCCTCGGCGGCCCGGACCAACAGCGGGGCGCCGCCCCGGCCGCGCATCGGCTCGTGCAGGAACACCCGGGTGAGCTCGGCGGTCTCGCCGTCCAGCAGCCGTACGCCCGCGCTGCCGGCCGGCTCACCGTCGTACCGGGCGACGAGCAACCGCCCACCCGGCGGGGCGAGATCGGCACCGGAGCGGGCGGCGATCTCCCGCTCCAGCTCGGCCGGGTCGGTCCGGCGCCCCTCGTGCAGCAGGTACCAGCGGTCGCTGACCTCGGTGTAGTACGCCCGCCAAAGCGCGGCGGCGACAGGGGAGTCGTATGGCTCCGGGGTCACGGTCCAGGTCATGGACCGCATTCTTCGCAGGCGTCCCACCGGACACGCAAGCGAATAGTCCCGGCCATGTTCCGCGCCCCGGTTGCGCCCGGGCGCCGTTTGGGGACGGGCTTTGGGGACACCCGACGGGCGAACCGGCTCGCGAGGAGAGCCGGTTGGGCGAGAACCCGGAAGGCATTCATGTCCACTGGCCTGATCATTGCTCTGATCGTGATAGCGGCGGTCGTCATCATCGCGGCCGTCATGACCCTGCGCGCCCGCGGGAATCGGCGCGGCCCGAGCCTCAAGCGGCGCTTCGGGCCCGAGTACGACCGGGCCGTGGCCCGGCACGACGGTGACGCCAAAGCGGCCGAGCGCGAACTGACCGAGCGCGTGCAGCGCCACGGCGATCTGCGCGAGCGGTCGCTGGAGCCGGCGCAGCGCGAGCAGTACGAGGCGCGCTGGACGGCCGCGCAGGAGCGGTTCGTCGACTCCCCGCGCGAGGCCGTCATCGAGGCGGACCGGCTGCTCGCCGAGGTCGCCGGTGTCCGGGGCTTCCCGGACGGCGGGCAGTACGAGGAACAGCTGGCCGCGCTGTCCGTGCACCACGCCCACCACGTGGACGGCTACCGGCGCGTGCACCGCGCGGCGCATCTGCGTGCGGAGGACGCCCGGGACGGCGGCCAGGGCACGGAAGACATGCGCGAGGCCATGGTCGCGGCCCGCGCCCTGTTCGAGGAGCTGGTGAAGCCGGCCCGCCACGACGGCGACGGCCACACCGGCGGACGGCACGACGACGGCCGCGAGCGCGCCGCCCTGAACGGCGGCCGCAAGACTCCGGCCCGCGGCGGTCACCTGCCGTGGGCGATGAACCGACGTCAGGCGAAGGAGAGTTGAGGCAATGACCGACATGACCCGACCGCCCGGCGACCATACGCCGGACGCCCGCGGCGAGAGCGCCCCGGGCACGGGCCACGACACGGTCCGGGACCCGGACCTGGACCGCGGCGCCACGCGCGGCACCGACGCCGACCGTGGCACCCCGCACGGCGTCGACACCGACCGCGGCGCCCCCCTCGGCACCGACGCGGACCGCGCCGCGGCGCACGGCACCGACGTACCCGCCACCGACCGGCACAGTGCGGACGGCACAGACCGGCACGGCACCGACGGGCACCGCACCGACCGGCACGGTACGCACGACAGGGACCGGCTCGATACGCACGGCACCGACCTGCCCGGCACCGACCGGCACGGTACGCCCGGCACCGACCGGCACGGTACGGACCGGCTCGGCGCCGAGACATCCCGTGGCGATCACGGCACCGGCCCCGACAAGGTCGGCTCCGCCAAGAACCGGGCCCACCTCCTGGCCCACGACGACTCCGACAAGCTCGGCTCGCAGTTGCAGCACGCCGTCGCCGGGTTCGTCGACGGGCCCCGGGCCGCCGTCGAGGAGGCCGACCACGTGCTGGAGGAGATCGCGGCCCGCTTCACCGAGGCCGTGACCCAGCGCCGCCGCACCCTGCGGCACTCCTGGCAGTCCGTCGAGGGCGGCGAGGGCAGGTCCGTGTCGTCGGCCGACACCGAGCAGCTCCGGCTGGCCCTGAAGGACTACCGCGAACTCGCCGAACGGCTGCTGCACGTGTGATCAGGGGTGCGTCCCCCGGTCGTCAGTGCTCCGCCCGGCGCTCCCGCCACTGCCGTACGACGTCCTCGACGTCGTACGGCTTCTTTCCCAGCGGGGGGCCGGGCGGCGGCTTGAACATCATCTCGCGGACCTTGTCGTTGATCTCGCCGATGATCTTCCGGACGATCCGCTCCGAGGGGGCCGCGAGCGCGGCCTCCAGCGCGTCCTCCGCTTCCTTGCGCAGTGCCAGCGTGGGCGGGAGGACGGAGAAGCCCTCGCGGGCCATCTTCCGCTTGACCCACCACAGTTCGTCGTAGGTGCTCTCGATGTCACGGGGGAGCGGTTCGCCCACTCCTGGCAGCCGTTCGAACTCCCCGCGCCTCTCCGCGTCACGGATCTGCTTGTCGACCCAGGACTCGAAGCCGACGCCCGGTGGCTTTCGCTCGGTCATGAGGCCATTGTGCCGGACACCGCGCAGCCAGGCGTTCTATCATTCGGCGGACTTGCAGTCCCACCCAGGACGTCTCGGACGAGGAGCGCACGTGCTCGAACTCACCATGGCCACCGTCGCGGAGGCGGAGGCGGGAGCCACGGCCGGCATGCTCATGGCCGACGCGCCGAGCGAGCCGGGCGCGGTGCTGCGGGTGGGCCGGGACAAGTCCGTGTGCCGGCTGAGCACGCCGGACGACTGGCTGTTCGTCTCCCGCGTCCACCTGGAGTTCCTGTGCGGGCCGGACGGGACCTGGCAGCTCACCTGGCTGCGCGGCTCGCAGCCCGACCCGTCCTCGGAAGTGCGGCTGACCATGGGGGAGTACGTCCAGCCGCTCGCGTACGGCGGCACTGTCCCGCTGCCCAGGGGCGGCAGCGGCGAGATCATCATCCAGGACCGCACCGCCCCGCGCAGCGTCAACGTGGGCTTCTACCACGAAGTGTGACGGCGGGACCGCACGCCGTTGTGACGGCGAGACTGCACGCCGTTGTGACGGCGAGACTGCACGCCGTTGTGACGGCGGGGCCTCACACCGTCTGACGGCTGGCCCTCACGCCAGCACGCGGGCCAGGGCGAAGCCGTCGTAGCCCTTCATGCCCACCGTCTGGATCGCGGTGCCGCTCAGCCTCGGGTGGGCGGCGATCAGCTCGATCGCGGCGCGGGTGCCCATGACGTCCGGTGCGGTGCTGTCCGCGTCGACGACCCGGCCGCCCCGTACGACGTTGTCGAGGACGATCAGACTGCCCGTGCTGGTGAGCCGGATCGCCCACTCCACGTAGTGCGGGTTGTTGGCCTTGTCGGCGTCGATGAAGACCAGGTCGAACGGGGGCGGGTTCTCGTCGGCCAGCTTGGGCAGCGACTCCAGGGCCGGCCCCACCCGCACCTCGACCAGCTTGTCCAGGCCGGCGCGGGCGATGTTGCGGACGGCGACCTCGGCGTGCCGCGGGTCGTACTCCAGGGAGACCAGCCGCCCGTCGGCGGGCAGGGCGCGGCCCAGCCAGATGGTGCTGTAGCCGCCCAGCGTGCCGATCTCCAGGATGTGGCGGGCGCCCTGGATCTGGGCGAGGAGCTGGAGGAGCTTGCCCTGGTTTCCCGCGACGTTGATGTGCGGAAGCCCGGCGGCGTCGCTGTCGCGCAGGGCAGCCGCCAGGGCTTCGTCATCCGGGGCGAGGTGGGCGGTGAAGTAGGCGTCGACCTCGCCCCAGACGTGCGACTCGCTCATGCGCCTCTACCTTTCGTCAGCATAGTTAGCATCCCTAACTACTGGCGCTGACGAAGATAGTTGGTGCACGGGGCGCTGTCAGCGGGTTGTCACTCGGCGTGTCGACCCGCCACCGAGGGCGCCGAGCCGGGCAGCGGACGCCCCGCCGACTCCGCCATGCGCCACACCGCGAAACCGCCGATCACGGCCGCGCCCATCATGTAGTACGCGGGCATCATCATGTTCCCGGTCGCCCCGATCAGGGCCGTGACCACCAGCGGGGTCGTGCCGCCGAACAGGGACACCGAGACGTTGAAGCCGATCGACAGCGAGCCGTAGCGGACCTTCGTCGGGAACAGCGCCGGCAGCGCGGCGGGCATCGACGCCGTGAAGCAGACCAGCAGCATGCCGAGTGCGCCCATGCCGAGCGCCACCGCGAGCAGGCTGCCCTCGCGGATCAGCAGCAGGGCCGGGACGGACAGCAGCAGGAAGCCCGCGCAGCCGGTGGCGATCACCGGGCGGCGGCCGACGCGGTCGGTCAGCGCGCCGACGAACGGCTGGGCGATCATCATCGCGGCCATCACGCCGAGGACGACCAGCAGGCCGTGCGTCTCGTCGTAGTGGAGCTGGCCGGTCAGGTAGCTCGGCATGTACGACAGCAGCATGTAGTCGGTGACGTTGAAGACCAGCACCAGGCCGACGCAGAGCAGCAGCGCGCGCCACTGGCCGGTGATCATCTCGCGCAGCGGCGTCTTCGGGCGGTTGTTATCGGCCTTCTCCGCCTCGGCCGCGAACGCCGGGGTCTCCTCCAGACGCATGCGCAGGTAGAGGCCGATGATGCCCATCGGGCCCGCGATCAGGAACGGGATGCGCCAGCCCCAGGAGGTCAGGTCGTCGGCGGAGAGCAGAGCGGTCATGATCGTGACCAGGCCCGCGCCGCCGATGTAGCCGGCCAGCGTGCCGAACTCCAGCCAGCTGCCGAGGAAGCCGCGCCGCTTGTCGGGGGCGTACTCGGCGATGAACGTGGAGGCACCCGCGTACTCACCGCCGGTGGAGAAGCCCTGCACGAGCCGGGCCACCAGGAGCAGGATCGGCGCGCCGACACCGATCGTCGCGTACGACGGGATCAGCCCGATCGCGAAGGTGCCCACGGCCATCATGATCATGGTCAGGGCGAGGACCTTCTGGCGGCCGACGCGGTCGCCGAGCGGGCCGAAGACCATGCCGCCGAGAGGGCGGACCAGGAAGGCCGCGGCGAAGGCGCCGAACGTCGACAGCAGCTGGGCGGTGGGGTTGCCCGAGGGGAAGAAGACCTTGCCCAGCGTCACCGCGATGTAGCTGTAGACGCCGAAGTCGAACCACTCCATCGCGTTGCCCAGCGCGGCCGCCTTCACGGCGCGCCTGACGAGCGCGGGGTCGGTGACGGTGGGGTCGGGGGAGTTCGCCTTGCGGGTCTTCACGAGGGACGCGGGGGCGACGACTGAGGCAGTCGACAAGACTCGCTCGCCTACCTTTCGACGGGGACAGGGACGCGGCCCCGCGCGGCGACGCTGTCGTACGGGCCGAAAAGGCGACGATAGGCGGTTTTCATCCGCTTACGGGCGGTACGGAATTGGCTGCATACTGCACGTAAACCGTTGCTGTGCTGGCACTTCTGCCCCACGGAAAGCGGTTCACGACCGATCTTCATGTGACGCTTATCGCTTCCGTATCGCGTCAGGACAGCCTCCGTATCGCGTTCGGACCGCCTCCGTATCGCGTCCGGACAGCTTCCGCATCGCGTCCGAGCCGCTTCCGCGAGAAGCCGTCACGCCGTCCGCGCACGGTCGATGCGGCCCGCGCCTCCTTCCCCGAAGCCACACGATGCCCATAGGGTTCGCAGGAGGAATGCCGACATTCGGGACATATCGGATGGGCTGGTGCGGGAGGCCGACGAGGCGTGGCGGATGCGGATCACGGCGGCGGACGGCCGGCGGAGGGCTTCGGAGCGACGGCCGCCGGCGGGGCCCGCGCACGTCTGCGCGCCGCCCGCGTGGGCCTGTGGCTGATCGCCGCCGTCCTCGCCGCCCGGCAGGTGGCCGTCGTCCTCGCCACCCCGCGCGGTGAGCGGCTGACGGACCTGGAGACCTGGGTCGGGCCCAACGGCGTCCTGCATGTGAACGGCTCGCTGTACGACTCGACCCGCTTCACGGGCACCCCCTTCGGCGGGCTCGCCCTCAAGCCCCTCACCCGTTCGGCCGAACAGGCCCTCGGCTGGGGCTGGACCTTCGGCACGCTGCTGCTCGTCGTCGCCCTCGGCGTGATCGCGGCTCGCGCCCTGCCCCCACCGGTCAGCCGCCGCACGGCACTGCTGGCCGCGCCGGTCGCCGTCAGCCTGCTGATGCTGTCCCTGCCCGTGCGCAGCACGCTCTCGCTCGGCCAGACCAGCATCATCCCGGTCCTGCTCGTCCTGCTCGGCTGCTTCGCCACCCGCGGCCAGCGCACCAGCGGCCTGCTCATCGGCCTCGCGGCGGCCCTCCAGCCGACGCTGCTGCTGTTCACACCGCTGCTGTGGTGCACCGGCCGCAGACGCGCCGCGCTCGCCACCGGCGTCACCTTCGCCGTCGGCACCGGGCTCGCCTGGGCGGCGATGCCGCACGACTCCCACCGCTACTGGGTCCACCACATGGCGGGCGTCGGCCTCGGCGGCCCGGCCGACGACCTCGCCAACCAGTCCCTGCACGGCGCCCTGCTCCGGTTCGGCCTGAACGGCCCCCTGGAGATCGCGCTCTTCCTGACGCTCGGCGCGGCCGTCGCCGTCCTGGCCCTGCGCCGGGCCGTGCGGTACTTCGACGACGGACAGCTGCTGCTCGCGGTCGCGATCACCGGCTGCGCCGCGATCGTCGTCTCACCCACGGCCTGGCAGCACCAGCTGCTGTGGGTGCTGCTCGCGGTGGTCGGCCGGGCCGGTATCCGCGCCGGTGACCGCTATGTGTGGCCGGTCGCCGTTGTCCTGGTCATGACGCTGCCCGCCGGCATGCTGCTGCCGGACATGGACGCCCTCGACCCGCTGCGGGACAACCTCGTCCTGCCGGCCGCGCTCGCCGCCGCCGTCGCCGTGCCGTTCCTGCCCCGCGGCTCGCCCTTCTACCGGTCGCCGAAACCGGCCGCCTACGCGCCCGCAGCCACCACCCGCTTCCGGCACGTGCCGCTGATGCCGTTCCTGCGCCGGGCCCTCACCAGACCGAACCTCCTCCTGGAACTGCTCCTCCTGCGCGTCGCCTACGCCGCCTACTCCCAGGTCCGCCTCGCCGCCGGTGGCGGCAGCAACTCGGCCGGGCGCGCCGAGGCGGAGGAACACGGCAGACAGGTCTACGACCTCGAGCGCGTCCTGCACCTCGACCTCGAGCGCTGGGCCAACCACACCGTCGTCGGGATCGGCTGGCTGCGGGACGTCCTCGACCAGTACTACACGTCGTTCCACTTCGTGGTCCCGCTGGCCGTCCTCGCGGTCCTCTACTGGCGCCGCCCCGGCGACTACCGCTGGGCCCGCTCCGCGCTGGGCTTCGCCACGCTGCTCGCCCTGGTCGGCTTCTGGCTCTACCCCCTGGCCCCGCCCCGTCTGATGCCGACGCTCGGCTTCATCGACACCGTGCACGGCGTCCAGGACTTCTCCCAGCCCGACTACGGCACGCTCACGGCCCTCACCAACCAGTACGCGGCCATGCCGTCCCTGCACTTCGGCTGGTCCCTGTGGTGCGGCGTGGTGATCGCCCTCCTGGCGACGCGATGGTGGCTGAAGGCCTTGGGCGCGCTGCATCCGCTGCTCACGCTCGCGTCGATCGTCGCGACGGCGAACCACTGGGTGCTGGACGCGGCGGGGGGAGCGGTGGTGGTGGCGGTGGGGTTCGGGGTGACGTATTTCCTGCAGGGGCCGCGGGCGCGGGCGGTGGTGACTGCCGACGGCGAACGCACACCGACCCGGAACCCCGTCCACGGCTGACAGGTCCCAGGCCAACGCCGCCTGCCTCCATCCCCCTGGCGCGGCCGTCCCGAGATGCAACCCGGGTGAGGGCCGCGCACGATGAGAAAGGGACACCCTCTGTGGAGGTGATCGGGATGCGGCGTGTGCTCACCGCCCTGGCGGCCCTGGCTGTGCCAATCTCCCTTGTCGGAGCGCCGGCTGTAGCGGCATCACCTGGAACCTCTGCGACCGCCGTGGTGAAACCCGCCCAGGCCGCAGACAAGTTGAACCGCCCAGCAGCCCTTGTGGCCCAGGGACCGGACGACGTATGTGATTTCACCATCAACCGACCGAACCTCCGTCTGGGGTCGTCCGGGGCGGTGGTCCAGCAGGCCCAGTGCTACCTGAATCAGGCGATCGACGCCGGCCTGGACGTGGACGGGGACTTCGGCGGAGTCACGCAGTCCGCGACGAGGGCCTTTCAGCAGTGTGCCGGCATCGTCGTGGACGGTCGTATCGGAGCCCAGACCTGGTCGTTCCTCTCCTTCTGGGCCAACGCGCCGGACGCTCCCTTCTGTTAGTGAGCGGCCGGGACGGCGGACTCGCCTCCGCATTCGAACCACACGGTCTTCCCGCCCCCGGACCACAGTGACACGCCCCACTTGTCGGCCATCGCGTCCAGCAGGAGCAGGCCCCGGCCGTTCTCGGACTCCGCGTCCAACGTGTCCGGCATGCACGGCAGTTCATCGCTGCCGTCCGTGACCTCCACCCGTACGCCGGTGCGCTGCCGTAGCAACAGCAGCGCGCAGCGGCGGTCCGGGACGTGCCGTACGACGTTGGCGAGCAGCTCCGTGACACCCAGCTCCACGGTGTCCGACAGCTCGGGCATGCCCCACTCGCCGAGGAACGAGCGGACGATACGGCGGATGTGCCGGGGGGCGTGTTCACCGACGGTGAGGCGCATCGTGTACTGGGCGGGAATGTATTCGTTCACGGGACGAGGCTGACGTGCGGTGACTACCCTCGGCTACGGAACGGATACAACCGGTTCCGTGGTGGACCGAGTTGCGTGAGAGGGGCTTCTGCCGTGACCCACATCAACGCCCTTGACCCGGGAGCATCGCCGCTCGACTACTACGGCTTCGAGCTGCGCCGACACAGGGAGGCCGCCGGCCTGACGCAGCGGCAGTTGGGGGACATCCTCAACTACACGGGCTCCTTGGTGGGCCAGATCGAGACGGCGAGGAAGCTGCCGACGCCGGAGTTCAGTGAACGGGCGGATGCGGCGCTGGGGACGGACGGCATGTTCTCCCGGCTGGTTGAGCTGGTCCTGCGTAGTCGGCTTCCGGCTTGGTTCCAGCAGGTGGCGGAGCTGGAGGGGCGGGCGACGGAGATCAGCACGTTCCAGACCCATGCCATCCACGGCCTCCTGCAGACTCCCCAGTACGCACGTGCCGTGCTCGGAGTGCTGGACGACACCGACCTGGAAGACCGCACTGCCGTCCGGTTGGCTCGACAGCGCATCCTGGAGAAGGGGCAGGCCGCGGTCCTCTGGATGGTCATCAGCGAATCCGTCCTGTACCAGGAGGTGGGCAGTCGGGAGACCATGCGGGGGCAACTGGCTCATCTGTTGGCCTTCGAGCGCATCCCCGCGGTCAACATCCAGATCTTGCCGTTCTCTGCCGGCGCGCATGCAGGAATGCAAGGCTCGTTCACCCTCTTCCGGTTCGCGAGCGA
Source organism: Streptomyces tuirus (assembly GCF_014701095.1). NCBI lineage: Bacteria > Bacillati > Actinomycetota > Actinomycetes > Kitasatosporales > Streptomycetaceae > Streptomyces > Streptomyces tuirus. Next base: position 2,085,577 of record NZ_AP023439.1, on the reverse strand, counting down.
CGCGGCCATCGTCTACACAGAGGGCTACGGCAGCGGGCATCCGACCGCCAATCCGGACACCGTCAGAGACTGCTCGCTCCGTTACGATCATCTGCAGGCCGCCGCGCTCTCCCTCAGGGATTCGGCGGAGTTGATCCGGCGATTGATGGAGGAACGCTATGGCGAGCAACGCGCTTCCGGCGGGGACTCAGTGGCGTAAGTCCAGCTATAGCGGCGATCAAGGCGGCGAATGCGTCGAATGCGCGCCGATCGGAGCCCTGGCCTGGCGCAAGTCCACGTACAGCGGTGACCAGGGCGGTAATTGTGTAGAGGTCGCCGAAACCTCTGCCACCGTCGCAATACGAGACTCCAAGACCCCGGCGGGACCGATCCTCACCCTCGATCCCGCCGCCTTCACCACCTTCGTCAACTGGACGTCTACAACCGCTGAATGATCGTGCCGGTGGCCAAGCCACCCCCCGCACACATCGTGACCAGCGCGAACTCCTTGTCCGCGCGCTCCAGTTCGTGCAGGGCCGTCGTGATGAGCCGGGCCCCGGTCGCTCCCACCGGGTGCCCGAGCGCGATCGCCCCGCCGTTGACGTTCACCTTCGACAGGTCCTGGTCGAAGACCCGCGCCCAGCTCAGCACCACCGACGCGAACGCCTCGTTGATCTCCACGAGGTCGATGTCCCTCAACGACATCCCGGCCTTGCCCAGCACGGCCTTCGTCGCGTCGATCGGGCCGTCGAGGTGGAAGTGGGGGTCGGATCCCACGAGGGCCTGGGCCACGATCCGGGCCCGGGGGCGGAGCTTCAGCGCCCGGGTCATCCGTTTCGACGCCCACATGACCGCCGCCGCCCCGTCGGAGATCTGGGACGAGTTGCCCGCCGTGTGCACCGCCGTCGGCATGATCGGCTTCAGCGCGGCCAGCGCCTCCGCCGTCGTGTCGCGCAGGCCCTCGTCCTTGTCGACCAGGCGCCACATGCCCTGCCCGGCGTGCTGCTCCTCCTCGGTCGTGGGGACCTGGACCGCGAACGTCTCTCGTTTGAAACGCTCCTCCGCCCAGGCGTGGGCGGCCCGTTCCTGAGAGGCGAGCCCGAGGGCGTCCACGTCCTCGCGGGTCAGGCCCCGGTGGCGGGCGATGCGCTCGGCCGCCTCGAACTGGTTGGGCAGGTCCACGTTCCACTCGTCGGGGAACGGCTTGCCCGGCCCGTGCTTCGAGCCCGACCCCAGCGGCACCCGCGACATCGACTCCACCCCACAGGAGATGCCGACGTCGATCACGCCGGCCGCGACCATGTTGGCCACCATGTGCGAGGCCTGCTGGGAGGACCCGCACTGCGCGTCGACGGTCGTCGCGGCCGTCTCGTAGGGGAGCCCCATGGTCAGCCAGGCCGTGCGCGCGGGGTTCATGGACTGCTCGCCGGCGTGCGTGACCGTACCGCCGACGATCTGCTCGACGCAGTCGGCGGGGATGCCGGTGCGGCCGAGGAGTTCGCGGTAGGTCTCGCCCAGGAGGTAGGCGGGGTGCAGATTGGCGAGCGCGCCGCCGCGCTTGCCGATGGGGGTGCGTACGGCTTCGACGATCACGGGTTCGGCAGCCATGGGTGCGGGTCCTCTCCGGGAGGCTCAGCGGAACTAGTACGCGTTCTAGTTCTGTGGGTAGTGTGCTGAGGGCTGCTCGGTGACCGCAATAGTCATGCGGGCAATTGGCGGGCCCGTGCCTCTTGCCACTTGTAGAACCCGTTACTACCGTCACCGCAACTCCGCACAACTGATGGGCCGTCAGACGTCAGAGTCGGTACGAGTGGTGGGAGCCGCCCATGCCCTGTCCCGCGCTGCCCGACGGGTTCGACTTCACCGACCCCGACCTGCTGCACCGCCGCGTGCCCCTGCCGGAGTTCGCGGAGCTGCGCCGGGTCGAACCGGTCAGCTGGGTGGCACAGCCGACCGGTCTCGCCGGCTTCCAGGACGACGGCTACTGGGCGGTCACCCGGCACGCCGACGTCAAGTACGTCTCCACGCACCCGGAGCTGTTCTCGTCGTCCCTCAACACGGCGATCATCCGCTTCAACGAGCACATCGAACGCGACGCCATCGACGCACAGCGGCTGATCCTGCTGAACATGGACCCGCCGGAGCACACCCGGGTCCGGCAGATCGTGCAGCGTGGATTCACGCCCCGGGCGATCCGGGCGCTGGAGGGCAGGCTGCGGGCCCGGGCCCGCTCCATCGTCGCCTCCGCCCGCGCGCACACCGGACCGTTCGACTTCGTCACCCAGGTCGCCTGCGAACTGCCCCTCCAGGCGATCGCCGAACTGATGGGTGTCCCGCAGGAGGACCGCGACAAGATCTTCGACTGGTCCAACAAGATGATCGCGTACGACGATCCCGAGTACGCCATCACCGAGGAGGTCGGCGCCGAGTCGGCCACGGAGATCATCGCCTACGCGATGAACATGGCCGCCGACCGCAAGCAGTGCCCGGCCCACGACATCGTCACGCAGCTCGTCGCGGCGGAGGACGAGGGCAACCTCAGCTCCGACGAGTTCGGCTTCTTCGTGCTGATGCTGGCCGTCGCGGGCAACGAGACCACCCGCAACGCCATCACCCACGGCATGCACGCCTTCCTCACCCACCCGGAACAGTGGGAGCTGTACAAGAGCGACCGGCCGGACACGGCGGCGGAGGAGATCGTGCGCTGGGCGACCCCGGTCGCCGCCTTCCAGCGCACGGCCACCCAGGACACCGAACTCGGCGGCAAGCGCATCCGCGAGGGCGACCGGCTGGGGCTGTTCTACGCCTCCGCCAACCACGACCCGGAGGTCTTCGACGACCCGGACACCTTCGACGTCACCCGCGACCCCAATCCGCACCTCGGGTTCGGCGGCGGCGGTCCGCACTACTGCCTGGGCAAGTCCCTCGCCGTCCTGGAGATCAACCTCATCTTCAACGCGATCGCCGACGCCATGCCCGGGCTGAGGCTCGTCGGGGATCCGCGCCGGCTGCGGTCCGCCTGGATCAACGGGGTGAAGGAGCTTCCCGTGAGCACGGGCTGAAACGGGCCACGGGCATGGCGAAGGCGGCGGCCCCGGGGGATCAGGGGGCCGCCGCCTTCGGTCTGTGGGGTGGAGCCTGCTTGCGCCGGCGACCTTGCGCAGCGGCAGCAGGCGTCCACGGAAACAGCCACACCGCATATGCGCAATAACCCCTTTTACTAGGTATGGCCGCATGTGCGGGGCGGGCCGGCGGCGGTGACCGGGGGCTTGTCCCTACGGCCCTGCTTCGTAGGTGACCCGGGTCATGTGGGCGGCCTCACTTCTCGGCGGCGTCGAACGTGACCGGCGTCTCGAAGGCCGCCCGGCGCGTGGCCCGGCGCAGCGCCCTGAGCACCGCCGGACCGAGGGTGAGCGTCAGGACGACCGTGACGACGGCCCGGCCCAGGTCCCAGCCCAGCGACGTGGCCAGGCAGTACGCGACGAAACGGGCCAGGTTCGCGGCGACCGGCGCGTGCGGGTCGAACGCCGCGTTGGAGGCGAGGGCGCTCATGAACGGCCAGCCCGCCATGTTCATCACCGTCCCGTAGGCGAACGCGGCGAGGAAGCCGTAGCCGGCGAGCATCGCGAGCTCGGCCCGGCCGCGCAGCCGGTCCGGGCCGGGCAGCAGGCCCGCGCCCATCGCGAACCAGCCCATCGCCAGCATCTGGAACGGCAGCCACGGCCCGACCCCGCCCGTGAGCAGCGCGGACGCGAACATCGTCACCGAGCCGAGGACGAACCCGAAGCCCGGGCCGAGCACCCGGCCGCTCAGCACCATCAGGAAGAACATCGGCTCGATCCCGGCGGTACCGGCGCCGATCGGCCGCAGTGCCGCTCCCGTGGCGGCCAGTACGCCGAGCATCGCGACCGCCTTCGGGCCGAGACCGGACTCCGAGATCGCCGCGGCCACGACCGCCACGAGCAGCACCAGCACGCCCGCGAAGAGCCAGGGCGCGTCCTGCGCGTGCGCACCGATCCGCGAGGTGGGCGGGGCGAGGAAGGGCCAGCCGAAACCGGCCACGCCCACCGCGCTGACCAGGGCCAGGGCGGCGACGGAGCGGGGGCCGAGCCGCACGGCCCGGGCCTGCCGCTGCGCGGGCGGGCGGGTGGTCGCCTGGAGACTCATCGGCCGGTCTCCTCCAGTGCGGTGCGGACCTGGGCGACCGTGAGCCAGTGCTGGGGCGCCAGGATCTTGGTGACCTGCGGGGCGAAGGACGGTGACGAGACGACGACGTCCGCCGTCGGGCCGTCCGCGATCACCTCGCCCTCGGCCAGCAGCACCACCCGGTGGGCGAGCTCGGCCGCGAGCTCCACGTCGTGCGTGGCCAGGACGATGGCGTGCCCCTCGGCGGCCAGCGCGCGCAGAACCGTCACCAGCCGGGCCTTCGCCGCGTAGTCCAGGCCCCGGGTCGGCTCGTCCAGCAGGAGCAGCGGGGGCCGGGCGGTCAGCACGACGGCCAGGGCGAGCGCGAGCCGCTGCCCCTCCGAGAGGTCCCGGGGGTGGATGTCGTCGGTGACGCCGGGCAGCAGCTCGGTCACCAGGGCCCGGCAGGTGCCGGGGTCCGCGCCTGCGTCCTGGTCGGCCGCCGCGCACTCGGCGGCGACGGTGTCGGCGTAGAGCAGGTCGCGGGGTTCCTGGGGGACGAGGCCGACCTTGCGGACGAGGTCCTTCGGAGGGGTGCGGTGGGGGGTGGCTTCGCCGACTCGGACGGTTCCGGAGCTGGGCTTGACCAGGCCTACGAGGGAGTTGAGCAGGGTGGACTTTCCGGCGCCGTTTCTGCCCATGAGGGCGATGGTTTCGCCGGGGGTGAGGGTGAGGGTGATGTTGTGCAGGGCCTGGATGCGGGCGCGGGTGACCGAGAGGGCCTGGATGTGGGCGGCGCCTTCCGGGGTGGGTTGTGCGGGTCGTTTGCGGGTGCGGGCCGGTTGTGGCTTGTCGCGCAGTTCCCCGCGCCCCTGAGGGACGTGCTCCAGCTGTTGCTTCAGAGGTGCTGCCCTGCGGCGGGCGTCGCGGACCGTCAGGGGGAGGGGGGTCCAGCCCGCCAGGCGGCCCAGGGCCACCACCGGGGGGTACACCGGGGACACGGCCATCACCTCGGCCGGGTCGCCCAGGATCGGGGGTGCGCCCGGGGCGGGCAGCAGGACGACCTGGTCGGCGTACTGGATGACGCGTTCCAGGCGGTGTTCGGCCATGAGGACCGTCGTGCCGAGGTCGTGGACGAGCCGCTGGAGGACCGCCAGCACCTCCTCGGCGGCCGCCGGGTCGAGCGCGGAGGTCGGCTCGTCCAGGACGAGGACGCTCGGGTGCGGGGTGAGGACCGAGCCGATCGCGACGCGCTGCTGCTGGCCACCGGAGAGCGTGGCGATCGGCCGGTCGCGCAGACCGGCCAGGCCGAGCAGGTCCAGCGTCTCCTCGACGCGGCGGCGCATCACGTCCGGGGCGAGGCCCAGCGACTCCATGCCGTAGGCCAGTTCGTCCTCGACGGTGTCGGTGACGAAATGGGAGAGCGGGTCCTGGCCGACCGTGCCCACCACGTCGGCCAGCTCGCGCGGCTTGTGGGTGCGGGTGTCGCGGCCGGCGACCGTGACCCGGCCGCGCAGGGTGCCGCCGGTGAAGTGCGGGACGAGCCCGCTGACCGCGCCCAGGACCGTGGACTTGCCGACGCCGGACGGACCGGCCAGCAGGACGAGTTCGCCTTCCGGGACCTCGAAGTCGATGCCGCGGACGGTGGGTTCAAGAGCCCCGTCGTACGTCACGGAGACATCCTCGAAGCGGATCACGACGGCTCCTTGGGATCGGGGGCGACGAACGCGGGCAGCAGGCCGAGCAGGACGGCCGCGGCCGGCCAGAGGGGGAGGGCCGGGGCGACCAGGGGGACCACACCCGGGTGCAGGGCCGCGGGGTCACGGGCCGCCGCGAGGGCGAGCAGGGCCGCCACCGCGACGCCGGAGGCGACGACCAGCCAGGCGCGCACGTCCCAGCGGTCCGGGCGGTAGCGGGTGCGCGGCGAGCGGCGTCCGCCGAGCCTGAGACCCGCGAGGGCGGCGGCGAGACCCGCCAGCAGCAGGGGGAAGCCGTAGGCCGCCCCTTCGGCGGTGAGCAGGCCGTACGTTCCCGTGCAGACGCCGAGCAGACCGCCCAGGGTGAGGACCGCGGTGGTACGCCGTACCGCGGGCGGGACCTGGGCGGTACGGCCGTAGCCGCGGGCGTCCATCGCGGCGGCGAGGGCGACCGAACGCTCCAGCGCGCCCTCCAGCACCGGGAGCCCCACGTGCAGCAGGCCCCTGATGCCCCTGTCCGGGCGGCCGCGCAGACGGCGGGCGGCGCGCAGGCGCTGGACGTCGGCGATGAGATTCGGGGCGAAGGTGAGGGCGACGACGACCGCGACGCCCATCTCGTACAGGGCGCCCGGCAGGGACTTGAGAAGGCGGGAGGGGTTGGCGAGGGCGTTCGCGGCGCCGACGCAGATGAGGAGGGTGGCCAGGCGCAGACCGTCGTACAGGGCGAAGGTGAGGGCCTCCGCGGTCACCTCGCCGCCGAGGCGGATGCCCTGGGCCCAGGCGGGGAGGGGGAGTTCGGGGAGGGTGAGGAGGGTGTGCGTGCCCGGGATCGGGGAGCCGAGGGCGATCGCGAAGAGCAAGCGGATGAGGATCACGGCGAGGGCGAGCTTGACGAAGGCGCCGTAGGAGCGGGACCAGGGGGTGTCGGGGCGGCGGGTGGCCACGACATAGGCGGAGACGGTGATGAGGAGGGCGAGGAGCAGGGGGTTGGTGGTGCGGGTGGCCGCCGTGCCGAGGGACAGCGCCCAGAGCCACCAGGCTCCGGGGTGCAGCTGGGCCCGGCGGCCGTGTCGGGTGGCGCTAGCCACGCCGCCGTACCTGCCAGATCGCCGCCCCGCCCAGGACCACCACCACGGCGACGCCCGCGACCAGGCCCAGGGACGGGCCGCCGTCAGACTCGGTCTTCTGCTCCGTGGCGGGCCTGTCGTGCTCCGGGGTCCGCTTCTGCGAGACCTGTTCGCCGCAGCCCTTCCGCGGATAGCCCGCGATCGCGCACAGCAGGGCGTTGGTGTCGTAGCGCAGCGGCTTGGCCACCGCCGCCAGGGCCTCGGCCGTCGTCGCGTCGGGGGAGACCCGGGCGCAGGCCGTGCGGGCGGCGGGCGGGGACTCGCCCTCGGGGGCGTGCGACGGGGTGCCGAAGTCGATGACCAGGGCCACCCGCTTGCGGCCGTCCTGCGCGGGCGTCTTCGCGCAGATCGCCGCGAAGCCGGCCTTGCCGCGCGGCCGGGCCGCGTTCGCGGAGTCCTCGCTCACCGCGAAGCGGACGCCCTGGACGTCGCCGTCCGAGGGCCGGGCCACGGACGGGCCCTGGGTCGCGTAGACCCACTGCTCGCCGTCGCGCTCCCAGAAGGACCAGTACCGGTAGCCGGCGGCCTGGGCCTGGCCCGCCCCCGCGCACAGCAGGAGTGAGGCCAGGAGGAGGAGAAGGGCCCGGCGGATCACGGCTGCTGCTTCTTCTTGCGGCCGGTGAACAGGAAGCCGATGCCGATGCCGGCGACGAGGCAGACGCCGACGTACCACCAGACGCCGAAGAAGTCCGAGCCGGAGTCCTCCTTCTCCTCGTCCGCGGCCTTGGTCTTCTCCGCCGTCTGCGGGGCCGGGCCCGTGGCGCTCAGCTGCTTCACGAGGTCGGCGCCGCCGAAGTCACGGGGGTTCGTGCCCGTGGCGTGCGCGGCGAAGATCAGCTGGGCGTAGGCGGCCGGACCGCTCTGCGCGGCCCATTCGGCGGAGTTCTTCTCCAGCCACCGTACGGACTTCTCCGCCTGCGCGGTGGCGCCCTGCGCGGCGAGCGCGACGACCGCGTCGGCGGTGTTGCCGTAGTCGGGCTGGGGCTCGGCACCGGCCAGTGCGGACATCAGATGCCCGCCGTCCTCGGTCAGGGCGGCGGTGAGGTAGCCCGCGCCGTTCGCCGCCGCCTGCTGAGGCGTGGCGGCCTTTTCGCACGTCGCCTCGGACTTCTTGCCGGGCTCGACGACCATGCCCTTGCCCAGGGAGCCGAGCACACCGGCCGCCGTGGCGTCCGCGTTGGCGACGAGCCCGCCCTTCTTGTCCGGCTGGAACGCGAAGGCGCCGTCGTCGTCCCCGCCGCAGGGCAGGGCGAGCTTCAGCAGCGCGTCGTAGGGGGACTTGCCGTCCTTGACGACCTGGTCCGGCTTCTCGCCCGCGGCGGCGAGCGCGCCCACGACGACCGACGTCGAGTTGGTGTCGCTGGCACCGCCGGGCGAGTAGCCCCAGCCGCCGTCCTTGTTCTGCACGGACTTCAGCCAGCCGACGGCCTTGCCGGTGACGTCGTCGTGCCCGCCGAGCGCGGTGAGCGCCTGCACGGCGGCGGCCGTGGCGTTGGTGTCCAGCAGGGTCTTGGCGTCGCACGCGGCGGTGGGGTCGGGGCGGTACGCGGCGAAGGAGCCGTCCTCGCAACTCTGCCGCGCCAGCCACTCCACGGACTTCCCGGCGGGCTTCACCCCCACGGTGTCCTGCGCGAGCAGCGCGAGCGACTGGCGCCAGACGCCGTCGTACTTCGGGTCCGTGCCGCCGTACAGGGCGGACGGGAACGCCTGGGAGGGCGACGGGGACGGGTCGGCGGCGGCCGGGGTGGCGGCGCCGATCACGGCGACGGCGGCCAGGACCGCGGCGCTGCGGCGGACGTTCATGATCGGCGGGTGCCTCTCCCTGTGGGGGAGCCGGGCAGCACGGGACACCCCGGCGGCTCGGCTCCGTATACCTCGACGGTGCCGTGCACCGGCGGACTGCCGGGACACGTGAGCCGGTCACGAACCGTACGGAGCGATCCGGCTCACCGCCGCGGGCGGTTCACGGTTGCGGGTCAGCGCCGGAATTGCACCGGCTTTCCCCCGTACGGGTGATGACGACCCGCTCACTGTACCCGCACGTAGGAATCGGGCCGAGGGCCCCTGGGCCTCGCGGCACGGGGCCGCCGGACCGGTGGTGAGGGCGACCGAGGCGGAACCGTGGAACTCCCTGGTACTGCGCAGGAGTTGATCCTCGCCGGGGTGCCGACCGGCTACCGTGGGGTGTCCTCGACCACACACTCAGGAGCGTCCATGACCGAGCAGGAGCCGTTCCCCAAGATCGACACCTCGGTGCCGCACTCGGCCCGGATCTGGAACTACTGGCTGGGCGGGAAGGACAACTACGAGGTCGACCGGGCGGCCGGTGACGCGTTCCGTGAGGTCTTCCCCGGGATCGAGACCGGCGCCCGTGCCGCCCGCTACTTCCTCGCCCGCGCCGTGCGCCATCTCGCCGCCGAAGAGGGCATCCGCCAGTTCCTGGACGTCGGCACCGGCCTGCCCAATGTGGACAACACCCACCAGATCGCCCAGCGGGTGGCCCCGGAGAGCCGGATCGTCTACGTCGACAACGACCCGCTGGTGCTGGCCCACGCCCGCGCCGTGCTCACCAGCACCCCGGAGGGCGTCACCAACTACGTCGACGCCGACCTGCGCGACCCCGGCGCCATCGTCCGGGAGGCCGGGAGGACACTCGACTTCGACCAGCCCGTCGCCCTCATGCTGATGGGCATCCTGGGCCACATCGAGGACGACGACGAGGCCCGCTCGATCGTGCGGCAGCTGGTGGACGCCCTGCCCCCCGGCAGCTACCTCGTGCAGTACGACTCCACCGACACCAGCGAGGACTACGTCCGGGCCATCCAGCAGTACAACGACGGCGGCTCCAGCCCGTACATCCTGCGCAGCCCCGAGCAGATCGCCCGCTACTTCGACGGCCTGGAGCTGCTCGACCCGGGCGTGGCCTCCTGCTCCCGCTGGCGTCCCGACGCGGCGGCCCTGGGCCTGCCCGCGGAGGTGCACCAGTACGGCGGCGTCGCCCTCAAGCGCTGAGCCTCAGGTCTCCTGAAGGACGCGGTGCAGGATGGTCGGAGTCTCGTCCGGCGACTCGGCTTCGACCACCAGCCGGTTCATGGCGTCCCAGTAGCACTCGATCTCGGCCGGCCGGTCGGGGTAGAGGGCGCCGGTGAGCTGCTCCAGGTAGACCACGTCGGGCAACTGCCCGCCGGGCAGCCGCAGAATGGTGACCGGGCCGCCCTCCGCCGCGTGGGCGCCGGCGGTGAACGGCAGGATCTGCACGGTCACGTGCGGGAGCGCGCAGATGTCGATGAGATGCCTGAGCTGGTCCCGCATGACCTGGAGGCCCCCCAGCGGGCGGCGCAGCGCCGCCTCGTCGATCACCGCCCACAGCCGGGTCGCCGGCTGCCGGTGCAGGATCCGCTGGCGGGCCATCCGCAGGGCGACCCGGCGGTCGATCTCGGCCGCACCGGCGTCCGGGTGCACGAGCCGCACGGCGGCCCGGGCGTAGTCGGCGGTCTGCAACAGGCCGGGGACGCGCTGCACCCGGAAGCAGCGGATGAGGCTCGCCGCCTGCTCGGCCCCGAGATAGGTCTGCGTCCAGGCGGGCACGACATCGCTGTACGACCGCCACCAGGCAGGGGTGTTGGCCTGCTCGGCCAGCGCCATCAGCGTGGCGCGCTCGGCCTCGTCCGTGACGCCGTAGAGGGTGAGCAGATCGGCGACGTCGCGCAGCTTGAAGCCGTGGCGGCCGGCTTCCATCCGGCTGATCTTGGAAGGGGAGGCGCGGATGACGTGCCCCGCGTCCGCCCGGCCGATGCCCCGCTCCTCCCGCAGGGCGCGCAGCCGGGCGCCGAGGGCCAGGCGCGGCACCATGGGCCCGGCGCACCCGCCGTCCAGGGCCCCGCCGCCGGTCGTCGTGCGTGCGGCCTCTTCGGTGCCCATGGGCATCTCTCCCGGTGCGAGCGTTGCTTCCGACCATCCTAGGGGCGCCGCACAGCGTCAAGGGCCGTATGACGCGGGCACGTTCGGCCGGAGTCCTCGCAGTCCGAGCCGGACTGGGCGGCCCTCTCACACCGCCACGTATGTCACCGGCTCGCTCCCCGGCACCGCCTCCGCCCGTCCCAGCTTCACCAGGCGCCGCAGATGCGCCTCGGCCTCCGAGACGGCGATGGTGCGGGAGCCGTACGGGATCTCGGACCAGGGACGGTTCCACTCCATGCGCTCGGCGAGCTGCCAGGGGGTGAGGGGCTCGGCGAGCAGGGCCAGCAGGCCGGTCAGGCGGGACTCGTGGTGGGTGAGCAACTCCCGTACGCGGGCGCCGGCGTCGGAGAACGGGTACTGGTGGGCCGGGAGGATCTCGGCGGGGGCCAGCCGGCCGACGCGTTCCAGGGAGTCGAGGTAGTCGCCCAGGGGGTCGGTGACCGTGGTGTCCTCGGGATCCTCGTAGAGGCCGATGTGCGGGGTGATCTCGGGCAGCAGGTGGTCGCCGGAGAACAGGCGCCCCCGGCCCGGGAGCCGGGCCGGATGGTCCTCCTCCAGGTGGAGGCAGACATGGCCCGGCGTGTGCCCCGGGGTCCAGATCGCGCGCAGCCGGCGGCCGGGCAGTGCCAGGAGTTCGCCGGGGGCGATGTCGCGGTCGGGCAGGGCGGGGGAGAGGCCGGGCAGGGTGCGGTGGCGGGGCTGCCGCAGGGGCGCGATGTGCTCCTCGGGCGCACCGGCGGCGGTGAGCTTGGCCGCCATGTACGTGAACCAGCGCTCGGGGCGGGCCTCCCGGGTCCGCCGTACGACCGCGGTGTCCGCCGCGTGCATCGCGATCCACGCGCCCGACGCCTGACGGACCCGGCCGGACAGCCCGTGGTGGTCCGGGTGGTGGTGGGTGATGACCACGCCGTGGATCTCGGCGGCCGAGGTGCCGCAGGCCGTGAGGCCCTCCGTGAGGGTGTCCCAGGAGTCCGGGTCGTCCCAGCCGGTGTCGATCAGCACCGGGCCGCGGTCGGTGTCGACGACGTACACCAGCGTGTGGCCGAGCGGGTTGTCCGGGATCGGGACCTGCAGGGAGCGGACGCCTCCGCCGTGGTCGGTCACCTGTGTCATGGGCTCCCCTGTCGCCGACTCCCCGTCACTATAACTAGAACGAGTTCCAATGGGGGTCTTCCGGTGGTGCGCGGTCCGTGGACTCCTCGGGGCGGGGCTGGTATCAGTGGGCGTATCTGATGAGCCGTCAGAAAATGCTCCCGGGGAGGCAGTCGGCCATGACCGAGCTCGTGGAACACGGACAGCTGTTCATCGGCGGGGAGTTGACCGACCCCCTGGGCCAGGACGTCATCGAGGTCGTCTCGCCGCACACCGAGGAGGTCATCGGACGCGTCCCGCACGCCTCGACGGCGGATGTGGACCGGGCCGTGGCGGCGGCGCGGCGGGCGTTCGACGAGGGGCCCTGGCCGCGGATGAGCCTCGACGAGCGGATCGAGGCCGTGGGCCGGATCAAGGACGCCCTCGCCGTACGGCACGACGAGATCGCCCGTGTGATCTCCGCCCAGAACGGCTCGCCGTACTCCTGGAGCGTCCTCGCCCAGGCCCTCGGCGCGGTGATGGTCTGGGACTCGGCGATCACGGTCGCCCGGAGTTTCACCCACGAGGAGCGGCGCGACGGCGTCCTGGGCAGGATCCTCGTGCGGCGCGAGCCCGTCGGGGTCGTGGCCGCCGTGGTCCCCTGGAACGTCCCGCAGTTCGTCGCCGCCGCCAAGCTCGCCCCCGCGCTGCTCACCGGCTGCACGGCCGTCCTCAAGCCCTCGCCCGAGTCCCCGCTCGACGCCTGTCTCCTCGGCGAGATCGCCCGCGAGGCCGGGCTGCCGGAGGGCGTGCTGTCGATCCTGCCCGCCGGCCGGGACGTCAGCGAGTACCTGGTCGGCCACCCCGGCATCGACAAGGTCTCCTTCACCGGGTCGGTCGCGGCCGGCAAGCGCGTGATGGAGGTCGCCGCCCGCAACCTCACCCGCGTGACGCTCGAACTGGGCGGCAAGTCCGCGGCCGTCGTCCTGCCCGACGCGGACCTCGAGACCGCCGTCGCGGGCATCGCCCCCGCGGCCTGGATGAACAACGGCCAGGCCTGCGTCGCCCAGACCCGCATCCTCCTGCCGCGCTCCCGCTACGACGAGTTCGCCCACGCCCTCGCCGCCGCGGCGGGCGCCCTGACCGTCGGCGACCCGCTGGACCCGGCCACCCAGGTCGGCCCGCTGGTCGCCCGGCGGCAGCAGCGGCGCAACCTCGACTACATCCGCATCGGGCAGGAGGAAGGCGCCAAGATCCTCACCGGCGGTGGACGCCCCGCCGGCCTGGAGCGCGGCTGGTACGTCGAACCGACCCTCTTCGGCGACGTCGACAACTCCATGCGCATCGCCCGCGAGGAGATCTTCGGCCCGGTGATCTGCCTGCTCCCCTACGACGACGAGTCCGACGCCGTGAAGATCGCCAACGACTCCGACTACAGGCTGAGCGGCAGCGTCTGGACCGCGGACGTCGAGCACGGCATCGACATCGCCCGGCAGGTCCGGACGGGCACCTACTCGGTCAACACCTTCAGCCTGGACATGCTGGGCCCCTTCGGCGGCTACAAGAACTCGGGCCTGGGACGGGAGTTCGGGCCCGAGGGGTACGGCGAGTACCTGGAGCACAAGATGATCCACCTCCCGGCGGACGCGTGACGATGGGCGACCGCTGGCACGTCGAGGTCGACCGCTCCCTGTGCATCGGCTCCGCGCAGTGCCTCCACCACGCGCCGGGCGGCTTCCACCTGGACGCCGCCCGCCAGTCCCATCCCGTCGCTCCCGACATGGACGCGAACGAGCGGGTGCTGGAGGCGGCGGAGAGCTGCCCTACCGAGGCGATCACGATCACGCTCGGGGACAGCGGGGAGGCGGTGTTCCCACCGGAGGAGTAGCGCCCGAAGAATCATGATGGTGGGGGTTTCATTCCGCTTTGGGCGTTCTATGCTGGAAGTCGGCCTACGAGGCGAGTGAGGGAGTCCGACCGGAGTAGCCGACATCGGCGAGAAGCGAAGTCAGTACTTCCGCTGGTGCCGACTGCGACGGTAGGGCTGAGAGGCCGGAAGGCCGCAGGGCCGAAAGGCCCGGCGACCGGAAGGCGACCCCCACCACCTGATCCGGACCATGCCGGCGAAGGGAACCCGTCTCGTAGGTCCTTGTCGTGCCCGGGGGTTATGCGGTGGCCGGCGCCGTCAGGTCGATCAGGCGGCACACCGTCTCGATGTCGATCTTCACCTGGGCGATCGAGGCGCGGCCCGACAACCAGGTGATCAGCGCCGAGTGCCAGGTGTGCTCGATGACCCGGACCGCCGACAACTGCTCCGGGGTCGGGTTCTCCTGGCCCATCGCGTCCAGGATGATCGCCGTCGTCTGCCGGGAGACCTGGTCGACCTCCGGGCTCACGCTGCGGTCGGCGAACGTCAGCGCGCGGACCATCGCGTCGGCCAGATGCGGCTCGCGCTGCAACGCCCGGAAGGCCCGCATCAGCGTCTCCGCGACCCGCTCGGCCGCGGTCTCGCCCTGCGGGGGCTTCTTGCGCAGCGTGCCGTGCATGTGCTCCAACTGATCCTGCATGGTGGCGACCAGCAGGTGGATCTTGGACGGGAAGTAGCGGTACAGCGTGCCGAGCGCCACCTGGGAGGACTCCGCGACCTCGCGCATCTGCACGGCGTCGAAGCCACCCCGGCTCGCCAGCTGGGCACTCGCGTGCAGGATGCGGCGGCGGCGGGCCTCCTGCCGCTCCGTGAGAGGCGGGGAGGCGGGCACTGCCGCTCTGGCTTCCACCTTGGCCGGCTTGTTCACCTTGGCGCTCACCTTGGCTTCTGCGGGCATGGGTCGGTCCCGTTCCGTGACCGTCCGTGAGGACGAATGATCACACAGCATGGCACGGCGCCGGTCGTGGCGTGAATCACCTGATCCACCGCTCACAGCACCCTTACCTGCCGGTAGATTCAGAGCCTCCGGACGATCAAGTCTGAAACTTGTTCTAGATTAGCGTCCCGGCGTAATCTCGCGGGACCGTGCAGGGAGAAGGGGGCCCAGAGTGACCGCTGAGGCCAGTCAGGCCGGGGCTCCTCAGGACCCCGCTTCCGACGGCTTGCGACCGCTCAACATCGCGCTCCTGACCTATAAAGGGAACCCGTTCTGCGGCGGACAGGGCGTCTATGTCCGGCACCTCTCGCGCGAACTGGCCCGCCTGGGCCACCGGGTCGAGGTCATCGGTTCCCAGCCGTATCCCGTCCTCGACGAGGGCTACGACGGGCTGAGCCTCACCGAGCTCCCCAGCCTCGACCTGTACCGCCAGCCGGACCCCTTCCGCACGCCGGGGCGCGGCGAGTACCGCGACTGGATCGACGCGCTGGAAGTCGCGACCATGTGGACGGGCGGCTTCCCGGAACCGCTGACGTTCTCGCTGCGCGCCCGCCGTCACCTGCGCGCCCGCCGCGGTGAGTTCGACGTCGTGCACGACAACCAGACCCTCGGCTACGGCCTGCTGGGCGATGTCGGCGCGCCCCTGGTGACGACCATCCACCACCCCATCACCGTCGACCGGCAGTTGGAGCTGGACGCGGCGGACGGCTGGAAGCGGCGCGCCTCGGTGCGGCGCTGGTACGGCTTCACGCGCATGCAGAAGCGCGTCGCGCGCCGGCTGCCGTCCGTGCTCACCGTGTCCGGCACCTCGCAACAGGAGATCGTCGACCACCTCGGCGTCCGGCGGGACCGCATCCACGTGGTCCACATCGGCGCCGACACCGACCTGTTCTCGCCGGATCCGTCGGTGCCGGTCGTGCCGGGCCGGATCGTGACGACGTCCAGCGCCGACGTGCCGCTGAAGGGCCTGGTGCACCTCGTCGAGGCGCTGGCCAAGGCCCGGACCGAGCACCCCGGCGCCCATCTCGTCGTCGTCGGCAAGCGGCCCACCGAAGGACCGGTCGCCCAGGCGATGGAGCGCTACGGCCTCGCCGACGCCGTCGAGTTCGTCAAGGGCATCTCCGACGCGGAGCTCGTCGACCTCGTGCGCTCCGCGCAGGTCGCGTGCGTGCCGTCGCTCTACGAGGGCTTCTCGCTCCCGGCCGCCGAGGCCATGGCGACGGGCACGCCCCTGCTCGCCACGACCGGCGGCGCCATACCCGAGGTCGCCGGCCGCGACGGCGAGACGTGCCTGGCGGTACCGCCCGGCGACGCGGGCGCGCTCGCCGCCGGTCTGGGCCGCCTGCTGTCCGACCCGGAACTGCGCGCCCGCCTCGGCACGGCCGGACGCGAGCGGGTGCTGCGCCACTTCACCTGGGCCAGGGCGGCGGAGGGCACGGTGGCCCGCTACCGCGAGGAGATCGACAGGGCCGGGACGCGCGCCGCGCCGCGGGCTTCCGGCCGTCCGGCCCTCGCGACGGGCCCGGTCCCCACAGCCCCCGCGGGCCCGGCAGACGCCGTACCCGCAGGCACAGCGGGTGCTGTCTCAGCAGCCCCGGCAGATGTAGAAGGCGTCAACTCCGAAAGCAGGGCCACGTGCTGACCGTCGACTTCTCCCGGTTCCCGCTCGCCCCGGGTGATCGCGTCCTGGATCTCGGCTGCGGTGCCGGGCGGCACGCCTTCGAGTGCTACCGGCGTGGCGCGCAGGTCGTGGCGCTGGACCAGAACGCCGAGGAGATCCGCGAGGTCGCGAAGTGGTTCGCGGCGATGAAGGAAGCCGGCGAGGCCCCCGAGGGCGCCACCGCCACGGCGATGGAGGGCGACGCCCTCGCGCTGCCCTTCCCCGACGAGTCCTTCGACGTCGTCATCATCTCCGAGGTGATGGAGCACATCCCGGACGACAAGGGCGTCCTCGCGGAGATGGTGCGGGTGCTGAAGCCCGGCGGACGCATCGCTGTCACCGTCCCGCGCTACGGCCCCGAGAAGGTCTGCTGGAGCCTCTCCGACGCCTACCACGAGGTCGAGGGCGGCCACATCCGCATCTACAAGGCGGACGAACTGCTGCGGAAGATCCGCGAGGCCGGCCTGGAGCCCTACGGCACCCACCACGCCCACGCCCTGCACTCGCCCTACTGGTGGCTCAAGTGCGCGTTCGGCGTCGACAACGACAAGGCGCTGCCGGTACGGGCGTACCACAAGCTGCTCGTCTGGGACATCATGAAGAAGCCGCTGGCCACCCGGGTCGCCGAGCGGGCGCTCAACCCGCTGATCGGCAAGAGCTTCGTGGCGTACGCGACCAAGCCGCACCTGCCGCGTCTGGCCGACACCGGGGCGGACGCCAAGTGACCACTCCCCGGACGGAACATCTGGTCCTGCCCGGGGTCCTCACCGCGGGGGAGGCCGCCGCGACCGTCGCCGGCATCCTCGCCGTGCAGCGCGAGGACGGTGCGATCCCGTGGTTCCGGGGGCACCACCTCGACCCGTGGGACCACGTCGAGGCGGCCATGGCCCTGGACACGGCCGGTGAGCACGAGGCCGCCGAGCGGGCCTACCTGTGGCTGGCCCGGCACCAGAACGACGACGGCTCCTGGTACGCGGCCTACACCGACGGCGAGGCCGACGCGGTCACCGACCGGGGCCGGGAGACCAACTTCGTCGCCTACATAGCCGTCGGCGTCTGGCACCACCACCTCTCCACCGGCGACGACGCGTTCCTGGACCGGATGTGGCCCACGGTGTACGCGGCGGTGGAGTTCGTGCTGCGCCTCCAGCAGCCCGGCGGGCAGATCGGCTGGCGCCGCGACGACGACGGCACGGAGACGACGGACGCCCTGCTGACGGGCAGTTCCTCCATCCACCACGCGCTGCGCTGCGCCCTGGCCATCGCCGAGCAGCGGGAAGAGGCCCAACCGGACTGGGAGTTGGCGGCCGGTGCGCTGCGGCACGCGATACGCCACCACCCCGAGCGGTTCCTCGACAAGAACCGGTACTCGATGGACTGGTACTACCCGGTGCTCGGCGGTGCGCTGACCGGGGCGGAGGCCAAGGCCCGGATCGAGGAGGACTGGGACCGGTTCGTGGTGCCCGGACTGGGCGTGCGGTGCGTGGTTCCCAATCCGTGGGTGACGGGCGGCGAATCGGCCGAACTCGCGCTCGCGTTGTGGGCGATGGGGGAGTCCGACCGGGCGCTCGAGATCCTGCAGTCGATCCAGCATCTGCGGGACGAGGACAGCGGGCTGTACTGGACGGGGTATGTGTTCGACGACGACGCGATCTGGCCGCGGGAGTTGACGACGTGGACCGCGGGGTCGTTGTTGCTGGCCGTGGCCGCGCTCGGTGGGCATGAGGCCACGTGCCAGGTGTTCGGTGGTGCGGAGTTGCCTGTGGGGCTCGATTCGGACTGTTGCGCCTAGGAGCTCGGGAGTTCGGCCTGGTGTGCGGGCGCGGGTTGTGCGCCCCGCACCGCGTTTTCAGTGACGATGGGCCCTGTTGGCTATCGCATGGCCTATGAACAGGTACACCACCGCTGCGAGGCCGTAACCGCAGACCACTCGGGCCCAGGCCTCGTCGAACGTGAACAGGTCGTGCGACCAGCCGGCGAGCCAGCGGGCCGCGTCGTGGATGAACTGGACGAACGAGTTGCCGGGGTTGGCGTCCAGCAGGTACATCAGGATCCAGAGACCCAGGATGAGTGCCATGATGTCGGCCACGACCGCGACGATCGTGCCGGCCTGATTCGCACCGTTGCGATATCGAGGGGACATAGTCTCCGGATTGCCCTTGAACTCCGGATGAAACCCGGGGAATCGCTCAGGAGTTCAACTCGGCGAGGACTCGCAGCGTGTGCGGGTCGGGGCTGAGAGCGAGGAGGTCCGTCACCGGCCCCTTCCGCCACGACTCCAGCCGCTCGGCGATGCGTTGACGCGGACCGACCAGGGAGATCTCGTCGGCGAAGGCGTCGGGGACGGCGCGCACGGCCTCCTCCCGGCGGCCGTCGAGGAACAGCCGCTGGATCCGGCGGGCCTCCTCCTCGTAGCCCATGCGCGCCATCAGGTCGGCGTGGAAGTTGCGGGCGGCGTGGCCCATGCCGCCGATGTAGAAGCCGAGCATCGTCTTGACCGGCAGCAGGCCTTCGGCGACGTCGTCGCAGACCCGGACCTGCGTCATCGGCGCCACCATGAATCCCGCGGGCAGCTCCGCCAGGGCCGGGCCGTGGACCTCCGGCCGGGTCGGCGACCAGTACAGCGGCAGCCACCCGTCGGCGATCCGGGTCGTCTGGACCACGTTCTTCGGGCCCTCCGCGCCCAGCAGGATCGGCAGATCGGCGCGCAGCGGGTGGGTGATCGGCTTGAGGGGCTTGCCGAGGCCGGTGGCGTCCGGGCCGCGGTAGGGGTGGGAGTGGAAGCGGCCGGCCAGTTCGACGGGGGCCTCGCGGCGCAGCACCTGCCGCACGACGTCGACGTACTCGCGGGTGGCGGTGAGCGGTGAGGCGGGGAACGGGCGGCCGTACCAGCCCTCGACGACCTGCGGGCCGGAGAGGCCGAGGCCCAGCAGCACGCGGCCACCGGAGAGATGGTCCAGGGTGAGGGCGTGCATCGCGGTGGTGGCCGGGGAGCGGGCCGCCATCTGCGCGACCGCCGTGCCGAGCCGGACGCGGGTGGTGTGCGCCGCGATCCAGGTGAGCGGGGTGAACGCGTCCGAGCCCCAGGACTCCGCCGTCCAGACCGAGTCGTAGCCGAGCCGCTCCGCCTCCTGCGCGAGGCACACATGGCCGGGGGAGGGGCCGCGGCCCCAGTAGCCGAGCGCCAGACCGAGCCGCATACCTGCCTCCTGACGATGTGTCAGCTCACGGAAGGCGACGACTGTACGGCAACGGCCCCCCGCCCGGAAGGGCGAGGGGCCGTGGATGGCCGTGGGGCTCAGCCGCGCTGGATGCCCGACGTGTCCTGGAGGACACCGCGGCGGCCGTCCTGCGTCTGCGCGACCAGGGCCGCTCCGCGCTGCTCGACCGCCAGGTACCAGGTACCCGGGGCGAGTTCGGCGATCGGCGTCGGCGAGCCGTCCTCCGCGAACAGTGGCCGCGGCACCGGCACCGCGAACCAGAACGGGGAGAAGTCCCCGGCCGGCGGCTGCGGGGCCTGCGCCTGCGTCTGCTGCGGCTGACCGCCGTACGGCTGTCCCGGCTGCGGCTGGCCGTAGCCACCGGGCTGCTGCGCGCCCGGGTAGCCGTAACCACCGGGGGGCTGGGCGCCGTAGGGCTGCGGGGCGGCCGGACGGGGAGCCGGGAGGAGCGCGGCCTTGAGGGCCGGGACCAGGGGGGTGGCGATGGCGGCGGCGGCCATCAGCAGCGTGGCGATGAGGGCGAGGATCATGCCGACGCCGGGGCTCGGGAGGAAGTCGGAGTCGGTCCCCTCGATGTTGTCGTAGCCACCGGTCACGTCGAAGATGTTGCCGAGCGCGCACCACGCGGCGAACACCGTGAAGGCGGCACCGAACTGGCCGAGCTCGATCCCCGCGACCTTCGGGACCTGCGGCAGGCCCCGGGAGAGGACGACGAGCGCGGCGCCGATGATCCCGGCCAGCACGACGCCGAACACGACCGGGCCGCTGCCCCACAGCATGGGGAGGTCGACGCTGTCGGGGACATTGTCGAACGAGTAGAGGTCGAGGAACGACGCGATCAACAGCAATACCGCTGCTCCGATCACCACGCCGTCGCCCCGAGTGAGGGAGCGGATATTCACTTCAGGTCCTTCGTAGGTCGTCTCATCGTCGGTAGAGGCGTCGCTGTCACCATGCCGCCGTCCGGACTCGGTGCGAAGCGCGGGGGTGGCCCCTCATCGTAAGGAGGACCCTATCGTCCGCCAGGTCAGGGTGTCCGCCGGGATCTGCCGGTCCGCACCTACCCGCGCAGGAAACTCACGATTCCCTCAGAGATCCCTTGCGCCGCCTTCTGTCGCCACGCGCCGCTGGTGAGCAACGCCGCGTCCTTGCTATCGCGCATGTTGCCGCACTCGATGAACACCTTCGGAACCGTTGACAGATTGAGACCGCCCAGGTCCTTCCGCGTGACGAGTCCGCCGCCGTCGCCGACGTAGTTGGAGGGCGCGCTGCCGGTGACGGCCACGAAGCGGCCCGCGACGCGCTCGCCGAGATCGCGGGAGGGGCCGACGATCGCCCGGGTGTCCGCGGCGCCCGCGTGCACCGCGCCGGGCAGGATCACATGGAAGCCGCGGTTGCCGGCGCCCGAGCCGTCCGCGTGGATCGACACCACGGCATCGGCCTTCGCCTGGTTGCCGATCCGGGCCCGCTCGTCCACGCACGGCCCGAACGGCCGGTCGCCGTCCTGCGTCAGCTTCACCGTCGCGCCCTGCTCCTGAAGGAGCGTGCGCATCCGGTGCGCGACGTCCAGCGTGAACTTCGCCTCGCTGTAACCGTCGTTGGTGGAGGTGCCCGTGGTGTCGCACTCCTTCGAGTTCGTCCCGATGTTCACCTTGCGGTTGATCTCGGAGGCGTGCCGGAAGTTGCCCGGGTTGTGCCCCGGGTCGATGACGACGACCTTGCCCTTGAGCGGGCCGGAGGCGGCGGGCGCGGAGGCCGAGGGCGTGGCCGTCGGCTTCGGCTCCGGGGAGGCGCTCGGCTCCTTGGCGTCGTCGGAGGGCGCGCCCGACGCGGCGGGCGAGGAGGACCGCACGGTCGCCCGCCCCGGCCCCCCGCCGTCCCCCGGGCCGCCCACCGTCTCGTACACCAGCCAGCCGAGCAGCGCCCCCGGCACCAGCGCGGCGAGCGCGACGGTCAGGGGGCCGCGACGGCGGCGGGGCTGGGGAGGTTCGAAGTCCGGGCCTACGTACGACACGCCAGCCACCCTAGCGGCCGTGAGCGGGGGCCGCGGTCGAGGACGGCCCGACGGGTGGCGGCTACGCCCCGTTCCGGCCGCCGTCCCCGTGCCGTACCGCCTCCTTCACCCGCGCCTCCACCTCCTGGCGCGGTGTGCCCTCCTGCTTCGCGTATCCGGTCACCGCCGCCTGGACGTCCCGGGCGAGATCGCGCCAGGCGCGCCAGGCCGTCTCCCAGGTGCTGGTCTGCTGGTCGCCCCACTTGGTCTGGGTGGGCGGACCGTACGCGTCCTGGAGGTGACGTACGCGGGCGTACGCCTCGTCCGCCGCGCGCTGCTTCTCGACGAGCTCTTCGAAGGTGTGTGCCACGCGCCCGGATCCTTGGGCAGCGGCGGGCGCCCGCCCAATCGCCACGCCGCCCGTGGGCCGACCGGGAGGGGGTGCGCAGGGCGCAGTTCACCCGCCCAGCCGCCGCGGGGCCGGGCCGCGCGTCAGATGCCCGGGCCCGTGCGCCGCAGGACCCGCAGCGAGTCCGTCGCCGAGACCTCGGTGAAGGCGCCCGAGGCGAGGGCCCGCAGATAGACCCGGTAGGGCGCCTGGCCGGTGAACTCGTCCTGCGGGTCGGGGAAGACGTCGTGGATGAGCAGCAGCCCGCCCTCGGCGACGTGTGGCGCCCAGCCCTCGTAGTCGGCCGTGGCGTGCTCGTCGGTGTGACCGCCGTCGATGAAGACGAAGCCCAGCGGCGTCCGCCAGAACGCGGCGATCCGGGGGGAGCGCCCGACCAGCGCCACCACGTGCTCCTCCAGGCCGGCCCGGTGCATCGTGCGGCGGAACGCGGGCAGCGTGTCCATCAGGCCGACCTCGGGGTCGACCGTCTCCGGGTCGTGGTACTCCCAGCCCGGCTGCTGCTCCTCGCTGCCGCGGTGGTGGTCGACGGTGAGCGCGCTGACCCCGGCCTCGCGGGCCGCGTCGGCGAGCAGGATCGTGGACCGGCCGCAGTAGGTGCCGACCTCCAGCAGCGGCAGTCCGAGCCGCCCGGCCTCCACGGCCGCCGCGTACAGCGCCAGGCCCTCACCGGCGGGCATGAACCCCTTCGCCGCCTCGAACGCGGCCAGGATCTCGGGCTTCGGCGCCGCGGGCATGGGATTCCTCTCGGTCGTACGACGGTCAGGGCGCCATCGTGCCGTACCTCCTGCCGCCGGGCGACAGGGGGTACCGGTGAGTAACGGGGTCGGGCGGCAGGTCAGGCGGAGACCGTCTCGCCCGGCAGCGACAGGTCCAGGTGGACCGGGCGCTCCTGGCCCGCGTGGGTCGCGGACGAGGCGAGCGGGCCGTGACCCGTGGCCCGGGCGGCCACGACGTAGGAGCCCCGGTCGGGGACGGTGAGCACGTAGCTGCCGTCCTCGGCGGAGAGCGTCGCCCCGGCCTGGCGGCCCCGGCGGTCGATCAGCGTGACCTTGGCACGGGCGACCGGGGAGCCGTCGGCGCCCAGCACCCGGCCGCGGAAGCCGCGCAGGACCTGCTCGGCGCGCTCCAGCGCCGCGTCCTCCTCGCTGCTCGCCCGCAACTGCGGCTTGTTCGACGGCCGTCGGCCCGGCAGGAACAGCGCCAGGAGCAGGCCCACGGCCACCGCGCCGGTCGCGATCAGGAAGGAGACCCGGAAACCGTGCATGGTCGGGATCTCGACGCCGCCCACGGTGTTCGCGGTGTTCGCCAGCACCATGCCGATCACGGCGCTCGACACCGATGTGCCGATGGAGCGCATCAGGGTGTTGAGGCCGTTGGCCGCGCCCGTCTCCGACGCCGGGACCGCGCCCACGATCAGCGCGGGCAGCGAGGAGTACGCGAGGCCGATGCCCGCGCCCAGCAGGACCGAGATGACCAGGCTCTGCCAGGCGGCGCTCATCAGGCCGAGGCCGGCGCCGTAGCCGATCGCGATGATCATCAGGCCGAGGATCAGGGTGACCTTGGGGCCGTACTTCGCGGACAGCCGGGCGTAGACGGGCGCCGTGAACATCATCGTCAGGCCGAGCGGCGCGACGAGCAGACCCGCGACGACCATCGACTGGCCGAGGCCGTAGCCGGTGGACTCCGGCAATTGGAGCAGCTGGGGCAGGACCAGGGAGACGACGTAGAAGGAGACGCCGACCATGATCGAGGCGAGGTTGGTGAAGAGGACGGCCGGACGGGCCGTGGTGCGCAGGTCGACCAGCGGGGCCTTCAGGCGCAGCTCCATCACGCCCCACAGCGCGAGCACGACCGCCGAGGCGGCGAACAGACCGAGGGTGGTGCCGGAGGCCCAGCCCCAGTCGCTGCCCTTGGTGATCGGCAGCAGGAACAGCACGAGCCCGGCGGACAGGCCGAGCGCGCCCGGCAGGTCGAAGGTGCCCTCGGCGCGCATCGGGGACTCCGGCACGACGAGGAGGGTGAGGGCGATCGCGAGCAGGCCGAGGCCGGCGGCGCCGTAGTAGAGGGTGTGCCAGTCGCTGTGCTGGGCGACCAGGGCGGCGGCGGGCAGGGCCAGGCCGCCGCCGACGCCTATGGAGGAGCTCATCAGGGCCATGGCCGAGCCGAGCTTCTCGAGGGGCAGCATGTCGCGCATCAGGCCGATGCCGAGCGGGATCGCGCCCATCGCGACGCCCTGGAGGGTACGGCCGGCGATCATGAGCAGCAGATCGCTGGTGAGCGCGCTGACCAGGGCGCCGACGACCATCACGGCCAGGCTCAGGATCAGCATGCGGCGCTTGCCGTAGAGGTCGCCCAGGCGGCCCATGATCGGGGTGGCCACGGCGCCCGAGAGGAGGGTCGAGGTGAGGACCCACGTGGCGTTGCTGGGGGCGGTGTCCAGCAGTCGCGGCAGATCCTTGATCACCGGAACGAGCAGGGTCTGCATCACCGCGACAACGATCCCCGCGAAGGCGAGCACCGGGACCACGGCCCCGCTCGCTCTGCCGGCGGCGCGGTCTGTCGTCGTCTGCGTCATTGAGGAGGGCCTCCAGGCCGGGGAGCGTCGGGGTACATGGGATCTGAACCTTGTATGTCCAGGCAACTATTCCGTTGCTTCGGCCCCCTAACGAAAACTTGACCTCCTCTTGGGGAAGGGCCCCGGCGCCCTGATGCTGTCCGGCCGAAGCCCTAGGCCGAAATCCCGATGCAAGGAGCTCGGAGTGGTTGAGAGCATGACACCCATGCTCGAAGCCGCCGCACTATCCCGGGAGTCCCGCCGCACCGCACCTCCCACCTGGCTCGTCGTGGCGCTCACCTGCGCGGGCCAGTTCCTCGTCGTCCTGGACGTCTCCGTCGTCAACGTGGCGCTGCCGTCGATGCGGACCGGGCTGGGACTCGGCGAACTGGGGCTGCAGTGGGTGGTCAACGCCTACGCCATCGCCTTCGCCGGGTTCATGCTGCTCGGCGGGCGCGCGGGTGACCTCTACGGCCGCAAGCGGATGTTCCTCGTCGGGCTCGGCCTGTTCACCCTGGCCTCGGCGGCCGGCGGGATGGCGCAGGACGACTGGCAGCTGCTCGTGGCGCGGGCCGTGCAGGGGCTGGGCGCGGCGGTGCTCGCGCCCTCGACGCTGACGATCCTCACGGCGTCGGTGCCGGAGGGCGCCGCCCGGGCCCGGGCCATCGGTACCTGGACGGCGGTCGGGGCCGGCGGCGGCGCGGCGGGCGGCCTGGTCGGCGGACTGCTGGTGGAGACGCTCTCCTGGCGCTGGGTGCTGCTCATCAACGTGCCCGTCGGCGCCGTGGTGCTGTGCGCCGCCGCCTGGTTCCTCACCGAGGGCCGGGCCGGGGACGGCCGCCGCCTCGACCTGCCGGGCGCGCTGCTCGTGACGGCCGGTCTCGGCACGCTGGCCTACGGCATCTCCCAGACGGAGGCGGCGGGCTGGACGGCACCGGCCACCCTGCTGCCCCTGCTCGCCGGGCTGCTCCTGCTCGGGGCGTTCCTCGCGGTCGAGGCCCGCACGGCGAGCCCGCTGATGCCGCTCGGCCTGCTGCGCGTCCGCTCGGTCTCCTCGGCGAACGTCTCGATGTTCCTGTGCGGTTCGGCGATGTTCTGCATGTGGTTCTTCATGACCCTCTACGCGCAGAACGTCCTCGGCTACACCCCGCTCGAGGCCGGCCTGGCCCTGGTCCCGAGCTCCCTCGCCGTCATCCTCGGCTCCAAGCTCGCACCCCGCCTGATGCGGCCGGTCGGCGCGCGGGGCGTCGCCGCGCTGGGCACCCTGGTCGCCGTGGCCGGCTTCGCCTGGCAGTCCACGATGACCGCCGACGGCTCCTACGCCACGGCGATCCTCTACCCCGGCGTCCTCATGATGCTCGGCGCGGGCCTGGCGGCGACCCCCCTCGCCTCCCTGGCCATCTCCGGCGCCGCCCCCGAGGAGGCGGGCCTGGTCTCCGGCCTCGTCAACACCTCCCGCACGATGGGCGGTTCCCTGGGTCTGGCGGTCCTGTCGACCCTGGCGGCGTCCGCATCGGCGGACAGCACGACCCCGCAGTCCCTGACCGAGGGCTACGCCCTCGCGTTCCGGGTGGGCGCCGGGGTGCTGGCGGCCGGAGCGGTGCTGATGTGGGTATGGCTGCCACGGACGGCCGGGGAGCGGCAGACGGACTGAAAGGCGGACGGCCGGGCGGACTCGCCTACACGCCCGGGGCGTTGCGGGCGATCTTCTCCGGCCTGAGCGAGCTGGAACTGCGACGGATGCGCGACGAGCCGGAGGACTCCGGGCGCTTCGGGGAGTCCTTCCTCTGGACAGCGCTGTTCCAGCGGGCGTGATGCTCGTCGACGACCGTCTCGCCGGGCAGAACCGGCGGATGGCGGGGGCGAGTTCTGGCGGTCACGGGCCCGGGGCGGGGCGGGCCTTGTCCAGCAGTGAGGTCAGCGTCCGGATGAAGGACGACGCCGAGTGGTCCGCGTGGTCGCGGATGCGTGCCGCGACGGTCTCGGCGCCGCCGCCCTCCAGGAGCCGTACGAGCCGGTCGAGATCCTGCCCGTGCCCCTCCTCGGTGGTCAGGTAGAAGTCCGTCGCGTCGTACGCCATGTGGAAGACATGCTTCTTCACATCGCTCAGCGTCAGGTAGTCGTCGTGCGTCTTGGGCGTCGGCTCGGGCGCGCCCACGCACACCGCCGGGGTGCCGGCGCCCCAGGAGTTGACGGCCAGATGGTAGGTGTCCGTGACGACCAGCCGGTAGCGCGGCAGGACCCCGATCAGGTCGCCGACGGTGGGATTCCCCGGGCGGGCCCCGATGTGGCGCACCGCGCCGGGCACGTCCCGGTCGAACCAGGGCAGCCACTCCAGCGGCACGCCCAGGCGGTCGGACAGACCCTGGCAGAAGCCGGGCAGCCAGTCGGGGATCGGCGTCCGGGCCCCGAGGAAGACTCCGATCGCACCGCCGTCGGGGACCGAGCCGGACCACTCGGTGACCGGGAGGTGGCCGAGGTCGCCGGGGCGGGAGAGCAGCGCCGCGTCCGAACCGAAGTGGTCGGTCGTACGGTCCCGGCGCAGATGCGCGATCTTCGCCGCCGAGAGCGGGTCCCGCACCCACATCCGGTGGCTGCGGGCCACCAGACGCGAGAACAAGGGGCCGTACTCCTTGTCCTCGTAGTCGGACTGCGTGTTGTGCAGGATCGTGCCGCCGTAGCTGACGGTCCGCGCGAGGACCTCGTCCGGCTGGTCCGCGAACAGCAGGGCGCGGTTGAGCTGCTCCCGGGCGTCGTCCCGGTCCGCGGCGAAGCCGAAGTCGAGCAGGCGGTTCGTGGCGTCCTGCGCCAGGTAGTGCCGGGTGTGCAGGAAGTCGCCCCAGAAGACGACCGCGTCATGGTCCCGGAGCGTGTCGAGGTGCTCGGCCAGCGGGTGGAAGCGGAACGGGAAGTCGATGCCGCGCGCACCGTCGCGCAGCGGCACGGTCTCCGGCGTGTGCAGGGTGTACCAGGTGGCGTCGAACCCGGTGTCCATCCGCCGCCGCAGGGACTCGAACGCCAGGTCCACGGTCAGCATGCCCGTGTTGCGGTATCCGATGTTCGGCGCGGTGATGACGGCGACGCGTCCCATGTGCTCCCGTTCCTCCGGATCTTGCCGGTGCTCGACGTGTAGGTCGCGATCACCGGCCAACGTACACGTCCGTACCGCGGCGAAAGTCTCCCGCCCCCCGGCGGCCGTACGTCCCGCGCGCCGAGCTGAAGCCCCGCCGTGACGTCGAACCCGCCCCTGGCCCGCGACCCCGCCGCAAGCGAACCGCCCGCCGCCGCGAGGCGCTCCGTCCGATCCGGACCCCGCCGATCTGACACAGTGTCAGGAGTCTTCACAAGTGCCGGGGCCTCGGCTATACAGAGGGCCCGGGACTGGAACGCGTTTCAGTTCGCGTCCGGGTCCGGCCCAGACGGCCTCGGTGCGGCCGACGGTGCGGACGGCCGTACCGAGGTCCTTCCTCCGGCGATCAGGAGCCCCATGCCCATCGACGCAGCCAAGGCGCTCGCCGCCGGACCCCGGACCGGCGAGATCTCCTGGGACCACAGGGACGTGCAGCTCTACCACCTCGGCATCGGCGCGGGCAGCCCCGCCACCGACCCCGACGAGCTGCGCTACACCCTGGAGTCCCGGCTGCACGTCCTGCCGAGCTTCGCCACCGTCGCGGGGGGCGGCAAGCCCGGCGTGACCAGCAGCCTCTCCATGCCCGGCATCGAGGTCGAACTGTCCCGCGTCCTGCACGGCGGCCAGAGCCTCGTCATCCACCGGCCCCTCCCCGCGGCGGGCACCGCCACCGCGACCAACCGGATCGCCGCCGTCCACGACAAGGGCTCGGCGGCCGTCCTCGTGCTGCGCACCGACGTCGCCGACGCCGACGGCCCACTGTGGACCAACGACGCCCAGATCTTCATCCGCGGCGAGGGCGGCTGGGGCGGCGACCGCGGCCCCTCCACCCGCCTCGAACCCCCCACCGGCGAACCCGACCGGACCGTCGAGCGACCGGTCCGCGACGACCAGGCCCTGCTCTACCGCCTCTGCGGCGACTGGAACCCGCTGCACGCCGACCCGGAGTTCGCCAAGCTCGCCGGCTTCGAGCGGCCCATCCTGCACGGCCTGTGCACCTACGGCATCACGCTCAAGGCGGTCGTCGACACACTCCTCGGCGGGGACGTGACCCGGGTGCGGTCCTACGCCACCCGGTTCGCCGGGGTCGTGTACCCGGGGGAGACCCTGCGGATCCGCATGTGGCACACGCCGGGGTCCACCCGGGTCGCCGTCAGCGCCGTCGAGCGGTCGGACGCGCCCGTCCTCGCCGACACCGTCGTCGAACACACCTGAGTCCACAACGCCGTACGAGGGGAGCCCGCACCATGCGCGCAGCCGTACTGCACGAGATCGGCCAGGACAAGCTGGAGGTCCTCGACGACGTCGAGGCGGTGGGGTTCGGACCCGGCAAGGTGCGGATCCGGGTGCGCGCCACGGGGCTGTGCCACTCGGACCTGTCCGCGATGAGCGGGGTCCTGCCGCAGCCCGGACCGTTCGTGCCCGGGCACGAGGGAGCGGGCGAGATCCTCGAAGCCGGCGAGGGCGTGAGCCATGTGAAGGCGGGCGACCGGGTCGTGGTGTGCTGGCTGCCCGCCTGTGGCGCCTGCCCCGCCTGCAAGCGCGGCCGGACCGAGCTGTGCCTGGCCGGGTTCATGAACGCGGGCACCCCCAACTTCAAGCGCCCCGGCGGTGACCTCTTCGGCTTCGCCGGCACCGGCACCTTCACCGAGGAGGTCGTCGTCGACGCCGGCTGCGCGGTGCCGATACCCGACGACGTGCCCTACGACATCGCCGCCCTCATCGGCTGCGGGGTGACGACGGGACTCGGCGCAGCGCTCAACACGGCCGATGTGGAAGCCGGTTCGTCGGTGGCGGTCATCGGCTGCGGGGGTGTCGGCATCTCCGCGATCCAGGGGGCCCGGCTGAAGGGCGCCGCGGAGATCGTCGCCGTCGACCCGGTGGCCTCGCGCCGCGAGTCGGCCCTGACATTCGGCGCGTCCCGGGCCGTCTCCCCGGAGCAACTGCCCGACGCCAAGCAGCAGGTGACCGGCGGCGAGGGCTTCGACTACGTCTTCGAGGTCGTCGGCAGGTCCGCCACCGCCCGCACCGCCTACGAGAACACCCGGCGCGGCGGCACCCTCGTCATCGTCGGCGCGGGCGCCGTGGACGACTTCCTCCAGCTCAGCATGTTCGAGCTGTTCTTCGACGAGAAGCGGATCCTGCCGTCGATGTACGGCGGCGGTGACGTGCTGGCCTCCTACGAGCGGACCATCGCCCTGTGGCGGGCCGGCCGTATCGACCTGGCGGGCCTGATCACCCACCGGGTGCCGCTCGCGGACATCAACGAGGCCCTGGACCAGATGCGCACCGGCACCGCCCTGCGCACCTGCATAGAGATCTGAGGACCCCGCCGATGCCACTGCCGCTTCAAGGGATGTCCGCCGTCGTCACGGGCGCGGGCCGCGGGCTCGGCCGGGCCGAGGCGCTGGAACTCGCCCGGCTCGGCGCCGCCGTGGTCGTCAACGACTACGGGCAGCCCGGCCGTGACGGTTCCGGCGAGGCGTCCGCGGGGCCCGCCGAGGAGGTCTGCGCCGAGATCCGGGCCTCGGGCGGTACCGCGCTCGCGCACACCGGCGACGTCTCCGACTTCGGCCAGGCGCGCACGCTCGTCGAGGCGGCCGTCGAGGCGTTCGGCAGGCTCGACATCCTCGTCAACAACGCGGGCATCCTGCGCGACCGCATGGTGTTCTCCATGGCCGAGGAGGAGTGGGACTCCGTCCTGCGCGTGCATCTGAAGGGACACTTCAACACCACCCGGTTCGCCGCCGCGCACTGGCGGGAGCGGTCCAAGCGGGCCGGGGAGCCGGTGTTCGGGCGGATCGTGAACACGTCCTCGGAGGCGTTCCTCGCCGGTTCCGCGGGCCAGCCCAACTACGCCGCCGCCAAGGGCGGGATCGTCGGCCTCACCACCTCCACCGCCCTCGCCCTCGGCAGATACGGCGTCACGGCCAACGCCATCTGCCCCCGCGCCCGCACCCGGATGACCGAGGACGTCTTCGCGGGCGTCGAGCAGCCCTGCGGCAGCGGCCTCGACCCGCTCGCCCCCGAGCACGTCGCCCCGCTCGTCGGCTATCTGGCCTCACCCGCGGCCGCCCACGTCAACGGTCAGCTCCTCGTGGTGCACGGCGGGATGGTCGCCGTCGTCGAACGGCCGCGGGTCGCCGCGAAGTTCGACAGCAAGCAGGACGCCTTCGGCTACGACGAGCTGGCGGCCGTCCTCGGGCCGTACTACGCGGACCGGCCGCCCGGGGAGACGTTCGCGGCCGCGGAGGTACTGGGCCTGAGACGGGGGTGAGAGCATCGAGAACGGTGCTGGGCCTGAAACGCGGGTGAGAGACACCGAGAACGGTGCTGAGCCTGAAACGCGGATGAGGGACACAGAAAGCACGGAACGGCCCTCCCCGCTTGTGGCGGGAGGGCCGTTCGCCGTCTGGTGACCGGCGTGCCGTCAGGCCGCGGTCACGGCCTGCTTGTTCTCCGTCACCGGCTTGCGGTGACGTCCGCGCGGAGCCGTCTCGCCGTCCTGCGTGGAGACCTCTCCACGGTGCCGGCCGGGGCCGGTGGAGGACTGCTGGACGTCGGCATTGCGCGGCTGGTTCGTGCTGGCGTCACTCATCGGATGGAATTCACCCCGTCAACATGATCTTTTTTACAGCCGGGTGAGTCTAACCGGCCCCCCTGACCTCGGATCCAGGCGGCCACGCCAACCGGCACTAGTTCGTTACAAGGCGTCCCAACGGCGCTTCCTGAAGGGGCACAGGGCGTGGAGCCGAGGGCGCCGGAGGCCCGTCCGGCTGAGCCGGTGCTTCCGCCCGCTGAACGGAATGTTCCGCAACCGGGGCCGTCGGCCCGGGCTCCGGAAGCGGCGCCGTCACCACCCCCGGCTCCGGCTCGGCGGCCGGCGGCGGACTCACCTGCGCCACCCCGCACGGCACCGCCTCCGTCGCGTACGGCAGCCGCAGCACCCCCTCCGGCGTCCACAGCCCCGCGCCCGCCAACCACCCCTCGGGCGCCCGGAGATGGTGCACCCGCCGCTCGGCCGGCCGCCAGACCGCGACCCAACTGCCCGCCGGTCCGTCCACCCGCAGCGCCACCGCGCAGCTCTCCGGCGTCAGCACCTGCCCCGGCTGGATCGCGAACGGCGTGACGGAGCAGTCCCGCACCCGCAGGCACTCCGGGAAGCGCACCGGCAACGAACTGCCCAGGACGCCCCAGCCCAGCCGGTCCTGCCCCGGCGAGGGCGCGTCCGAGCGGACGATCAGCAGCCCGCTGTCGTGGTCGGCGAGCACCAGCCGGTCGTCGCTCTCGGCGGTGATCTGCAGCAGCGGCGACACCTCGCCGCCGCCCTCCAGGTCCACCACGACGGACTTGATGTGACCGCCGGTCTCCCGGTCCAGCGCCAGCAACCGCCCCGACCGGTCCAGCCAGACCCCGCCCGAGCAGCGGCCGGGCAGTTCCGCCAGCCGCTCGGGACCGAAGGAGCCGCCCGCCACCAGCCACACCGACGTCACACGAGGCCCGACGGCCAGGGCGTAGGCCCGTTCCCCGCCCGGGGCCGGTGGCAGCAGCCGCAGCCGGGCGGTCCCGTCCGGGCACTCGACCGCGCCCAAGGGCAGTTCGCCGGTGCCGGGCCCGGTCGGGTAGAGCAGCGAGAAGGCGTGCCGCCCGGCCACCACCCGGTGGATGAGGACCCGCCCGTCGGCCATCGGCTGCACCTCGGTGCCGGGCTCCTCCGGCTGGTTGCGGGGCAGCGGCACCGCGTACGGCTCGGGGCCGTCCAGGGTCCAGCGCTCCGGGAACCAGGAGTCGCCGGCCGACGCGAGGCGGGCGCCGTAGGCACCGTCCGCGGTGAGCGTGCAGCCTGTCGGCGCGGTCACGTCCTCGTCCTCGTGTCCCGCCGAAGGTTCGATCACACAGGCCGTCATCGTTCGGTCACCTCCAGTGACGAACGCTAGGTATCGCACGCGCGGACGGGGAATTCCTCGTACGCAGACTTCACACATAAGGGTGTTCCAGGAACGATTCGCCTGAGGAAAAGGGGGCGATTGTGCTGAGCGGGGCCATGGGTGCCGGGAGCGGGCGGTGGCGGTGCAACGCCACAGATCAGGCGGGTAGCCTTGCTCCCGTGCCCCGTCTGTCTGAAGTCATCGCCGCGCTGGATGCCCTGTGGCCCGCCGAGCGGGCCGAGTCCTGGGACGCGGTCGGCACCGTCACGGGCGACCCGGACCAGCAGGTCACGCGGGTCCTGTTCGCCGTCGACCCGGTCCAGGAGATCGTCGACGAGGCGGTGAAACTGGGCGCCGACCTGCTCGTCACCCACCACCCGCTCTACCTGCGCGGCACGACGACGGTCGCGGCGACGCACTTCAAGGGCCGCGTCGTGCACACCCTCATCAAGAACGACATCGCGCTGCACGTCGCCCACACCAACGCCGACACCGCCGACCCGGGTGTCTCCGACGCCCTCGCCGGCGCGCTGGACCTCCGGGTCACCGGCCCGCTGGTGCCGGACCCCACCGACCCCGCCGGCCGCCGCGGCCTCGGCCGCCTCTGCGCGCTGGACCACCCGGAGACCGTGCGCGAGTTCGCCGCCCGCGCCGCCCGGCGGCTGCCCGCCACCGCGCAGGGCATCCGCGTCGCCGGCGACCCCGAGGCGCTCGTGCGCACGGTCGCCGTCAGCGGCGGCTCCGGCGACAGCCTCTTCGACCAGGTCCGCGCGGCCGGGGCCGACGCCTTCCTCACCGCGGATCTGCGCCACCACCCCGTCTCGGAGGCCCGCGCCCACAGCCCCCTCGCGCTGCTCGACGCGGCGCACTGGGCCACCGAGTGGCCCTGGTGCGAGCTGGCCGCGAGCCAGCTCGACGAGATCTCCGACCGGCACGGATGGGACCTGCGCGTCCACGTCTCGAAGACGGTCACCGACCCCTGGACCGCGCACGCGGCCTCGCCCCCTTCTGATCCCCTTGGAGCCCCGAACTGAACGCCGCGCCCGCCGACCAGATCCGACTCCTCGACGTCCAGGACCTCGACGTCCGCCTCCAGCAGCTCGCGCACAAGCGCAAGTCGCTGCCCGAGCACGCCGAGATCGAGTCGCTGACCAAGGAACACACCCAGCTGCGCGACCTGCTCGTGGCCGCGCAGACCGAGGAGAGCGACACCGCCCGCGACCAGACCAAGGCCGAGCAGGACGTGGACCAGGTGCGCCAGCGCGCCACCCGCGACCAGCAGCGCCTCGACTCGGGCGCCGTCACCTCCCCCAAGGACCTGGAGAACCTCCAGCGCGAGATCGCCTCCCTCGCCAAGCGGCAGGGCGATCTGGAGGACGTGGTGCTGGAGGTCATGGAGCGCCGCGAGTCCGCGCAGGAGCGGGTCGCCGAGCTGACCGAGCGCGTCACCTCCGTCCAGTCGAAGATCGACGACGCGACGGCGCGCCGCGACGCCGCCTTCGAGCAGATCGACGGCGAGGTCGCCACGGTCACCAAGGAGCGCGAGGTCGTCGCCGGTGCCATTCCGGCCGATCTGCTGAAGCTCTACGACAAGCTGCGCGAGCAGCAGGGCGGCGTCGGCGCGGCGAAGCTGTACGCGCGCAGCTGCCAGGGCTGCCGGCAGGAGCTCGCCATCACCGAGCTGGCCGAGATCCGCAACGCCGCGCCCGACACGGTGGTCCGCTGCGAGAACTGCCGCCGCATCCTGGTGCGCACGTCCGAGTCCGGTCTCTAGGCCTTCAGGGAGCCCTTCCGGTGCGGGAGTTCATCGTCGAGGCCGACGGCGGCTCGCGGGGCAACCCCGGGCCGGCCGGCTACGGGGCCGTGGTCCGCGACGCGGCGACGGGGGAGACCCTGCGGGAGATCGCCGAGTACATCGGCGTCGCCACGAACAACGTCGCCGAGTACCGCGGCCTCCTCGCCGGTCTGCGCGCCGCCCACGAGCTGGACCCGGATGCGACGGTCCACGTCCGGATGGACTCCAAGCTCGTCGTCGAGCAGATGTCGGGCCGCTGGAAGATCAAGCACCCCGACATGAAGCCCCTGGCCGCGCAGGCGGCCCGGGTCTTCCCGCCCGGCCGGGTCACGTACGAGTGGATCCCGAGGGCCGAGAACAATCACGCCGACCGCCTGGCCAACGAGGCGATGGACGCCGGGGCCAGGGGCGAGCAGTGGTCGGAGTCGCACTCCACGGCGGAACTGGACACGACGGCCGGGGGTTCCGGTGCCGGGGGCTCCGGGGGCTCCGGGGGCTCCGGGGGCTCCGGGGGCTCCGGGGGCTCCGGGGGTGCCGGGGGTTCCGGTGGTTCCGGTGTTGGGGGCTCCCGGGGCGCCGGGGGCCCCGGGGGTGCTGGGGCCGCTGTGCCGGCGGAGCCGCCCGGTGATGCGGCGGCCGGTGCGGCGCGAGTGCGCGGAGCCCTGGCGGAAGGCCGCGCGCGGGCCGGGGAGGCGGCGGCCGCCGACCCGGGCCCGGAGGCCGGGCGGGCCTCGACGGAATCCGGCCGCGGCGTCCCGGCCGGGGCGGCTTCCGGCTCGGCCGCGGATGACGCCGACGCGCGTGCCGCGAGGGCCGTCGAGGGTACGGGTGGCGTGCAGGACGACGTCGCGGATGGTGACGCCCGTGCCGTGAAGGCGGACGCCGATGCCCGTGCATCCGTCCGTGTCGCGCAGGCCGATACCGATGGCGCCACCCGTGCCGCGGCGGCCGACTCGGGCCCGGATGTCACGCAGGCCGGCGCCGATGCCCGTGCCGACGTCCGTGCCGCGAAGGCCGACGCCGATGCCCGTGCCGATGTCCGTGCCGCGAAGGCCGGCGCCGACACCCGTGCTGCCAAAGCCGTCGCCGCCCCCGGCTGGGCGCCCGCCGACATGGGCGCACCCGCCACCTTCGTGCTGCTGCGGCACGGCGAGACGCCGTTGACCCCTCAGAAGCGGTTCTCCGGGAGCGGTGGTACCGACCCCTCCCTGTCCGACGTGGGGCGGGACCAGGCCGAGCGGGCCGCCGCGATGCTGGCCCGGCGGGGCACGATCCAGGCCGTCGTGTCGTCGCCACTGGCCCGTACGCGGGAGACCGCCGGCATCGTCGCCGCCCGGCTCGGACTCGACGTGGCCATCGACGACGGACTGCGCGAGACCGACTTCGGCGCCTGGGAGGGACTCACCTTCGCCGAGGTGCGCGAGCGCCACCCCGACGACCTGAACGCCTGGCTGGCCTCACCGGACGCCGAACCCACAGGAGGCGGCGAGAGCTTCGCCGCGACGGCCGCCCGGCTCGCCGCCACCCGCGACAAGCTGGTCGCGGCCCACGCCGGCCGCACGGTCCTGCTCGTCACCCACGTGACCCCGATCAAGACGCTGGTCCGGCTCGCCCTGGGCGCCCCGCCGGAGTCCCTGTTCCGCATGGAACTGTCGGCCGCGTCCCTGTCGGTCGTCGCGTACTACGCGGACGGCAACGCCAGCGTCCGCCTCCTCAACGACACGTCCCACCTGCGCTGAGCCCCGCCGCCGCACGGGCCAGCTCCTCGACGCGCCCCCAGTCGCGGGCGGCGAGGGCGTCCTGCGGCAGCATCCAGCTCCCGCCCACGCAGCCGACGTTGGGCAGGGCGAGGTAGTCCGGGGCGGAGGCCGGGCCGATCCCGCCCGTGGGGCAGAAACGGGCCTGGGGGAGCGGCCCCGACAGCGACTTCAGATACGCGGTGCCGCCCGCGGCCTGCGCCGGGAAGAACTTCATCTCCCGCACCCCGCGCTCCAGCAGCGCCACGACCTCGGACGCCGTCGACACCCCCGGCAGGAACGGCACCCCGGAGGCCCGCATCGCCTCCAGCAGCCCGTCCGTCCAGCCCGGGCTGACCAGGAAGCGGGAGCCCGCGGCCACCGCCTCCGCGACCTGCGCGGGCCGGATCACCGTCCCGGCCCCGACCACCGCCCCGGGCACCTCCCGGGCGATCTCCCGGATCGCCTCCAGGGCCGCGGGCGTCCGCAACGTCACCTCGATCGCGGGCAGCCCGCCCGCGACCAGCGCCCGCGCCAGCGGTACGGCGTCGGCGGCATCCTCGATGACGACGACGGGGACGACGGGCGCGAGGTCCAGCACGGACGCGGGCGGGGCAGGGGAGACCATGGCGTCATCCTGCCGTCGGCATGCAGGGTGCGCAAAGGTCATTGCGCACCCTGCAACGGCACTCTACGGCGGCACCTTGCAGCGCCCGCTAGTGGATCTCGTCCACCAGCACGTCCAGCGACCAGCTCTGCCCCGACTTCGCCGGAGCCTGCGCCTCCACGATGTACCCGAGGTCCCTGAGCGCCTCCACCAGCTCGGCCGGCCCCTTCGGCTCGGCCCCCGAGGTCAGCAGGCTGCGCACGATCCGCCCCTTGGTCGCCTTGTTGAAGTGGCTGACCACCTTCCGCGTGGGCGCGTGCAGCACCCGCACGGACGCCGTACGCCCGGCGACCTCGCCCTTCGGCTTCCAGGCGGCGGCATACGCGGCGGACCGCAGATCCAGCACCAGCCCCCTCCCGGCCACCTCGGGCAGTACCGCCGCCATCGGCGTACGCCAGTGCGCGCCCAGCGCCCCGAGCCCCGGCAGCTTCACGCCCATCGAGCACCGGTAGGACGGAATCCGGTCCGTCACCCGCACGGCACCCCACAGCCCGGAGAACACGAGCAGCGACCGCGAGGCCCGCCGCTTGGCGGCCGTGTCCAGGGACGCCAGACCGAGGGAGTCGTAGAGCACGCCGGTGTAGATCTCCCCGGCCGGCCGCGCCCCCGCCGTGCGCAGCTCCGCGTTCTTCGCGACCTCGCCCCGCAGCCCCTCGCTCAGCCCCAGCACCTCACGCGCCTTGTCCTCGTCACCGGCGCACAGCTCGACCAACTCCGTGAGGACGGCCTCCCGGGCGGCGGTCAGCCCCGGCAGCGACAGCGACTCCGGCTTCAGCGGGGCACCGCGGCCGGAAGAGGCCTTGCCTTCGGACGGCGGCAGCAGGACAAGCACGCGTACTCCTTCGATCGAACTCCGCCGACAGCGTACGGGGGCGGACGAGGAGCTCAGACGCGCGCCCGGCCGAGGGCCCGGACGAGGCCGTCGGGGTCGTCGGCGTGGAAGCGGACGACCCGCACCTCCCGGCGCCGCCCGAGGAAGCCGACGTGCGTGACGGGTTCCGTCAGTTCGAGCGTGACGCTGGTCTGCGCGCCCACCTCCACATTCAGCTCCCCGTCGGCCCGCTCGTGCGTCATCCGCAGCTCGCGCCGCACCGAGGCGATCCGTTCCAGCGGCACCAGCAGGTCGACGTGGACGTACCGCCGTATCCGCAGCGAGCCGCCGTCCGTATCCAGCACATGCGGACGCACGACGGACGAGGCGTGCAGCCCGACGACGATGACGACGCCGTACACGTCCAGGAACAGGAACACCTGGTGCACGGCCGGCCAGTCCCACAGCAGCACGGACAGCGCGACCGTCTCGACGACACACACGAAGGCGAACCCGGCCATCATCGCGCCCTGCCCGCGCGCGTACCCGAAGGCCACCCCACTGCCCGTCCCGTGCGTCCGCCGCGCCACCCAGAGAACAAGACTGAGGAGCACCCGCACCTCGTGCCGGACCAGCAGCCACATCGGCCGCCACACGGCCCTCATCGCCGCTCCTCGGCGAGGATCCGCAGCGCGCGGCGGACGGCCTCCGCCTGGGCCGGGGCGAGATCGTCGTAGAAGGCGCGCAGGAAACCGTCGTCCGCGTCGAGCTCCCCCGTCCCCGGGAACAGCCCCGGCGGAATGCAGCCGGACAGCGCCACGGCGGCCTCCTCGACGCGCGGGTCACCGGGCTCGGCACCGGCGAGCGCGTCGAGCAGCGCGTACGCCTCTCCGGCCCGCGCAACGGCCCCCGGACTCCCCAGCGCCTCACCCACCGACGCCACCAGCCGCTCCCGGTCCCCGGCCGGCATGGCGGTCTCCAGGAAGGCGATGATCTCGCGGTCCTTCAGGGCCATCGGCGAGTCCGACAGATGCGAGGTGCCGGCGAACAACGCGGCCAGCTCGGGCGACACGGGCCCCTCGGCGGGCATCCCGCCCTCCGCGTCCAGCAGGGTCCGCAACCGCGCCCGGCGCTCCCGCAGGGCCGCCTCCTGCCGCGCCAGATCCTCGTCCAGCTCGGTCAGCACCTCGACGAGGTCCTTCCCCGCATCGTCCGCGAGCACGTCCCGCACCTCGGCGAGCCCCAGCCCCAGCTCGGTCAGCCGCCGGATCCGCGCCAGCACGACGGCGTGCCGCAGCCCGTACTCCCGATACCCGTTGGCCCGCCGCTCGGGCTCGGGCAACAG
The DNA here is from genome assembly GCF_014701095.1 of Streptomyces tuirus. Lineage (NCBI taxonomy): Bacteria > Bacillati > Actinomycetota > Actinomycetes > Kitasatosporales > Streptomycetaceae > Streptomyces > Streptomyces tuirus. The sequence continues at coordinate 2,046,505 of NZ_AP023439.1, read as the reverse complement.
CCCCAGTTGGTGATAGTGCCGCACGGCCCGCGTGGTGACGCCGACGACGGCGGCGAGTTCTCCGATCCGCATACGACCAGTGAAGACGTTGACGCTGCGGCAAGGTCAAGCGGACGGCTCGGTGCCTGACGGCGGCGTTGATCGTGTGCCACGATCGAGGGAAGGGATCCCGATCTCACGGACAGGTGATCAGCCGATGTCCCAGTCTGGCGAGCGACACAAGGAGGGGCGTGACATGACTGCCATGGCCCACGAGCCGCTCTCGCAGGAAGACGTCCTGCTGGAGGGCTTCCTCGCCCTGGACACCCCGGAGGGCTTCCGGGCAGAGCTGATCGAGGGGGAGATCGTTGTGACGCCGCCGCCGGACGGGGATCACGAGAAGTACATCAGCCGGATCGTGAAGCAAGTGATCAGACGCTCCCGGACCGACATGGACTTCTCGGGGAACAAGGGGCTGAAGCTGAGGAGCGGGGGCGCATGCCCCAAGAACCACCTGATTCCGGACGTCACCTTCGGCCCCACCGAGCGAGACTTGTTCGGCGGAGCCGACTCCTGGATGCCCTGCGACGGCGTCGCGATGGTGATGGAGGTGACCTCGACCAAGCCGCAGGCCGACCGCGAGGCAAAACGCCGTTGTTACGCCCGCGCGGGCATCCCGCTCTACCTGCTCGTCGACCGGGACACGGCGCAGGTCACGGTGTTCAGCGAGCCGAAGGGTGACGACTACCGCGAGCACTGCGCCCGCCCCTTCGGCAAGCCCGTCGCTCTTCCGGAACCGTTCGCCTTCGACCTGGACACGGCCGACCTCGTCTGATCCCCTGTGGGCGGGGGTGCGCCATGGCGAGACGAGAACAGACCAGCTGGACCAGGGCACGCCTGGGCCGCGCCGGCCCGCCCCTCGACCTCCTCACCGCCCACTTCGACAGCCACGTCTACGCGCCCCACGCCCACGACGAATTCACCATCGGTGTCACGGTCGGCGGCTCGGAGGTCATCGCGTACCGGGGCGGTCACATCCACTCCTACCCGGGCTCGATCGTCGTCCTGGAGCCCGGCGAGATGCACACCGGCGGCCCGGCCGCCTGCGACGGCTACGCCTACCAGGCCCTCTACGCCGAACCGGCCCTCCTCACCGACGGCACCCTCGGCGGCCTGACGCACTTCCGCGACCCCGTCCTCCACGACCCGGAACTGGCGGCGGCCCTGCGCGCCGCCCACACCGACATCAGCGCCTGCCCCGACCCGCTGGAGGCCGAGTCCCGGTTGCCCTGGCTGCTCACGGCCCTGGCCCGCCGCCACTCCACGGCCCGGGCGGCCAGCGACACCGTGCCCGGCGCCGACCACATCGCCAGGTCCGTCCGCGACCGCCTCGCGGACGAACTGCTGGACCCTCCCTCCCTGGCCGCCCTCGCCACGGACCTGGGCCTGTCCCGCTACCAGCTGCTCCGCGCCTTCCGCACGACGATGGGCGTACCGCCGTACGCCTGGCTCGCCCAGCACCGGGTGGCCAGGGCCCGCGGCCTCCTGGCGGCCGGACTGCGCCCCGCCGAGGTCGCCGGCCTCGTCGGCTTCGCCGACCAGGCGCACCTCACCCGCTGGTTCCGCCGGGTGCTGGGGGTGACCCCGGCGGCGTACCGCAACAGCGTTCAAGACACCTAGGGGTGACACGGCCGAGACTCAGTCGCATGACTGCACGCGGCTGGTTCCTGTTCTCCCTCATGGGAGTGATCTGGGGCGTCCCCTACCTGATGATCAAGGTGGCGGTGGACGAACTGTCCCCGTCCATGGTGGTGTTCGCGCGCTGCGCACTCGGCGCCGCGCTCCTGCTTCCCTTCGCCCTCCGCCAGGGCGGCTTCGGCCGTACCGTCCGGACCCACTGGAAGCCGATGCTGGCCTTCGCGGTCATCGAGATCATCGGCCCGTGGTGGACCCTGACCGACGCCGAACGCCGTCTGTCCAGCTCCACCGCCGGCCTCCTGATCGCGGGAGTGCCGATCGTCGCCCTGCTCCTGGCCCGCTTCTTCGGCGCGGGGGAGCCGGTGGGCGCCCGCCGCATCGCGGGCCTGGCCCTCGGCCTCGCGGGCGTCACCGTCCTCACCCTGCCGCACCTCACCGGCGGCGACGCCCTGTCGATGGCCGAGGTGCTGGTGACGGTCGTCGGCTACGCCACGGCCCCGCTGATAGCGGCCCGCTACCTCAAGGACGTCCCGACCCTCCAGCTGATCACGCCGTGCCTGACGCTGGCTGCGGTGGTCTATGCCCCCGCGGCCTTCCTGACCCGGCCGGCCACCATGCCTTCGGGCGAGGTCCTGGCCGCCCTCGCCGGCCTCGGCATCCTCTGCACCGCGATCGCGTTCGTGGCCTTCCTGGAGCTGATCAAGGAGATCGGCCCGACGCGGGCGGGCGTGATCACCTACGTCAACCCGGCGGTGGCGGTCGCCGCCGGCGCGATCTTCCTGGACGAGAAGCTGACCCTCGGCATCGGCGTCGCCTTCACCCTGATCCTGGCGGGCTCGGTGCTGGCCACGGCCGCCGCGCCGAAGCGGGACGTCAGCCGGGTACCATGGTCGATACGGCAGACGAGCCGGGCGGACGGCCGCGTGGAGTCCCCCTGACGGGGAGCTTTCCGAGGAACGTCCGGGCTCCACAGGGCAAGGTGGTGGCTAACGGCCACCCGGGGTGACCCGCGGGACAGTGCCACAGAAAGCAGACCGCCGGGGACCTCGGTCCTCGGTAAGGGTGAAACGGTGGTGTAAGAGACCACCAGTGCCCAGGGTGACCTGGGCAGCTAGGTAAACCCCACCTGGAGCAAGGTCAAGAGGGGCCGCCTTCTCGAAGGCGGCCCTGCGCGGACGATCGAGGGCTGCCCCGCCCGAGTCCGCGGGTAGACCGCACGAGGCCGGTGGCAACACCGGCCCTAGATGGATGGCCGTCGCCCCGGCTCCCGCGAGGGAACCGGGGAACAGAACCCGGCGTACAGCCCGACTCGTCTGCCGCTCCGACCCATCCTGCTGTGACTGACCTGGGGCGTCGCACGGCTGAGGGAATCAGTGACGCTCTGGAGTGGGATGTAGCGGACCTCTCGCCTGAGCAAATCAAGAAGTTCGTCGCCGAGGCCTACAGGCATGCATGATCACACCCCGGGGAAGCTCCAGATCCACGCCGTGGAGGAGACGGAGTCTCTGTCGGCCACTTGCGAAGGCCTGACGATCATTTCGACCCCACCGACCTCTCCCGCACCCGCCCCAAATGCCCCCCGAACACCCCCCGCGCCTCCGGCGTCAGCGTCCGCAACGCCACCAGCGCCGTGATGGCGACATCGCACAGCTCCGCCTGCACGTCCTCCCATGTGTGCGTGACGCCCTTGCGCGGGTTCTGCCCCGTCGCCCCGATCACCGCCTCCGAGACCTCGCCGACCTCCTCGGTCAGTTTCAGGACGCGCAGGAGGAGGCCCTCGCGGCCCCCGACGGGGCGGTTGGTGTCGAGCCACCGCGTCAGGGCGTCGATGGTGGACCAGAGTTCAGCGGCGGGGGTGTGGTCGCTCATGGGCGCAGCCTGACACGAGGGTCTGACAATGCCCCGGCCCGCCCCAGACCCCCACAGCCGCTACTCCTCCTCGAACAACGCCTCCTGCTCCCCCTCCTTCGCCTGCCGCAGGCGCCTCGCCCGGGCCCCCACCACCAGCGCCGTGCCCGCCGCCGTCGCCGCGAAGGCCGCCGGGATCATCCAGCCGCGGTTCACCGCGTGGCCGAGCAGGTGGTCCAGGGAGTAGCGGCCCGGGCCGGTGATGGCCAGGCCCGCGGCGGTCAGGCCCAGCGTCGCCGCGTACTCGTAGCCCCCGCTCTGGTTGAAGAAGCCGTTCGGGGCGTGCACCGCTGCAGCGCCGGCCATCGCGCCGGCCGCCGCCGCGCCCGCGGCCGGAGTGGCCAGGCCCAGGGCCAGCAGTGTGCCGCCGCCGGCCTCCGCGAGGCCCGCCGCCGTCGCGCTCGCCTTGCCGGGGACGTAGCCGATGGACTCCATGAACTGGCCGGTCCCCTCGATGCCATGTCCGCCGAACCAGCCGAACAGCTTCTGCGCGCCGTGGGCGGCCAGCACGCCGCCCGTCCCCAGCCGGAGCAGCAGCAGGCCAAGATCACGTCGGTTGTCAGGTGTCACTTCGTCTCCCGGAGCAGGCGGCCATCAAAACGGAACAGGACCATGCGTCGTGTCGTCGCGATTCCACCGTCGCATCGCCGACGCCTCACCCACCGCCCCGGGAACGCCGTTCGGGTGGCACGGGTGGCGTCGGCCGGTGGCCGGTACGAGGCTGGCTCGCATGACGATTCAGACCACGCGCCTCAGCGATCCGGCCGTCCGGGCCTTCGTGACCGCCGTGAACAACCACGACCGCGAGAGCTTCATGAAGGTCCTCGCGCCGGGCGCGACCATGACCGACGACGGGTCCGACCGTGACCTCGACGACTGGGTGGACCGGGAGATCTTCTCCTCCCACGGCCACATGGAGGTCGACAACGAGTCCAACGGCGGCCGCTCCCTCCTCGCCCGCTACAGCAACGACACCTGGGGCGAGATGCGCACCCGGTGGAGTTTCCAGGTGGACGACGACGGCCGGATCGTGCGTTTCGAGACCGGGCAGGCCTGACTACCGGCCCCGGCGCACTCGCCTTCGGCTGCCGGGGGATCGGCTGCCGGGCGATCGGCGGTGAATGACAGGCCGCGGACGGGCAGCCGCTCGGCTGGGCAGGGGCGACGACGAGAGTCGGTACGGACGGTTCCGATTCCCGGCTTCCGGTCGGTGTCCCTTGATGTGGGCGGCAGTCGTTCCACGTGCACCGGTGCGTACTCCGCGGTCCCTCGCGGAATCCACCCCCACCCGGTGCCGTGGAACGACTGCCGCCTCCCCCCTGGATGTGGCCGACGGGAGCTCTCAGCTCCAAGTGTGAAGCTTTGGTGTAGGAGATTTGAGCATAGGCTCCCTATCGGCCGCAATAGCGCGGACGTTCGTATTCCGGTTGTGCACGTTGATGAGTTGACGAATGTCGCCGTCCGCTCAGCCGCGTCCGACGTACGGCATCGCCGTCGCCAGTACGGTCGCGAACTGCACGTTCGCCTCCAGCGGCAACTCCGCCATGTGCCGCACCGTGCGGGCCACGTCCGCGACGTCCATGACCGGTTCCGGGGCGACGTCCCCGTTCGCCTGGAGGGCCCCCGTCTGCATACGGGACGTCATGTCCGTGGCCGCGTTGCCGATGTCGATCTGACCGACGGCGATTCCGTACGGCCGCCCGTCCAGGGACAGGGACTTGGTCAAGCCGGTCAGGGCGTGCTTGGTCGCCGTGTAGGCCACCGACAGCGGGCGGGGCGTGTGCGCGGAGATCGAGCCGTTGTTGATGATCCGGCCGCCCTGCGGGTCCTGCTCCTTCATCTGCCGGTACGCCGCCTGCGCGCACAGGAACGCCCCGTTGAGGTTGGTGTCCACCACGTGCCGCCAGGCCTCGTAGGGCAGTTCCTCGACCGGCACCCCGCCGGGGCCGAACGTGCCCGCGTTGTTGAACAGCAGGTCGACCCGGCCGAAGCGCTCGACGGTGGCGGCGAACAGGGCGTTCACGTCCTCGGGGCGTGCGACGTCCGTCCGTACGGTGAGAGCCGCCCCGGCGGGTACGCCCCCGTCCGCGCCCCCGGACGCCAGGGCCGCCGTCTCCTCCAGGGTCTCCGCACGCCGGCCCGCCAGCGCCACCGACCAGCCCGTACGCAGCAGTTCCACGGCGACCGCCCGGCCGATGCCGGAACCCGCCCCGGTCACCACCGCGATCGCATTGTCCTTGGCATTCATGGGCCCGCAGCGTACGGGAGCACGCCCGTGACCACGTGGGACCGGAGTGTCAGGCGGGCGTGAGTTCCGGCTCGCCCGTCTCGTCGGGGTAACGGACGCCGACCTGGTCGCGGATCGCGTCCAGCGTGCGCATCACGGCGAGCGTGCCGTCGAGCGGGACCAGCGGGGACTCGGTCTCACCCGCCCGCACGGCCCGCATCACCTCCAGCGCCTCGTGGCGCATGCTGTTGCGGGGCCCGTCCGCCGGGTCGGCCGTGAACTCCTCGGCGTCGCGGCCGTCCCGGTGCAGCACGAAGCGGTCCGGGAAGAAGAACCCGTGCGGGATGTCGATCCGGCCCCGGGAGCCGGTCACCGAGGCGGAGGTCGCCGTACCGCCCACTATGGAGCAGTGCACCGCACCGAGCGCGCCGCTGTCGTAGGAGAGGACCGCCGCCGTCTGGAGGTCGACGCCCTCCTCGGAGAGCACCGCCCGCGCCGCGACGTCCGACGGCTCGCCGAGCAGCAGCTGCGCGAACGACACCGGGTACACGCCCAGGTCGAGCAGCGCGCCACCGCCCAGTTCCGGGTTGCGCAGCCGGTGCGAGGGCGGGAAGGGGCCGGCCAGCCCGAAGTCGGCCTGGACGCTGCGCACCTCGCCGATCGCACCGTCGTCGACCAGCGCCTTCAGCCGCCGCACCAGCGGGTTGCAGTACATCCACATCGCCTCCATCAGGAAGCGCCCGTGCTCCCGCGCCAGCGCGACGAGTTCCTCCGCCTCGCGCACGTTCAGCGTGAAGGGCTTCTCGCACAGCACGTTCCGCCCGGCCGCCAGACACAGCCCCGCGGCGGCCCGGTGCGCCGTGTGCGGGGTTGCGACGTAGACGACATCGATGTCCTCGTCCCGCGCGAGGGCGTTCCAGTCGCCGTAGGCCCGGGGGATCCCGAACCGCTCCGCGAACGCCTTCGCCGGCTCCTCCGACCGGGACGCCACCGCCACGACCTCCGCGTCCGGCAGGTCGATCAGGTCCGCGGTGAACGCGCCCGCTATCCCGCCGGTCGCCAGGATCCCCCACCGCACCGTGTCCGCCGTCATCGCGCCCCGCCTCCACCTCGCGACCCCGAGCACTGCGTACGAGCTGAGAGCATAGGTGGCGATCGACTCGGAGAGGGAGGGACTCATGCCCGAAGGTGGGGCGCCCATATCGGAGACCGCGCAGGAGGCATCGAACACCACCGCGCGGGAGGCCGCAGCCGGGGCGGAGCGGCCCGAGCGCACCTCGCAGCGCCGCACCGGGCTCCTGGTCACCTTCCTCCTCGGAAGCCTGACCGCCGTGCCACCGCTGGCGATGGACATGTACCTCCCGTCCCTGCCGGAGGTCACCCGCTCCCTGCACGCGCCGGCCGCGACCGTGCAGCTCACACTCACCGCCTGCCTGGCCGGCATGGCGCTCGGGCAGCTCGTGGTCGGGCCGATGAGCGACCGGTGGGGGCGCCGCCGCCCGCTGCTCGCCGGGCTCGCCGTCTTCGTCGTCGCCACCGTGCTGTGCGCCCTCGCCCCCACCGTCGAGCTGCTGGTGGCCTTCCGGCTGGCCCAGGGCCTCGCGGGCGCCGCCGCCATCGTCATCGCCCGGGCCGTCGTCCGCGACCTCTACGACGGCATGGCCATGGCCCGCTTCTTCTCCACCCTCATGCTGATCTCCGGGGCCGCCCCGATCGTGGCGCCGCTGATCGGCGGGCAGATCCTGCGCGTCACGGACTGGCGGGGCGTGTTCGCCGTCCTCACCGTCATCGGAGTGCTGATCGGCGCCCTGGTCTGGACGTGGCTGCCCGAGACCCTGGCGCCCGCCGAGCGGCACGGCGGCGGCGTCGGAGAGGCCCTGCGCTCGATGCGCGGCCTGCTCGCCGACCGCTCCTTCACCGGCTACACGCTCACCGGCGGCTTCGCCTTCGCCGCCCTCTTCGCCTACATCTCCGCCTCCCCCTTCGTCATCCAGGAGATCTACGGCGCCTCCCCGCAGACCTTCAGCCTGCTGTTCGGCGTCAACTCCGTCGGGCTGGTCGTCGTCGGCCAGATCAACGGCAAGTTCCTCGTCGGCCGGGTCAGCCTCGACCGGGTCCTGGGCGTCGGCCTCGCGATCGTCATCACCGCCGCGACCGCGTTGCTGCTGATGTCCCTCGGCGTCTTCGGCGAGGCCGGTCTGGTGCCCGTCGCCGCCGCGCTGTTCGTGCTCATGTCCGCCATGGGCGTCACCCTGCCCAACACCCAGGCCCTCGCCCTGATGCGCACCAAGCACGCCGCGGGCTCCGCATCGGCCCTGCTCGGCACCACCTCCTTCCTCATCGGCGCGATCGCCTCCCCGCTCGTCGGCGTCGCCGGGGAGGACACCGCCCTCCCGATGGCCGTCGTCCAACTGGCCGCCGCACTGGTGGCACTGGCCTGCTTCATGGGAATGTGCCGACCCTGGAAGAAGGAGAGCGGCCGGGCGAGCGTGGAGGGAGCAGTCAGCTGAGCGCACCCAGACTGCGCGACGGCACGCCGGAGCGGGCCGGACTCGACCCCGAGGAGCTGCGTCACCTCGTCCGGGAGGTCCACGTCCTCACCACCGGGCAGCGTCCCTGGGCGCCCGGCGCCGTCCTGGTCGTCGGACGCGGCCCGGTGATCGCCGTCGAGGAGGCGGCGGGCTGGGCCGTGCGCTACGCGGCCTACGATCCCGACGCCGACGCCGGGGTGGAACTGCCCCCCGAGGACCGGGTGCCGATGACCGTCGACACGCCCTTCGACCTGGCGTCCCTCACGAAACTGTTCACGTCCGTCGCCGCCGTGCAGCAGATCGAGCGCGGCACGCTCGGCATCGACGCGAAGGCCGGGGCGTATCTGCCCGACTTCACGGCCGCCGCCCGGCACGGCATCACGGTGCGGCAGCTGCTCACGCACACCTCCGGGCTGCGTCCCGAACTCCCGCTGTACGACTGCGCCGACGACGCGGCGCGGCTGGCGGCGCTCCAGGCGGAGCGGCCGGTCGGCGTGCCGGGCACCTACTGCTACTCCGACCTGAACATGCTGCTCCTTCAGCATGTCCTGGAGCGCATCACCGGGCGCACGCTCGACGTCCTCGTCCACGACGGCATCACCCGGCCGCTGGGCATGACGGCGACGGACTTCGGGCCGTGCCCGGGCGCCGCGGCGACGGAGGACCAGCGCCGGCCGTGGGCCAAGGCGGACCGGGGGATGCTGCGGGGCGAGGTCCACGACGAGAACGCCTGGGCGCTCGGGGGAGTGGCCGGCCACGCGGGCCTGTTCTCCACCGGCCGGGACCTCGCCGTGTTCTGCCGCACCCTCCTCGCCGGCGGCTCCCACGGCCCCGCCCGCATCCTCGGCCCGGACTTCGTCGAGCTCCTCTTCACCCCGCCGGGCCTGGGCTTCTCGCTCGACCAGCCGTGGTTCATGGGCGACCTGGCGGGCCGCGGCGCGGCGGGCCACACCGGGTTCACGGGCACGTCCCTCGTCCTCGACCGGGCCACGGACACGTTCCTCGTGCTCCTCACCAACGCGGTCCACCCACGCCGCCGCCGCCCGGACAACGCCCCGAGGGCGGCGGCGGCGTCACGGGTGGCCCGGGCGGTGCGGTGAGCTCCGCCGGAGACTTCGGTGCGGGGTGAGCCGGGGGCGTCCGGCGAGCGCGACGTCCTGAACCGCACGCCGGGCGGGAGGTCCTGACGGACGGCGGCTCCGGGGCGCCGGGTCAGCCGAAAGTGCGGCGGTAGGTCTGCGGGCTGACGCCGGTGGTGCGTTTGAAGCGTTCGCGGAACGTGGTGGGCGAGCCGAAGCCGACCTGGCAGCCGATGCGCTCCACGGAGTGCTGCGTGGTTTCCAGCAGGTGCTGTGCCTGGCGGATGCGAGCCCGGTGGAGCCACTGGAGCGGGGTGGTCCCGGTCTGTTCGCGGAACCGCCGGATCAGCGTCCGGACGCTGGTCCCGGACTGCGCGGCGATGTCGGCCAGGGTCAGGTCGCGGGCCAGGTTCTCCCTCAGCCAGGTGAGCAGCGCCTCCAGTTCGGAACCCCGCGGTGCGGGGGCGTGGTCGTGGACGATGAACTGCGCCTGACCGCCCTCGCGTTCGAGCGGCATCACCGACAGGCGGGCGGCGTCCGCGGCGACCGCCGATCCGTAGTCCCGGCGGATCATGTGCAGACACAGGTCCAGCCCCGCGGCGGCGCCGGCCGACGTGAGCAACTGGCCGTTGTCGACGTAGAGGACGTCCGGGTCGACGTCGACGTCCGGGTGGAGGGAGGCCAGAAGCCCGGCCGCGCGCCAGTGGGTCGTGACGCGCAGCCCGTCGAGGAGCCCGGTGGCGGCCAGGGGGAAGGTGCCCGCGCAGACGGAGGCGATCCGGGTGCCGTCGCCGGCGGCCGACCGAAGGGCGTCACGTACGGCGGGGGAGAGCGGGGCCGTGGGATCGGTGACGCCCGGCACGATGATCGTGTCCGCGTCCTGGAGGCCCTCCAGACCCCAGGGCGCACGCAGGGCGAAGGCCCCGGCGTCGACCTCGTCGCGCTCGGCGCACACCCGGACCTGGTAGCCGGGCCGCCCGTCGGGCAGGCGGGTCCGCGAGAAGACCTCGATCGGGGTCGACAGGTCGAACGGGATCACCTTGTCCAGCGCGAGAACGGCGACTGTGTGCATGGCCAGAACGTACCTCCCCACCGCTCCTCGCCATCGGCCCGATTTCTGGACTGCCCCATGTCACAGCACTTCTGAAGCCCTCGGAAGCTCCTGGCAATTTCCCGTCGAAAACTGTCACTCACGCCACTGTGCGGCCGGATCGACAGCAAGTTGACTTCGACGCGTCGGAGAGAGCGATCCCGAAGGAACGCCCATGCACATCCAGGCGGTCCTGTTCGACGGTTTCGCCCCTCTCGATGCCATCGCCCCCTACGAAGTGCTCCGATCCGCGTAGCACAGTCAGGAAGAACATCTGCATGTCCGTCGAAGGCACTTGGAACCCGTCGATCTCCACCCCCATGGGCACGACGAAGGCCGTGGCCGAACTCCGTGAGCGGGACGCCGTGCTGACCGGCGTCGCCCATGGAGCCGGCGAGGAAGTACCGCTCACCGACGTCGCCCTCGACGGCGACCGGCTCACCTGGAAACAGGCCATCACCAAGCCCCTGCGCACCGCCCCGGAGCGCCAGGCGTGACCAAGCTCTTCCTCTCCTTGCACGTCCTGGCCGCCATCATCGCCGTCGGTCCCGTCACCGTCGCCGCGAGCATGTTCCCCGCGGCGCTGCGCCGCGCCCTCGGCGATGCCGGTGCCGGCGACGCCCGGACGGCCCTGCGGACACTGCACCGCATCTGCCGGGTCTACGCCGGCGTCGGCATCGCCGTCCCTCTCTTCGGCTTCGCCACGGCCGGCAGCCTCGGCGTCCTCGGAGACGCCTGGCTGATCACCTCGATCCTGCTGACCGCGGCCGCCGCCGGCGTTCTGGCCCTGCTCATCCTGCCCGCCCAGGACCGTGCCCTGGCCGAGGCGGCGGAGCCTCACGCTCCGTCGGCGCCGGCGCCCCTGAGACCGGGCCGACTGGCCATGCTCACCGGCGTCTTCAACCTGTTGTGGGCCACCGTCACCGTACTGATGATCATCCGCCCCGGCTCCACCACGGGAGCGTGACCATGCACCTGCGGTCTCCGCGCCATCTGCGCGTCGCGGCGCACGCCGAGCTGATGTCCCTGATCGTGATGCTGGCCAACCTGTTCACCGTCCACCTCCAGCCCGTCTCGTCCCTGATGGGCCCCACCCACGGCTGTGCCTACCTGTTCGTCGTGATCGCGACATGCCGCTTCGACCGGGCCCCGGCCGCCGCGAAGGTCCTGGCCCTCGTCCCGGGTGCCGGCGGGCTGCTCGCCCTGCGACAGCTCGGCCGCGTCGACACGACCCGTGACCGAGCGGAGGAAGTCATCCCCTCATGAACCTTGTGTCCCCGATCATCGTCGGCATCGTCTACTGCCTGCTGATGTCCCTGATCGAAGAACCGCACCGACGCCGCTTCAACGCGATCATGGTCGGCGGAGCCGGCGCCGCCTATCTGAGCGGGGGCGGATTCGGCCCGTGGGAGCTCCCGTTCGTCGCGCTCACGGCCTACGTCGCCTACCGCGGTCTGGAGTCCTGGACCTTCATCGGCATCGGCTGGCTGCTCCACACCGCATGGGACATGGCCCACCACCTCAAGGGCAATCCGATCCTGCCGTTCTCCCACGACTCGTCCCTGTCATGCGCCATCTGCGATCCGGTCATCGCCCTGTGGTGCCTGCGCGGAGGCCCTTCCCTGATCGCGCCCGTCCGCCGGTGGCTCAGGCCCAGCCGGACAGCGGACCCGGGCGAGCGCCGCGCCCGCCCCGGCCCGGCTCGTAGAATCGCCGGGTGAACGCCCCCCTGTCCCCGGCCGAAAACCTCCGCGCCGCCCTCGCCGGCCTGCTCGACGGGCTGCCGCCCCGGCAGGCCTCGCAGGCGGTCGAGCGGCTGATCGCCAGTTACCGGGGCGCCACCCCGACCGACGCCCCCATCCTCCGGGACCGGGCCGACGTCGCCGCATACGCCGCCTACCGGATGCCCGCGACCTTCGAGGCCGTGCGCTCCGCGCTGGAGGCGTTCGCGGACGCCGCTCCCGGATGGGTGCCCGGCGGGCACACCGACGTCGGCGGGGGCACGGGCGCCGCGGCCTGGGCCGTGAGCGCGGTCTGGGGCGGTCAGCGGCCCGTCACCGTGCTCGACTGGGCCGAGCCCGCGCTCGCCCTGGGGCGCGAGATCGCCGCGGCCAACCCGGAGCTGAAGGACGTCCGCTGGCAGCGCTCCCGGATCGGAGCGGCCCTCACCCTCGAGAGCACGGACCTCGTCACCGTCTCCTACGTCCTCAACGAGCTGACCGCCGCCGACCGCACCGCCCTCGTCGACGCCGCCGCGGCCGCCGCCCGGGCCGTCGTGATCGTCGAACCCGGCACCCCCGACGGCTACGCCCGGCTCATCGAGGCCCGCGACCGGCTGATCACCGCCGGCTTGCGGATCGCCGCGCCCTGCCCGCACAGCGCCGCCTGCCCCATCGTCCCCGGCACGGACTGGTGCCACTTCTCCGCCCGGGTCAGCCGCTCCTCCCTGCACCGCCAGGTCAAGGGCGGCTCCCTCGCCTACGAGGACGAGAAGTTCGCCTACGTGGCCGCCGCCCGTTTCCCCGTCGAACCGGCACCCTCCCGGGTCGTCCGGCGCCCCCAGATCCGCAAGGGCCAGGTCCTCCTCGACCTGTGCGAGAGCGAGCCGTCCCTGCGCCGCGCCACCGTCACCAAGCGCCACGGCGACCTGTACAAGGCCGCCCGGGACGCCGACTGGGGAGACCCCTGGCCACCCTCGTGACCTGACCGCGCCCGGCCCGACGGGCCGGCGCGTCCCGCGTCCGCGCCCGGTCGGCGGGGCGCAGGTCCGCGAGGTCGCCACCGTGGTTCCCGCCCGGCGCCCCCGCACCCGTGAATCGAAGCGCAAGGGGACTCCCGCGGGCACGAAACTGCATGCGCCGGACCGCCCGGGAGGATCCCGCGCGCGGGAGTCCGCTTCTCCCTCGCGCCGGGGAGGTTCACGACGTCCGGCCGGCCGTGCCCTCCTCCCGTGCCTCCTGCTGCTGCCGGCTCTCCTGGAGCTTGCGCAGCAGTTCGCGCTTCTGGGCCTGGGGGTCCATGCCGCCGCCGATCCGGCCGCCGCGGCCGCCGCCGCGCAGCTCCCTGCGGCCGAGGTTCTTGCGCGATCCGCCGACACCCAGCATGTTTCCGGCTCCGCCTCGGGTCATCTCGGGCTCCTTCCGTGACCATGCGTCACCACTGTTCGCGACGAGACGGTTCGTCTCGTACGCATAGCCCCCACTGTCCGCGAGACGCTCCGTCTTGTCAACCTGATAAATTCGGGCCATGGCCGTCCAGAAACCCACCCAACCCGCCCCCGGCAAGTCCGCCCCCGACTCCACCCGGCGCAGCGAGAAGTCCCGCCGCGCCATCTACGACGCCGCCCTCGCGCTCGTCGTCGAGGCCGGCTACCCGAAGACCACCATCGAGGGCATCGCGGCCCGCGCCGGTGTCGGCAAGCAGACGATCTACCGCTGGTGGTCGTCCAAGGCCGACGTCCTGATGGAGGCCTTCCTCGACCTGGCCGAGCAGTCCATGGAGGAGGCCGGGCCGGCGCCGTACGCCTTCCCGGACACCGGCGATCTCGCCGCCGACCTCAAGGCCGTCCTGCGCGCCACCGTCGACGAACTGCGCGACCCGAGGTTCGAGGCGCCCTCCCGCGCGCTGGCCGCCGAGGGCGTCGTCAACGAGCAGCTCGGGCGCCAACTCGTCGCCAAGCTGATGCAGCCCTCACTCGACCTCTACATCGCCCGGCTGCGCGCCGCCCAGGAGGCCGGCCAGGTACGGCCCGAGATCGACCCGCGCATCGCCCTGGAGTTCTTCGTCTCCCCGCTCGCCCAGCGCTGGCTCCAGCACACCGGCCCGATCTCCTACGAGTACACCGACACCCTCGTCGACTACGCCCTTCACGGCCTCGCCCCGCGCTGAGCGGCCCGGGCCAGACGCCCCGGGGCGTCCGTGATCACGCCGTCGCAGCCCAGCGCCAGCACCCGGTCCCGCTGCGCGTCCGTCAGCACGGTGTGCGCCCACACCCGCGCGATCCCCGAGTTCACCGCCCGCACCAGGTCCGCGTCGCGCGCCCGGTGGTCCACGTCCAGCAGGTCCACGAACGACCTCCAGCGCTCCGGGCGGTCCGTGCGCAGCTGCCGCGCCGAGCGCCACACCTGCGAGAGCAGCCCCAGGCGGTGGACACGCCGGGCCACCTCCGGGTCGTTGGAGTTCACGAACACCGAGCGGGTCAGGCCGCGGGCCCGGATCAGCTCGGCCAGCCGGTCCAGGCTCCGCGGGTCCTTCGCCTCCAGCATCAGCACGATCCGCCCGCCGAAACGATCCAGCACCTCGGCGACCGTCGGCGGCCGCTCCGAGCGCCAGCTCCCCGGGAGCCGGTCCTTCGGGCGCAGCCGTACGCCCTGCCACTCCCGGGCGTCCAGACCGCCCACCGCGCCGCCCAGGTAGGTGGTGCGGTTCAGCGTCTCGTCGTGGAACACCACCGGCGTGCCGTCGCGCAGCAGCCGCGTGTCGAAGTCCAGCACCTGCGCGGTCCCGCGCTCGTAGGCGGTCGTCAGCCCCGCCATGCTGTTCTCGGGGACCTCGCGGGCGCCGCCGCGGTGCGCGACGTACGTGATCCTCGGCAGGGCCGCCACGGTCAGCGGACCCGCGCCCCACTCCAGCGGCGCAGGGGCACGGCCGCCGGGCCCCGTGAGGGTCAATGAGACCACGGTGGCCGCGGAGGCCAGACCCGTCAGCGCGATCCTTGTGACCATGGCGACCACGGTAGGACGCCATGTCATGTCAAAGCGGGCAATGACACCCGATCATGCCGAGAGCGGGGATCGCCGCTTCTTCTCCCATCGGACGCCCGGTGCACGTTGCGTCCCCGGTGTCCCGGATGTGGGCACTGGCCCCCCGGTGCGCGGGAAGATGGGACGATGAGGCATGCTGTTCCGCACGACGGCGAGGCGAGGGGATAGATGAGCGCGGAGTTCGGCGGCCGGACCGGCCTGCAGGGCAAACTCACCCAGTGGCTGCGCGCCGGGCGCCGGTCGAAGGAGACCGCCGGGGACGGCGGCCGTGAGGCCCTGCTGCTCGCCGCCGCCGATGCGGGACTGCCCCTCGCGCCCGCGGCCCACCCGGAGGCCGGGTACCGCTGCTCCTGCGACCGGGTCGGCTGTCCCACCCCCGCCCGGCACCCGGTGTCCTTCGCCTGGCAGACGCAGTCCACCACCGACCACGCCCAGATCGAGCGCTGGGCCCGCCACCAGCCGCAGGCCAACTTCATCACCGCGACCGGCATGGTGCACGACGTCCTCGACGTGCCCCTCGACGCCGGTCGCGACGCGTTGGAGCGGCTGCTCGCCGCCGGGATCGAGGTCGGGCCGGTCGCCGAGAGCGACGACGGCCGCCTGCTGTTCTTCACGCTCACCCGCGGTACGCCCGAGGACGAGGACGAGTGGTGGCCGTGCGAACTGGACTGCCACCCCGAGACGATGGACGAGCACCCCGGGCTGCGCTGGCACTGCCGGGGCTCCTACGTCCTCGTGCCGCCGGCGATGCTGCCGGGTGAGAGCCAGGGGGTGCGGTGGGTGCGAGGACCCGAGCACGCGCTGCCGGATCCGCTGAGCCTGCTGGAGGTGCTCACGGAGGTGTGCGGGCGTTACGTGGATGAGGGTGACGCCGGGCATGCGGCGGGGGCGGGCTGGCCGCTGCGGCACTAGTGCCTGTCGGCGACTGGGCCCGGGGGCATGAGGGCTGGGGCGGGGGCCTGGGCTACGAGCCTTCCGCCGAGGTCATGCCCTGGATTCTGCCCAGGATGGTGACCTTGCCCTGGCCCTTGGGGTCCAGCGCCACCTCGTTGGAGACGAACTCCATCGTCAGGGACTGCTTGATCTCGCCCTTCGTCAGGGCGAGGACGTCCTTGTTCGGGGTGGGCACGGACGTGCCCGCGTAGGCGGTCTGCTTCTCGTAGTGGCGCGTGGTGAAGAACACCAGCGCCCCGCCGTCGGTCGTGCGCAGCGCGAGTGGTGCGTAGTCGCCGTTCGTCAGCGGCTCGTCGATGTACTGGGTGACCATGCCCGGCTTCTTGCCGTTCTTCTCGCGCAGCGCACGCCACTGGCTGGTGTGGGCGCCGTCGGTGAAGGTCTCCCCGCCGCTCTTCAGGTACGTCGCGTACCTGCCGCTCAGGTCGCCGGGGTCGGTGGCCAGGTCCGTCGACTTGACCGGGACGGACTCGGCCCAGCCGTCGGCGTCCTTCTTGAACTGCGGGACCTTGCCCGGGGCGACGAGCGTCAGATACGCCACCTGGAAGGGGTCGTCCAGGTTGCTGCGGGTGAAGACCAGGAGCCAGCGGGCGGCGCCGCCCTTGTTGCCGGCCGCGTCGACGACGAACCAGCGGGGCCAGCCGGCCTTCTTGGGAATGGTGAACTTCGCGTCCGTCAGCGTCAGCGGGGTGTGGTTGGGGTTGCCGTCCGGGTTGTTGGCCTTACCGGCCTTGAGGCGGGCCGAGTCGATGTCGGAGAGGGCGCCGGTGGTGTGGTCGGCGTCCAGGGTGCCGTCGTAGGCCTTGTCGGCCTCGTTGTACGCGGCCGTGAACTCCTGGAGGGCCTTGGCGGCTTCGGCGCGGGTCGTGGACGGGAGGATCTCCCGTTCGCCGTGCACGACGACGCATCCACTGGCCGTGAGCGACAAAGCGGTCGCCGAGGCTGCTATGAGGGCGCTCCGGGCGGGCCTGCGGAGCGTTCGAGGGTCGCGATCCCTGCTCATCGGGTACCTTCACCTTCCCCTTTCCGGAGGCGAACCCTACCGGGTGCCTCCGGCGGTTGGGCGGGGGTGGGGTGGGGTGGTCGTCCGCTTCGTCTGACGCAGGGTGGGGGTGCGCGCCTTCGCCTGGCGCCGGGTGGTGGGTCGGGGCCGCGCCGGGGGGTGTCCGTCCTCGGAACGGCGCGATGGACCTTGATACCGACTGACTGTCCGTTGACGCGCCAACCGCTGCGGGCGGACACCCCCCGACACGGCCCCTTGCGCCGTTCGGCGGGTGCGGGCCGCCCCCGCTGCGGGCATGCGTGCCGCTAAGGGCGGCACCCGTCCCAAAGAGAGCGGCACCCCGCTGCGCCGGGCTGCGGACCCACCCGGCCTCGGCCGCTACGCCGCGTCGCGTACAGGCGCCTTCGCCGGAGGTCGGGTCGGGGCCAGGAACAGGGTCAGGGTGGGGATCAAGTAGAGGAGCCACACGCCGACTTGGAGTGTCGTGGGGTCGGGCTGGAAGTTGAAGACGCCCTTGAGGAGCGTGCCGTACCAGCTGTCCGGAGGGATCGTGCCGGAGATGTCGAACGCCTTGTCCGTGAGGCCGGGCAGGAAGTCGGCCTCCTGGAGGTCGTGGAAGCCGTAGGCGAGGACACCGGCCGCCACGACCACCAGCATGCCGCTGGTCCACGTGAAGAACTTCGCCAGGTTGATGCGCAGCGCGCCGCGGTAGAACAGCCAGCCCAGGAGGACCGCCGTGAGGAGGCCCAGGGCGACGCCGAGCAGCGGGCGGGGCGTGCCGTCGCTCGCCGCGTGGACCGACGCCCAGACGAACAGGGCCGTTTCCAGGCCCTCCCGGCCCACCGCGAGGAACGCCGTGGCGACCAGCGCGCCGGTGCCCATCGCGAGGGCTGCGTCGAGACGGCCGTGCAGTTCCGACTTCAGGTGGCGGGCCGTGCGGCGCATCCAGAACACCATCCACGTCACCAGGCCGACCGCGAGGATGGAGAGGGATCCGCCCAGCGCCTCCTGGGCCTGGAACGTCAGCTCCTGGGAGCCGAATTCGAGAACGCAGCCGAAGCCGAACGCGAGGGCGATCGCGACGCCTATGCCGGCCCAGATCGGCTTCAGGGCGTCCTTGCGGTCCGTCTTGACCAGGTAGGCGATGAGGATGCAGACGACGAGGCTCGCCTCCAGGCCCTCGCGCAGACCGATCAGGTAGTTGGAGAACACCGGCTCAGGCCTCCTTCGAGAACAGCGTCCGGCCCCACCAGTCGTCCTTGTCGCGGACGCCCGGCGGGACGGCGAAGAGCGCCGAACCCACGTGCTGGATGTATTCGTTGAGCGCGTCCGCGGCCAGGCTGCGCTGGATGGGGATGAAGCCCTTGCGCACATCACGCTGGTAGGCCAGGAAGAACAGGCCCGCGTCCAGGCGCCCGAGGCCGTCCGTGCCGTCGGTGAACGAGTAGCCGCGGCGCAGGATCGTCGCCCCGTGGTTGGTGTCGGGGTGCGCCAGCCGGACGTGCGCGTCGGGCTTCATCGCCTTCAGGAACGGCTCATCGCGCTCCTTGGCCTTGCCGACCGGCGCACCCTCGCCCTTGTCACGGCCGAAGATGTCCTCCTGCTCCTGCAGCGAGGTGCGGTCCCAGGTCTCGATGTGCATGCGGATGCGGCGGGCCACCAGGTAGCTGCCGCCCACCATCCAGGCCGGCTCGTCCTTCTCGTCCACCCAGACGAACTTCTTCAGGCGGTCCGTCTCGGTGCCCGCGATGTTGCGGGTGCCGTCCTTGAACCCCATGAGGTTGCGCGGCGTCTGCGCCTCGGGCGTGGTGGAGGAGGTCTTGCCGAAGCCGAGCTGCGACCACTTGATGACGACCTTGCCGAAGCCGATGCGGGCCAGGTTGCGGACGGCGTGGACCGCGACCTGGGGGTCGTCGGCGCAGGCCTGGATGCACAGGTCGCCGCCGCTGCGGTTCTTGTCGAGGTTGTCGCCCGCGAACTTCGGCAGGTCGACCAGGGCCTCCGGGCGGCGGTCCGCGAGGCCGAACTTCCCGAACAGGGACGGGCCGAAGCCGATCGTGAGGGTCAGGCGGGAGGGTTTGAGGCCGAGCGCCTCGCCGGTGTCGTCCGGGGGCGCCTCCGCCAGGCCGCCGAACGCGCCCTCGCCGACGGCCTGTCCGGCCGTCATGCGCCGGGCGGCCGCCGTCCAGTCCTTCAGCAACTGGACGAAGGCCTCACGGTCGTCGGTCGTCACGTCGAACGCGGCGAAGTGCAGGCGGTCCTGCACCGGCGTGGCGATGCCCGCCTGGTGCGGGCCGTGGAAGGCGATCGCCGAACCGGCAGCCGCCGGTGCGGTGTCGTCCTCGGTGCGGGCCATCGCCACCGCTCCGCCGGCCGCGGCCGCGCCGAGCGCCAGGCCCGCGCCGCCCCAGCCGAGCAGGGAACGGCGGCTGGGGGAGGGGGAGTCGGTGTCCGTCATCGCTACTTCACCACCGCCGCGGCGAGCTTCGACAGCGGCTCCGCCAGGGCGTTGACCGCGTCCGAGAGCTCCTTGCGGTCGGCCTTGCCGACCTTGTCGTAGGACGTGAAGTCGTACGACGTGGTGTTCGGACGGTACTGGTCGAGCAGCTTGTCCAGGGCCGCGAACTGCTCCTCGAGCTCGGTGACGAGGGCCGCGTCGTTCTCCTTCGCGACCGGCTTCAGCAGGTCGTAGGACTTCTGCGCGCCCTCGACGTTGGCCTTGAAGTCGACCAGGTCGGTGTGCGAGTAGCGCTCCTCCTCGCCGGTGACCTTGCCGGTGGCGACCTCGTCGAGGAGTTCCTTGGCACCGTTGGCCATGGAGGTGGGGGTGATCTCGGCCTTGCCGACCCGGTTCTGCCAGTCCTTCAGGTCCTTGATCAGCAGGTCGGCGAGGTCCTTCTCGCGGGTGCCGATCTTCTTGTCCTGCCAGAGGGCCTTCTCCAGGCGGTGCCAGCCCGTCCAGTCGGTGGCCGGGTCCTGGCCGTCCTCCAGGCCGTCCTCGCGGACGTCGACCTTGGGGTCGATGTCGCCGAAGGACTCGGCGACCGGCTCGGTGCGCTCCCAGCCGATGCGGGAGGGGGCGTAGGCCTTCTTCGCCGCCTCGAGGTCGCCGTCCTTGACGGCCGCGGCGAACGCCTCGGCCTTCGGCAGCGTCTCGTCGGCCTGCGCCTGCGCGTAGGCGCGGTAGGCCGCGACGGCCTTGTCCAGGCGCGGGTCGCGCCGGACGGCCTTGCCGCCGGTGGCCTTGACGGCCTGGCGGATGCCGTCGCCCTTCATGCCGGGCTTGCACGCGATCTGGTACTCGCCGGCCTTCACCTCGGCGGTGACCCGCTGCCTGGTACCGGGGCCTATGTTCTCCCGCTCGGTGACCACACGGTCGTCGGGGAAGAGGACGTAGACCTCGGTGACCTTGGAGCCCTTGTTCTCGACGGCCAGCTCGACATGCCCGGCCGGGAACTCCTTCTTCGACACCTGGCACTTGTCGTCGGTCGCCGTCACGTTGATGACGTGGTCGCCGTCCTTCGCGTCGCTCTTCTCGGTGCAGCCGGTGACGGCGGCCAGGGCCGCCGCGGCGGCGATGACGACGGAAGCGGGACGAGCGGGTCGCATGAAGGCTCCAGACAAGAGGAGGTAGGTGAGGCTCACCTAAGGCAGCACATAAGGATGGCCTAAGTGGCTCAAAAACGCCGTCATGATTGGGTCAAGGGGCGGTCAAAGGTCGCATCGCTCCCCCTGCCGCGCCGGCGCACGTCCTCGACCGGCGAGAATGCCTCCCGTGACTGAATACGACGTGCTCCGCGTCTTCTGCGGGCCGAACGGTGGGTACGGCAACGAGCTCGGGGTCGTGCGCGAAGGGTCCGTGATGCCCGAGCCGGAGGAGCGGCAGGCGTTCGCAGCGAAGGTCGGGTTCAGCGAGACCGTGTTCGTCGACGACCCCGAGCGCGGAGTGATCGACATCTACACGCCCACGCTGCGGCTGCCCTTCGCCGGGCACCCCTGCGTCGGGGCGGCATGGCTGCTCGACGTGCCCGAGCTGGTCACGCCCGCCGGAGTGGTAGGGGCCCGGCAGGACGGGGAGTTCTGCTGGATCGAGGCGCGGGCGGAGTGGGTGCCGCCGCGGACGCTGCGCCGGTACGGCAGCGCCGCCGAGGTCGACGACCTGACCGTGCCGCCACCGGGGGAGTGGGTGTACGCCTGGGCGTGGGAGGACGAGCCCGCCGGGCGGATCCGGGCCCGGGCCTTCCCCGGCCGGGGCGACGGCATCGACGAGGACGAGGCGACCGGGGCCGCCGCCCTGCTGCTCACCGACCGGCTCGGCCGGGCCCTCAACATCACCCAGGGCGCGGGCTCCCAGATCCTCACCGCGCCCCAGCCGGGCGGGTGGACCGAGGTCGGCGGACGGGTCCACCTCGAACGCTGACCCGGACGGAGGGCGTCCGTACGGGTGGAACAGCGTGTGTGGGCGGTGGTGAACGGGGACCACTGGGCGTGACCAAGCACCACCGCGAGAGGACTCTCATGCGCATTCGATCCGCTCTGGCCGTCGTCGCCCTGACCGCCGCCCTGTCCGCCACCGGCGCGGCTGCCGCCTCCGCCAACGACGACGCGGACTACCGCGACGACCACCACGTGGCGTGCAGCCCGTACTTCGGTGAGCTCGAGGCCGAGACCGCCGAGATCGAGTGGGGCGGGGCCGTCTGCCACAACGGTCCGTTCGACATCTGAGCAGGACAGTCCCGGCTCTCTCGAGCCGGCACCGGGGCCCCCTCGCCACGCGCGAGCGGGGCCCCGCCCGTTCACGCCGTCAGCGGGAACTCCTCGCCCAGCGCCTCGAACACCGCGTTGTTCAGCCCGTACGCCCGCTTGCACTCGGCCACGATCCGCTGCCGCTCCAGCTCGTCACCGGGCACCGCGTCCAGCAGCTCGCAGTAGGTCCGCTTGAAGGCGGCCGGGTTGGGGATCTCCTCGAAGACGTAGAAGCGGACTCCGTCGCCCTTCCTCGCAAAACCCCAGGTCTTCTCCGCCGTGTCGCGGATGATCTGCCCGCCGGAGAGGTCGCCCAGGTAGCGGGTGTAGTGGTGGGCGATGTAGCCGGCCGGCCAGCTGCGGGCGCACTCCGTGATCCGTTCCGCGTACTCCAGGGTGGCCGGCAGTGCGCGGGCCGCCGTCCGCCAGCCGGGGCCGCGCAGATGCTCCAGGTCACGCTCCAGCGCCGTCAGGCGGAACAGCTCCGGACGGACGAAGGGGCCCGCCACCGGGTCCGCGGCCAGCTGCCGGGCGCCGGACTCCAGCGCGCCGTACAGGAACCACAGCTGCTCCGTGTACCGCGCGAACGCCTCGACCCCCAGTTTGCGCCCCAGCAGGTCGCCGATGAAGGCCGAGCCCCTGGCCTCCTCGTGCTGCGCGCGAGAAGCGGTCCGAAGGAGCGTCGAGAAGGATTCCATGCGCACACTTTTCCCGACGGGCTGTCGGTAAAACCTCCGTGCCGAAACGATGCGGCCCGCCCTCCGGGGGAGAGCGGGCCGTGCGGTGGGATGCGGGCGGTGGTGCTACGGCAGCGTGAGGATCTCCGCGCCCGAGTCCGTGACCACCAGCGTGTGCTCGAACTGGGCCGTCCGCTTCCGGTCCTTCGTGACGACCGTCCAGCCGTCGTCCCACATGTCGTACTCGTGCGTCCCGAGCGTCAGCATCGGCTCGATCGTGAACGTCATGCCGGGCTGGATCACCGTCGTCGCGTGCGGGCTGTCGTAGTGCGGGATGATCAGGCCCGAGTGGAACGACGAGTTGATGCCGTGCCCGGTGAAGTCCCTCACCACTCCGTAGCCGAAGCGCTTGGCGTACGACTCGATGACCCGGCCGATGATGTTGATCTGCCGGCCCGGCTTGACCGCCTTGATCGCCCGCTCCAGGGACTCCCGGGTCCGCTCCACCAGCAGCCGCGACTCCTCGTCGACGTCACCCACCAGGTAGGTGGCGTTGTTGTCGCCGTGCACACCGCCGATGTACGCGGTCACGTCGAGGTTGACGATGTCGCCGTCGCGCAGGACCGTCGAATCCGGGATGCCGTGGCAGATGACCTCGTTGACGCTCGTGCACAGCGACTTCGGGAAGCCGCGGTAGCCCAGCGTCGAGGGGTAGGCGCCGTGGTCGCACATGTACTCGTGCGCGACCCTGTCCAACTCGTCCGTGGTCACCCCGGGGGAGATCAGCTTCGCGGCCTCCGCCATCGCCCGGGCCGCGATCCGGCCGGCCACGCGCATCGCCTCGACGGTCTCGGGCGTCTGCACCTCCGGTCCGGTGTACGGCGTCGGCGCGGGCTTGCCGACGTACTCGGGGCGACGGATGTTTCCGGGCACGGAACGGGTGGGGGACAGCTCCCCCGGGACGAGCAGCGACTGGCCAGACATGCCAGCGAGTCTAACCAGCGGCGATGGGGGAACATGACGATGGCGAGAGGAGCTGGTCATGGCCCTGTTCAAGAAGCGCACGGTCGGCAAGCCGGGTGAGTGGTACTACTGCCTGGAGCACAAGAAGGTCGAGGAGGGGCCGGAGTGCCCCAACAAGGACCGGTTCGGGCCGTACGCCTCCCGCACGGAGGCCGAACACGCGATGGAGATCGCCCGCGAGCGCAACCTCCAGTGGGAGAACGACCCCAGGTGGCACGACGCCCCGGCGGGCAGCCGGGACGACGAGAGCTGATCCCACCGACGCCCGGGGCCGCGGTCCCGGGCGTTCACCTGTCCGGGGCCACGGCACCGGCAGCGGGACACTCGGACGTCACCAGCGGACGCCCGGACGTCACCAGCGGACGCCCGGACGTCACCAGCGGACGCCCGGACGTCACCAGCGGGCCGGCGGCGGTGCCGTCAGGTGCTCCGCCAGTCGCGCCACCCGGTCCCGCAGGCGGCGCCGGCCCCGCGGGGCCGGCAGGGCGTTCTCCCCGGCCGCCGCGCTGACCAGGTGCTGCACCGTGTCGAGGTCCAGTTCCGAACCGTCCGGGACGGCCAGGGTCTCGTGCGCCAGGGACGGGAGCTCGCCCTGCCCGGGGCCGAGGGCCAGGACCGTCGCTCCGGCGCGGCGGGCGTCGGACACCCGTTCCAGGAGTGGCGCGGCGGGCCCCTCGGGCGCCACCACCAGCAGCGTCTCGCCCCGCCGGGCCGCCGCCAGCCGCCCCGGACCGACCGCCAGGTGCGCCGGGTCCGAGGGGCGCGCGTCGTGCCGTACCAGCGTCGGGGCCAGCTCCGGTGTGCCCGACCAGGCCGCCTCGTCCACCAGGTGCGCGGCGAGGTGCCACGGCTCGTACTCCGGCGTGCCGACGAGCAGCAGCCCGCCCCCGTGCGACACCACCGAGCCGCGCAGCGCCCCCGCGAACCTCCGGGTGGCTCCCAGCCACTCCGTCCCGGCGAGCACTTCCCGCAGCAGCGCGACCCGTACCGCATCCATAGGACCGCATCCTGCCCCAAGCGGTCACCCGTGACGCGGAGTTCACCCCGCATTCGCCCGGGCTGGGTAGACCGACCGGTCATCCGTACCGCCGTCGAACGACCGCAGGAGCCCGCCGATGACCGAGGCCGGCGTCCCCTTCCGCTCCGGGCGGGAGGTTCCTGCGGGTGCCCGGGACGGAGCTGACCTGAGCCGTCCCGGGCGGCGGCGCGGTCGTAGAGTCTGGCCATGACCTCTACCGACAGTGCTGCCACCGACAACGCACAGAAGGCGCCCGCCAAGGACCCCTGGGATCTGCCCGACGTCTCCGGACTCGTGGTCGGGGTGCTCGGCGGAACCGGGCCGCAGGGCAAGGGCCTGGCCTACCGGCTCGCCAAGGCCGGCCAGAAGGTGATCATCGGCTCGCGGGCCGCCGACCGTGCCCGGGCGGCCGCCGGGGAACTCGGCCACGGGGTCGAGGGCGCCGACAACGCCGAGACCGCGCGCCGCAGCGACATCGTGATCGTCGCCGTGCCGTGGGACGGCCACGGCAAGACCCTCGAATCCCTGCGCGAGGAACTGGCCGGCAAGCTCGTCGTCGACTGCGTCAACCCGCTCGGCTTCGACAAGAAGGGCGCCTACGCGCTGAAGCCGGAAGAGGGCAGCGCCGCCGAGCAGGCCGCCGCCCTGCTGCCGGACTCCCGGGTCACCGCCGCCTTCCACCACCTGTCGGCCGTGCTGCTCCAGGACCCGGAGATCGACGAGATCGACACCGACGTGATGGTGCTCGGAGAGGTCCGCGCGGACGTGGAGATCGTCCAGGCCCTGGCCGGGCGCATCCCGGGCATGCGCGGCATCTTCGCCGGGCGGCTGCGCAACGCCCACCAGGTGGAGTCGCTGGTCGCGAACCTGATCTCCGTGAACCGCCGCTACAAGGCGCACGCCGGGCTCCGCATCACCGACGTGTGAGCCGGTGAGCTCGATGGGGGACACTGGACGGCACGAGCAGTACCGCAGTGTCCCCCGACAGGAGTCCCCCTCATGCCCCGCCTCGGCCTCTACGCCCTGATCGTCTGCGTCCTCTCCGTGGCCGCCGCCGTCGTCTCCTTCACGCGAGGCAGCTTCCTGGGGATCGTGTGGGTGCTGCTGGCGGGCCTGTCGTCCAACATGTGCTGGTACTACGTCAAGCGCGCCAGGCACCAGAAGTCCGTCACCGGCTGATCGCGCCCGTCACGGCGCCGCCGAGCAGAACTCGTTCGAGCCCTGCCAGAAGCGGTACAGCTCCTGACCGCAGTACGTCTCGAAGTCGCTGATCCCGAGGGACTTCAGGATCGTGTCGATCACGTCGAAGAAGACGCCGTTCACCGCCGGCAGCCACAGCAGCGCGAACACGAACAGCAGGCCGAACGGCGCGAACGGCTCCACCTGACGCCGGATGCTGTACGACAGCCACGGCTCGATCACGCCGTAGCCGTCCAGGCCCGGCACCGGCAGGAAGTTCAGCAGCGCGGCCGTCACCTGGAGCAGCGCGAGGAAGGCCAGCGCGAACCGGAAGTCGTTCGGCACGCCGTCCAGCGCGTCCAGCCAGAACGGGGCGGTGCAGACCACGGCGAACAGCACGTTCGTCAGCGGGCCCGCCGCCGAGATCAGACTGTGCTTCCAGCGGCCCCGGATCCGGTTGCGCTCGATGAACACGGCACCGCCGGGCAGGCCGATGCCGCCCATGATCACGAAGATCACCGGGAGCACGATGCTGAGCAGGGCGTGCGTGTACTTCAGCGGGTTGAGGGTCAGATAGCCCTTCGCTCCGATCGAGATGTCGCCGCTGTGCAGGGCGGTGCGTGCGTGCGCGTACTCGTGCAGGCACAGGGAGACGATCCACGCCGCCGTCACGAACAGGAACACGGCGACGCCGGGCTGCTCGGCGAACCCGGTCCAGGTCGCCCATCCCGTGACCGCCGTCACGGCGAGGATCCCGACGAACACGGGACTGATCCGCCGCTCGCTGTGGCGGGTGGTGGCGGTGGTCATGGGGCTCCCTGCACTCGTCGACACGGGGGTGGGACGGCCCGACGGTACCGGGCCCAGGAGAAAAACGTCTCGCGCGGGGCGGTCGTTCCGGGGAGGGTGGGTCCCCACTCGACGCCTCCCCCCACCCGCCCCTGACCCGCCCGCCGCACCGGTAATCGTCGTGACCCGTCCTTGTACTCCGGAGACAATGAGCCCGTGCACTACCGCATCCTCGGCACCACGCAGGCGCTCCGCAGTGACGGGACGGTCGTTTCGGTCGGTGGGGCGCGGTTGCGTGCGCTGCTGACCGTGCTCGCGCTGCGGGCCGGACGGACCGTGCCCGCGGGGCTGCTCGTCGACGAGGTGTGGGGCGGGCAGCCGCCCGCCGACGCGCACGGCGCGCTGCAGGCGCTGGTCGGGCGGTTGCGGCGGGCCCTCGGCGCTGCCGCGATCGCCTCCGCCGAGGGCGGGTACCGGCTCACGGCCGCCCCCGACGACGTCGACCTGCACCGGTTCGAGCGGCTGGCCGGCGAAGGACAGCGGGCCCTGGCCGACGGCGACCCCGCCAAGGCCGTCGTGGTCCTCGACGACGCCCTCGCCCTGTGGCGCGGCCCCGCCCTCGCCGACCTGCCCGACCGCACCGCCGAGGCGGCCCGCCGGGACACCCGCCGCCTGGACGTGCTGCGCGCCCGCCACACCGCCGCCCTCGCCCTCGGCCAGGCCGAGCAGTCCCTGCCGGAACTGACCGCCCTGTGCGACGGCCATCCCCTGGACGAGCCCCTCCAGGCGCTGCGTCTGCGCGCCCTGCGGGACGCCGGCCGCGCGGCGGAGGCGCTGGATGCCTACGAGGACGTCCGGCGCCTCCTCGCCGACCGCCTCGGCGCCGACCCGGGACCGGAACTGCGGTCCCTGCATGCGGAGTTGCTGAGCTTCGAGGACCCGCCCGTTCCCCAGGGGCCGGGCGCGTCCGTCGGCAACCTCCGCGCCCGGCTCACCTCCTTCATCGGCAGGGAGACGGACATCGAGACCATCCGCGGAGATCTCGCGGCGGCCCGTCTGGTCACCCTGCTCGGGCCGGGCGGCGCCGGGAAGACCCGGCTGTCGCAGGAGACCGCGGAGACCGTGCGCGAGGCCATGCCCGGCGGTGTGTGGCTCGCCGAACTCGCCCCCGTCGACGACCCGGACGCCGTACCGGAGGCCGTGCTCACCGCCGTCGGGGCCCGCGAGACCGTGCTGTACGGCGCCGGCGCCGAGGGCATCCGCGCCGCCGTCGCCGACCGGCTCGACGACCCCGTCGAGCGGCTCGCCGAGCACTGCTCCCGCCCCCGCATGCTGCTGATCCTCGACAACTGCGAGCACGTCGCCGACGCCGCCGCCCGGCTCACCGAGGAACTGCTGGCCCGGTGCCCGGACCTCACCGTCCTGGCCACCAGCCGCGAACCCCTCGGCGTGCCGGGCGAGTTGCTGCGGCCGGTGGAGCCGCTGCCCGAGCCGGTAGCGCTGCGGCTGCTGGCCGACCGGGGCGCGGCGGCCCGGCCCGGCTTCCGGATCGAGGACGACCCCGGGGCGTGCGCCGAGATCTGCCGGCGCCTCGACGGCCTGCCCCTGGCCATCGAACTGGCCGCCGCCCGGCTGCGGATGCTCACCCCGCGCCAGATCGCCGACCGGCTCGACGACCGCTTCCGTCTCCTCACCTCCGGCAGCCGCACCGTCCTGCCCCGCCAGCAGACCCTCAGAGCGGTAGTCGACTGGTCCTGGGACCTGCTCGACGAGGAGGAACGCGACGTCCTGCGGCGGCTGTCGGTGTTCGCCGGCGGCTGCGACCTGCCCGCCGCGGAGGCGGTGTGCGGACCGGCCGCCCTGGAGGCGCTCGGCTCCCTCGTCGACCGCTCCCTGGTCGTGGCCGCCCCGCCCGGCAGCCCGGCCGACGGGGAGATGCGCTACCGGCTCCTGGAGACCGTCGCCGAGTACGCCGGCGAACGACTGGACGAGTCCGGGCAGCGCGCCGACGCCGAGCGCGCCCATCTGACGTACTTCCGTGAACTCGCCCGTCTGACCGACCCGTTGCTGCGCGGCCCCGGCCAGCTCGCCGCGATCCACCGGCTGGAGCGGGAGTACGAGAACCTGCGCACCGCGCTGCGCCACGCCGTGGCCCTGCGCGATGAGCAGGAGGCGCTGTGCCTGGCGTTGTCCCTCGTCTGGTACTGGCAGATGCGCGACCTGCGCATCGAGGCGCGCAACTGGTGCCGCGAGGTCATGGCGCTCGGCCCCGACCCCTTCACCGAGCCCGTCCGCCCGGCCGTCGCGGTGTGGGAGCGCTGCACCGACGCCCCGCCCCCGATGACCGGCGAGGTCCTCGCGGAGGCTCGGCGCGGCATCCACCTCGCCCATCTCGCCTGCATGGACACCGAGCTGGACGCCTGGCAGAACCCCCGCTCCCAGGAGAAGCTGCGCGCCATCGCCCGGACCTACGAGCCCGGTCTGCCGCAGAACTGCCGGCTCCCCGGCCTGCTCTGGTTCTTCGCCGTGATGCTGACCGGCGACATGGACCGGCTGCGCGTCATCATCGACGCGTCCATCCGCACCTGCCGGCAGACCCCTGGTTTCGACTGGGAGCTCGCCTCCGGCCTCCAGATGCGGGCCAACTTCCTCGCCAACCGCACCGACTGGGCGGGCGACGCCGCCCGGGACGCCGACGAGGCACTGGAGATCTTCCGCCGCCTCAGCGACGACTGGGGCACCGCCGAGGCTCTCTCCGCACGCGCCGAGGCTCATGAGCGCAAGGGCGACTGCGCCGCGGCCGCCGCCGACTACGAAGCGGCCATCGTGCACGCCGAACGCCTCGGCGCCCGTGCCCAGGCGGCCGTTCTGCGCGCCCGGCTGGGCAACGTCCTGCTGGAGGCGGGCGAGGGCGAACGCGGCGAGCGGCTGCTGCGCGAGGTGATCGCCCAGCACCAAGACACGCACAGCGAGGCCATGCCCGCCGCCCGCCTCTTCCTGGCCGGCTGGCTGGGCATGACGGACCGCGTCCCCGAGGCGCGCGAGCACCTGCGGCGGCTGCGCCAGGACTTCCGCATCGCCCACTTCATCGTCTTCGACGCGTACATCCTCGGTGCGGAGGCGTGGCTGGATGCCACGGAGGGGCGGTACGACGAGTGCCTGCGCCGGATCCGTACGGGGATGGAGCGGGCGGCCGACCCGCTGTCCGAGGCCCTCACGCCTCATGTGCGCTCGGGATTCCTGATCATCGGCGCGCGGGCCCTGGCAGCCATGGACGGCGGAGGACGCGCCGCGGACGCGGCCCGTTGTCTGGGCGCCTTCGACGCCCTGCTGCCGCCCCGTCACGTCGCCCAGCGGCAGGAGCGCGAGACCCGCGAGCGGACGGAGCGGCGGGCCCGGGCGCTGCTCGGAGACGAGGCGTACGAGACCGCTTACGCGCAGGGCGGCGGCCTCTCCCCGGAGGAGGCCGCCGCCTTGCTGTGAGGCACCGGGCGCGCCCGGTCAGCTCTTGGTGCGGAACTTGTGGATCGCGACGGGCGCCATCACCGCCGTGATCGCCACCGACCAGCCGAGCGTCACCCACAGGTCGTCCGCGACCGGCCCGCCCACCATCAGACCGCGCGCGGCGTCCGCGAGCGTGGACAGCGGGTTGTAGTCGGTGAAGGCCTGGAGCCAGCCGGGCATGGACGTGGTCGGCGCGAAGATCGACGAGCCGAACTGGAGCGGGAACAGCACCAGGAAGCCCATCGCCTGCACGGACTGCGCACTCTTCATGATCACGCCCAGGGTGAGGAACACCCACATGATCGACGAGGCGAACGCGGTGGACAGCGCGACGGCCGCGAACAGCCCGGGCCAGTTGGTGATCTCGAACCCGACCGCCACGGAGACGATCATGAGGACCGCGGTCGCGAACAGCATCCGCAGCAGTTCCACGGAGATCTTCGCGAACAGGACCGAGCCGCGCCCGATGGGCAGGGACCGGAAGCGGTCCATGACACCGGAGTTGAAGTCCTGGCTGAAGCCGGTGCCGACCCCCTGGGACAGCGTCATGCTCATCATCGCGATCATGCCGGGGATCACGTACTGCACGTACTGGTCCTGCCCGCCGCCCAGCGCCTGCCCGATCGAGCCGCCGAACACGAACACGAACAGCAGGGTGAAGATGACCGGCATCAGCAGCGCGTCGGCCATCGACTCCGGGTCCTGGCGGATCCACAGCAGGTTCCGGCGGACGAGGGCACCGGTGTGCCGCACGTGCCCGCGCAGCGAGATGCGGGCGTCGTCCTTCGTCGCGGGGGCGGTAACGGTGGCGGCGCTCATACGGCGACCTCTTCGCGGTCCTCGGCGGGCGTGGTGTCCTGCGGGGCACTGGCACGGTGGCCGGTGAGGGACAGGAACACCTCGTCCAGGCTGGGCAGTTCGGTGGTGACGGCGGCGAGTGTGATGCCGCGGGAGGTGACGGCGCCCACGACGGCGGTGAGCTGCTCGTCGCTGAGGATTGGGACCAGCAGGGTGCCGGAGGCGCCGTCCACGGTGGTGGTCGCGAGGCCGGTGATGCCGAGCCCGTCCAGGTACCCGGCGAGCGGCCGCAGGTGCACGGCGTCGGCCGGCCGGATCCGCAGGGTCCGCCCGCCGACCTTGGCCTTGAGCTCCTCGATGCCCCCGCCCGCGACGACCCGGCCCTTGTCCACGACCGTCAGCTCGGAGGCGAGCTGCTCGGCCTCCTCCATGTACTGCGTGGTCAGCAGCACGGTCACACCGTCGCCGACCATGGCCTTGACCTCGTCCCACACCTCGTTGCGGGTGCGCGGGTCGAGCCCGGTGGTCGGTTCGTCGAGGAAGAGGACGGCGGGCCGGCCGATCATCGAGGCGGCCAGGTCGAGCCGTCGGCGCATACCGCCGGAGTAGGTGCTGGCGGGCCGCTTGGCGGCCTCGGTCAGCGAGAACCGCTCCAGCAGCTCGTCGGCCCGCCTGCGTGCCTCCTTGCGGGGCAGGTCGAGCAGCCGGCCGATCATGTACAGGTTCTCCCAGCCGGGGAGCTTCTCGTCGACGGAGGCGTACTGCCCGGTGAGGCCTATCACCCGCCGCAGGTGCCGCGGCTGCCGTACGACGT
The DNA here is from genome assembly GCF_014701095.1 of Streptomyces tuirus. Classification (NCBI taxonomy): domain Bacteria; kingdom Bacillati; phylum Actinomycetota; class Actinomycetes; order Kitasatosporales; family Streptomycetaceae; genus Streptomyces; species Streptomyces tuirus. Next base: position 2,014,725 of record NZ_AP023439.1, on the reverse strand, counting down.
CGTAGCCGGCCAACGTGGCCTGGCCCGAGTCGGGTGCCAGCAGCGTGGACAGGATCCGCACGAGGGTGGTCTTCCCGGCGCCGTTCGGCCCGAGCACCCCCATCACGGTGCCCTCCCGCACCTCCAGGTCGACCCCGTCCAGGGCCCTGGTCTCCCCGTAGTGCTTCACCAGCCCCCGCACGGTCACAGCGGCGCCGCCGGTTGGTGTGTCGATTCGCGTCATGGGACAGACGGTCTCAGCGCCCACCGACACATCACCGACAAGCCGCCGACACCTCGACGACGGACACCGCAACCATCAATTGAGGAGCCACGACGGCGAGCAACCACGTCCGCGAGAGCGGCGCCGGTTTAAGGCGCAAAGAGGGGAACAGCCCGTCGGCTGGGGGAGGGCCGACGGGCTGTTCGTGGTACCGCTGTGGCTTCTAGTGGACGGAGTTCTCCTCCTGCGGGAACGTTCCGCCGACGACCTCGTCGGCGAACGCCTTCACCGCGTCGCCCATCACCTCACGCAGATTCGCGTACTGCTTCACGAACTTCGGCACCCGCCCACCGGTCAGGCCCAGCATGTCCGTCCACACCAGCACCTGCGCGTCGGTCTCGGGGCCCGCCCCGATCCCCACGGTCGGGATGTGCAGCACCCGCGTCACCTCGGCGGCCAGCTCCGCCGGGACCAGCTCCAGCACCACCGCGAACGCCCCCGCGTCCTGCACGGCCTTCGCGTCCCGCAGCAGCTGCTGGGCCGCCTCCTCGCCCCGGCCCTGCACGCGGTAGCCCATCGCGTTGACCGACTGGGGGGTCAGGCCGATGTGCGCCATGACCGGGATGCCGGACTCGACGAGCAGCCGGATCTGCTCGTGCGACCGCTCGCCCCCCTCCAGCTTCACCGCCTGCACGCCGGCCTCCTTCACCAGCCGGGTCGCCGAGCGCAGCGCCTGCACCGGACCCTCCTGGTAGGAGCCGAAGGGCAGGTCGCCGACGATCAGGGCACGGGAGGTGCCCCGTACGACCGCCGCCGACAGCATCGTCATCTCGTCGAGGGTGACGGGCACGGTCGTCTCGTAGCCGAGGTGGCAGTTGCCCGCCGAGTCGCCGACGAGCATCACCGGGATGCCGGCCTCGTCGAAGACGGACGCGGTCATCGCGTCGTACGCGGTGAGCATCGGCCACTTCTCGCCGCGCTCCTTGGCGGCGGCGATGTCCCGCACGGTGATACGGCGGGTGCCCTTGCCCCCGTACAGCGCCCTGCCGCTGTCGGAGGGCTTGGTCTGAGCAGTCTGGGCAGCCGGAAGCTGCGTCATGGCACGGCTCCTAACACGTCATCTCGAGGCGCCCTGACGGCGTCCCCGGACCACGTCCATGGTGGCACCTCGTGCCACCGAGGGCTAGAGGAGGCCCTGTGAGTTCCGTCCGGGCCGCGAAGGTCAAAGCAGCGTAAGATCCCGGTAAGACAATTCCAATACGAGACGGTCTCGTATCGAAATGGTTCTAGGCTCGGACCCATGACTCCTCCTGCCGACCCGGCCGCCCCCGCCGGCCCGCGCGTACCGGAAGCGGTGCACCGGCGCCGCTGGGCGATCCTCGGCGTCCTGATGCTCAGCCTGCTGATCGTGGTGCTCGACAACTCGATCCTGAACGTCGCCATCAAGACGATCTCCACCCCGGCCCCCACCGGCCTGGGCGCCACCCAGAGCCAGCTGGAGTGGGCGATCAACGCCTACACCCTCGTCTTCGCGGGCCTGCTGTTCACCGCCGGGCTGCTCGGCGACCGGCTGGGCCGCAAGAAGGTGCTGATCGGCGGTCTCGCCGTGTTCGGCCTCGGATCCGCGCTCGCCGCGTTCTCCGGCTCACCGGGCGAGCTGATCACCTTCCGGGCCGTGATGGGGCTGGGCGCCGCGTTCGTCATGCCCGCCACCCTCGCCGTCCTCATGAACGTCTTCGAGCGCGAGGAGCAGCCCAGGGCCATCGGCATCTGGGCGGGCGGTGTCGGCCTCGCGGTCGCCATCGGCCCGATCACCGGCGGCGTCCTGCTCGACCACTTCTGGTGGGGCTCGGTCTTCCTCGTCAACGTGCCGATCGTGGTGATCGGGCTCGCGCTGATGCTCTGGCTGGTGCCCGACTCGCGCGATCCGAGCCCGGGCCGGATCGACCCCGTCGGCGTCGTGCTGTCCGTCGTCGGCCTGGTGCTGCTCGTCTACGGCATCATCAAGGGCGGTCAGCACGCCGACTTCACCGACGCGGCCGTGCTGGCGACCATGGGCGCCGGTCTCGCCGTGCTCGTCGCCTTCGTCGTCTTCGAGAAGCGCAGCGACCACCCGTCGATAGACGTCACCTTCTTCAAGGACAAGGTCTTCTCGGCCGCCATCGCCGCCATCGCCTTGGTCTTCTTCGCACTGATGGGCGTGACCTTCTTCGCCGTCTTCTACACGCAGAGCGTGCGCGGCTACTCACCGCTGCAGACCGGTCTGCTGATGCTGCCGCTGGCCGCCGCCCAGCTGATCTTCGCGCCGCGCGCCCGGCTGGTGGTCGACCGCTTCGGCAACCGGGTCACCACCACGGCCGGCATGGTCGTCATCGCCGCCATGCTGGCCGCCTTCGCCACCCTGGACGCGGACACGCCCATCTGGATCCTGGAAGTGATCTTCTTCCTCATGGGGGCCGGGATGGCGCACATCATGACGCCGGTCAGCGTCGTCATCATGCAGGCCCTGCCCCGCGAGAAGGCCGGCTCCGCCTCCGCGCTCAGCAACACCTTCCGGCAGGTCGGCGGCGCCCTCGGCGTCGCCGTCCTCGGCTCGGTGCTGTCCACGGCGTACCGGACGGGCATCGAGGACAAGCTCGGGGTCCTGCCCCCGGCCCTGCGGCACACCGCCGGGGAGTCCATCGAGGCCACACTCGGCGTCGCGGACAAGCTGGGCCCGCGGGGCGAGTCCCTCGTCGCCCCGGCCTACGACGCGTTCCTGCACGCGATGCACACCACCGCCCTGTGGGGTGCGGGCGTCGCCCTGGCCGGCGCGGTCGTGGTGGCGCTGTTCCTGCCCGGCAAGCCGCCCGCGCCCCAGCAGGGCGAGGGGGAGAAGGAGTTGTCGCACACACGGGCGTAGGCCTGCGGAAGAATTCACCTTCCGTACCGCCAGGAACGGTCTCCACCCGGTCAGGAAAGGACGCAGCGACGTGAGCCTCGCCGAACGGCACTCTCCGCACGGCGGACCCGCGAGGGGCCGCCCCAGAAGCGAGGCCGTCGAGCGCGCCATCATCGAGGGCGTGATGAAGCTCCTGGAGGAGGGCGTTCCCCTCGCGGAGCTGTCCATCGAGCGCATCGCCCGCACCGCCGGCGTCGGCAAGGCCACCATCTACCGCCGCTGGAGCGGCAAGGAGGAACTCTTCGTCGACGTCGTGCGCGCCGCGGAGCCCCCGGACCCGCCGCTGCCCGGCACCTCCATGCGCGACGACCTCGTGGTCCTGCTGGAGCAGGTGCGCCGGCGCGGCCTGGCCAACCGCTCCTCGGCGATCCTGCACAGCGTGCAGGCCCAGATGAAGAGCAGCCCGAAGCTCTGGGCGGCGTACCACGCCACCGTCGTCGCCCCGCGCCGCCGGCTCGGCCTGGAGGTCCTGCGCCGCGGCCGGGAGAACGGCGAACTGCGCACGGACCTCGACCTCGAACTGCTGAACGACCTGTTCGTCGGCCCGGTCCTCGTGCGCGCCGTGCTGCGCCCCGACGCCGACCTCCCCGACGACCTCGCCGAGCAGGTCGTCGACACCCTGCTCGAAGGCCTGCGCCCCGGCGGCTCACCGTCCGTCAGATCCGCGTCCGGCGGCTCCTAGTGCCGCGACAGGCAACGTTCGCCCCTGCCGCGGCACTAGTGTGCGCGTTTCGTCACAGACGGCGCTTTCGCGGGGTCTGATCGGAACCCCCCGCGGGGACTCGGACGTCATCGCCCCCGTACGGCCGCCGGAGGGCGGCGGGAACGGAACGGATCATCCCCTAGGGTCGTAAGGACACGGGGGCGATGGTGTGCACGGCAGGCAGTGAGGCGACGGTATGGCGCAGCAGGCGTACATGACGGAGACGGACAACGGCGGCTCGGGGCCCGAGCACCGGGGAACCCGGCTTCGGCGCCTGTTCGACCGGCTGGCCGGCCCCTGGCGGGGCGACCCCCGGATCTGGCGGCGCGGACTGCTGGTCGCCGCGTGCGCGGTACTGCTGGCCCTGGTCATGGTGCTGCACTCCCGCATCCCGAACAAGATCGGCAACCTGGGCAGCCTCATCGAGACGTTCCTGCCCTGGCTGGGGCTGCTCGTCCCGGTGCTGCTCGTCCTCGCCCTGGTGCGCAGGTCGGCGACCGCACTGATCGCCCTGGTGCTGCCGTCCGCGGTCTGGCTGAACCTCTTCGGCGGCCTGCTCAGCGACAAGGCGGCGACCGGCGGCGACCTCACGGTGGTCACGCACAACGTCAACGCCGACAATCCGGACCCGTCCGGCACCGCCCGTGACGTGGCCGCCTCCGGCGCGGACGTGCTGGCCCTGGAGGAGCTGACACCCGCCGCCGTCCCGGCGTACGAGAAGGCGCTGGCGTCGACGTACCGCTACCACGCGGTGCAGGGCACGGTCGGCGTGTGGAGCAAGTACCCGCTGGGCGGCGTGCGCGACGTCGACCTCGACATGGGCTGGACGCGCGCGATGCGCGCCACCGTGACCGCCCCGTCCGGGCAGTTGGCGGTCTACGTCGCCCATCTGCCGTCCGTGCGCGTGAAGATGGAGGCCGGCTTCACGGCCCGCCAGCGCGACCGCAGCGCCGACTACCTGGGTGAGGCCATCGCCCACGAGCCGCTGAAGAACGTCGTCCTGCTCGGCGACCTCAACGGCACCATGAACGACCGTGCGCTCAACGCCGTCACCTCCCAGATGCGCTCCACGCAGGGCGCGGCCGGCAGCGGTTTCGGCTTCAGCTGGCCCGCGTCGTTCCCGATGGCGCGCATCGACCAGATCATGGTCCGGGGCCTGAAGCCGGAGAGCTCGTGGACCCTCCCGCAGACGGGCAGCGACCATCTGCCGGTGGCGGCTCGTGTGAGGGTCACCACAAGCGGCTCCTGAAAGCCGCTGGTCAGGGCTCTGCCGACAGAAGTCCGCACCTGAGGCGTGACGTCGTGGAATGGCGCGCCTGCGAGACTTTGTTCCGTACTTGAACATACGTGTACGGATCTCCAAGCAAGTCTCGAAAGGCTCACTCATGCCCCTGGCCCTGCTCGCCCTCGCCGTGGGCGCCTTCGGCATCGGTACGACCGAGTTCGTGATGATGGGGCTGCTGCCCGATGTCGCGGACGACCTGAACATCTCGATACCCGGCGCCGGCCACCTGGTGTCGGCGTACGCGCTGGGCGTCGTCATCGGCGCCCCGCTGCTGGCCGCGGTCACTGCCAGGATGTCCCGGCGCACGGTCCTGATCGGCCTGATGGGACTGTTCGTCGTGGGCAACGCCCTGTCGGCCCTCGCGCCGGACAACGGCTGGCTGCTGGCCGCCCGCTTCCTGAGCGGTCTGCCGCACGGCGCCTTCTTCGGCGTGGGCGCCGTCGTCGCGATGAACATGGTCGCCCCCGAACGCAAGGCACGCTCGGTCTCGCTGATGTTCCTCGGCCTGACCGTCGCGAACGTCCTGGGCGTGCCGGCCGCCACCCTCATGGGGCAGAACCTGGGCTGGAGGGCGACCTTCCTCGGCGTCAGCGCCATCGGCCTGGCGGCCATCGCCGCGCTCGCGCTCCTCATCCCGCACGACCACGAGCACACCACCGCCCAGGGCCTGCGCGGCGAACTCGCCGCCCTGCGCTCCCTGCCGGTCTGGCTGTCGCTCGGCACCACCGTCGCGGGCTTCGGTGCCCTCTTCGCGGCCTACAGCTACATCACGCCGATGCTCACGGACGCCGCCGGCTACGCCGACGCCAGCGTCACCCTGCTGCTGGCGCTGTTCGGTGTCGGCGCGACCGCCGGCAACCTGCTGGGCGGCCGCCTGGCCGACCACTCGCTGCGCGGCACGCTGTTCGGCGGCCTCACCTCCCTGGTGGCGGTGCTGGCGCTGTTCCCGCTGCTGATGCGCACGGAGCTCACGGCCGCCGTGGCCGTCGTCCTGCTCGGCATGGCGGCCTTCGCCACCGGCTCCCCGCTCCAGCTGATGGTCATGGAGAAGGCCTCCTCGGCCCCGTCCCTGGCCTCCTCCGCCAACCAGGCCGCCTTCAACCTGGCCAACGCCGGCGGCGCCTGGATCGGCGGCCTCGCGCTGGCCGCGGGCTTCGGCGTCACCTCCCCGGCCCTGGCCGGTGTGGCCCTGGCCGTCCTCGGCCTGGCCGTGGCGTCGCTGGCCTACGCGGTGGACCGGCGCCGGGCTCCGGTCACCGGACGCGAGCGGATCGTGGCGAGCCACGTCCCGCAGGAGGCGGAAGCGGCGCACCACTGACGGTTTCCGGTGGGCGGCGGCCCGGGGGGAGCACCTCGACCGCCGCAGCGGTACCGCCGAGCTACTCCCGCGGCTGGGTCGCGATCTGGACCAGGTTGCCGCAGGTGTCGTCGAAGACGGCCGTGGTCACCGGGCCCATGTCCACGGGCTCCTGGGTGAAGCGGACCCCGAGGCCGCTCAGGCGCTCGTACTCGGCCCGGACGTCGTCGACGGTGAACTGGGCGAGCGGGATGCCGTCGGCGGCGAGCGCGTCACGGTAGGGCTTGACGGCCGGATGACCGGCGGGCTCCAGGAGCAGTTCCGTGCCGTCGGGGTTCTCGGGGGAGACGACGGTCAGCCACCGGTCCGTCTCGCCCACGGGGACGTCGTGCTTCTTCACGAAGCCGAGGACCTCGGTGTAGAAGCGGAGGGCCTTGGCCTGGTCGTCGACGAAGACGCTGGTGAGCTGGATCTTCATGGGGTGCTCTCTTCGGGTCCGGGCGCTCCGCGTTCGAGCCGTCTCTCGGCGATGTGGCGCGGCGGGGGGCCGTGTTCAGGTCGTGGAAGGTGGGGTGCGCCCCTCAGAGCGACTCCCGCCACGCATTGGTGATCGGCAGGCGGCGGTCCTTGCCGAAGCCCTTCGGGGAGATCTTCGTGCCCGGCGGGTACTGGCGGCGCTTGTACTCGGCCGTGTCCACCATGCGCAGCGTCTTCGCGACCAGCTCCGCGTCGAATCCGGCCGCCACGATCTCGTCCGCGCCCCGGTCGTGGTCGACGTACAGCTCCAGGATCGCGTCCAGCACCGGGTAGTCGGGCAGCGAGTCCGTGTCCACCTGACCCGGGCGCAGTTCCGCGCTCGGGGGCTTGCTGATGGAGCTCTCCGGGATCGGCGGGGTCTGGCCGCGCTCCCCGGCGGCCCGGTTGCGCCACTCGGCGAGCCGGAAGACCGACGTCTTGTAGACGTCCTTGATGGGGCCGTACGCCCCGACCGAGTCGCCGTAGAGCGTCGAGTAGCCCACCGCCAGCTCCGACTTGTTGCCGGGCGCCAGGACGATGTGGCCCTCCTGGTTGGAGATCGCCATGAGCAGCGTGCCGCGCAGGCGGGACTGGAGGTTCTCCTCCGCAAGCCCCGTGAGCTCCAGCGCGCTCATGTAGGCGTCGAACATCGGCTCGATCGCGACCGTGCGGTAGTTCAGACCCGTGCGGCGGGCCAGTTCGGCCGCGTCGTCCTTGGAGTGGTCCGAGGAGTACTTCGACGGCATCGACACGCCGTAGACGTTCTGCGCGCCCACGGCGTCGCACGCGATCGCCGCGACCAGCGCCGAGTCGATACCGCCCGACAGGCCGATCAGGACCGAGGAGAAGCCGTTCTTCGCGACGTACGCCCGCAGGCCCACGACGAGCGCCGAGTAGACCTCCTCGTCGTCCTCCAGACGGTCCGCGTAGCCGCCCGTGAGCTCGGGCTCGTACGGGGCGAGCGGCTCCTCCGAGAGGACGACCCGGTCGATGCGCAGACCGTCGTCGACCACGCCCGTCGGCGCGTGCGCCGACGCGGCCGGCAGGTCCAGGTCCAGGACCACGCAGCCCTCGGAGAACTGCGGCGCCCGCGCCACGACCTCGCCGTATCTGTCGACCACGATCGAGTCGCCGTCGAACACCAGCTCGTCCTGGCCGCCGATCATGGCCAGGTACGCCGTGGTGCAGCCGGCCTCCTGGGCCCGCTTGCGGACCAGCTCCAGACGCGTGTCGTCCTTGTTGCGCTCATAGGGGGAGGCGTTGATCGAGACCAGCAGGCCCGCCTGCGCCGAACGGGCGGCGGGGACGCGCCCGCCGTCCTGCCACAGGTCCTCGCAGATGGCCAGGGCGACGTCCACGCCGTGCACCCGCAGCACCGGCATGCTGTCGCCGGGCACGAAGTAGCGGAACTCGTCGAACACCCCGTAGTTCGGCAGGTGGTGCTTGGCGTAGTTCAGGACCACCTCGCCGCGGTGCAGCACCGCCCCCGCGTTCTGCGGCGCGCCGGCCGGCTGGCCGTACTTCGGCTGGGCGGTCGCGGAGCGGTCGAGGTAGCCGACGATCACCGGCAGCTCTCCGAAGCCCTCGTCGGCCAGGCGCGCCGCGAGCGTGCGCAGCGCCGCGCGGGAGGCCTCCACGAAGGACGACCTGAGCGCCAGGTCCTCGACGGGGTACCCGGTCAGCACCATCTCCGGGAACGCCACGAGGTGCGCTCCCTGTTCGGCGGAGTGCCGGGTCCAGCGGACGATCGACTCGGTGTTCCCGGCGAGGTCGCCGACGCGGGCGTCGATCTGGTTCAGGGCGAGACGTAGTTGAGGCACGCCGCCCAGTGTAATCGTCAGTGCGACGCAATGGGTGGGGTGGGGCATCCCACACCGCCCGGGTCCCGTACGGAGGTCAGCGGCGCCGGTACGACTCGACGTGGCCGTTCGCGGGCGTGCCCACGCCGGTGACCGCTGCCCCACCGCGCTACGTCCGAGGCGTCGCGCCCCGCTGCTCGAGCATGTCGGCCATCAGGGAGATCTCCGACTGCTGAGCGTCCACCATGCCCTGCGCGAGCCGCTTCTCCACGCCGACCTGGCACTTGGCCACGCAGCCCTCGGCCATGTGGATGCCGCCCTTGTGATGGTCCGTCATCAGCTGGAGGTAGAAGACCTCCGCCTGCTTCCCGTCGAGCTCGCCGAGCTTCCTCATCTCGGAGTCGGCCGCCATGCCCGGCATCAGCGCGCCGTCCTTGCCGGACGCCATGCCGCCCATGTCCATCCAGGTCATCGGAGGCTCGGAGGACACCTTGGGCAGGGCCCACAGGTCGAGCCAGCCGAGCATCATGCCGCGCTGGTTGGCCTGCGTCTGGGCGATGTCGTACGCCAGGCGCCGGACCTCCTCGTCCTTCGTGCGGTCGCGCACGATGTACGACATCTCCACGGCCTGCTGGTGGTGCACCGCCATGTCCCGGGCGAACCCGGCGTCCGCGGACTCGGCGGACGGCGTCCTGCCGCCGCCGTCGTCCCCGGCGACCGCGTAGGTGATCGCGCCGGCGGCGACGAGCGTCGCCGCGGCGGCACCGGCGATCAGCCCGGCATGCCTCACTTCGACAGGCCGTTCGTGCAGGCGGCGCCCGGCTCGGGGGTCTGCTCGCCCTGGACGAACTTCTGGAAGAACGCGTCCACGTCCGGGTCGCTCGCGCCCGTCACCGTGCGCTGGTGGCCCCACGCCGAGAGCATGATCGGGTCCTTCTGGTCGTCCATCGGGCTCATCAGCGTGTACGGCGTTTTCTTCACCTTCGCCGCGAGCGCGTCGACGTCGGCCTTCTTCGCGTCGGCGTTGTACGTCACCCACACCGCCCCGTGCTCCAGCGAGTGCACGGCGTTGGTGTTGTTCACCCGCTCGGTGTAGACGTCGCCGTTGCAGTTCATCCAGACCTGGTTGTGGTCACCGCCGACCGGCGGCTCGGAGGCGTACTTCACGGCCTTGGCGACGTGGTTGCGGGAGAGCTTCCCCTCCCAGGTCTTCACGCCGTCCTTGCCCGTCACGAACCTGCCCTTGCCCGAGGAGTCGCTCGACGCCGCGGTGTCACTGCCCTTGTCGTCCTGGGACCGCACGAGCACGACGCCGCCGACCACGAGTCCGGCGACGACCACCACACTGGCCGCGATCGTGAGGACCCGGTTGCGACGCTCACGGGACTGCTCGGCGCGCCGCATCTCCTCTATTCGCGCCCTGCGGTCCGTGTTGGTCTTCTTGGCGGAGCCCATGAGGTGTCCTTCGTGGGAAAAGTGACAGTCGGGTGGCCTGATCGTAATGGGGGAGACGGGGCGCCTCGTAGAGCGGCCACCGGAATGGGCCGAATCGATACGGCACCGACAGCAGCGCGACAGGTTCACCGGCTCCCGGGCCGGTCTCCCGCCGGATAATTTGAACGCAGGATTCCTATTACCTACGCTGCCTGCATGCGGCTGCTGCGCTCCACCGACCTCGCCCTGCGGGTCCTGATGCGGCTCGCCGTCGCGGGCGGGTCGAGTCCGACGACCCGGGACGTCGCCGACGGCATGGACGTGCCGTACACCCACCTGGCGAAGGTGGTCGCCGAGCTCCAGCACATGGGCCTGCTCGAGGCCCGGCGCGGCCGGGGCGGCGGGCTCACCCTCACCGAGCGGGGCCGCACGGCCTCGGTGGGCGCCGTGGTCCGTGCCTTCGAGGGCAGCGGCGACGTCGTCGACTGCGAGGGCCCCACCCCTTGCCCCCTCAACTCCGCCTGCCGTCTGCGCGGCGCCCTGCGCCGGGCCCAGGAGGCGTTCTTCGCCTCACTGGACCCGGTCACGATGGAGGACCTCGTGGCGGAGCCGACCGGGGTGCTGCTGCTGGGCATCTCGCGGGGCGTCGATCCCCGCGAGGTCTAGGCCGCCCTGAACCGAGGGCTCCCTCAGGCCTGCCCCGCCAGCCACAGGTCCGGGCCGAACACCTCGTAGTGGATGTCCGCGGGGGCCACGCCCTTCGCGATCAGCTGGGTCCGCACCGCCCGCATGAAGGGGAGCGGTCCGCAGAGGTACGCGCGCGTGCCCGGGGCGAGCGGAACGCCGGTGAGGTCGACCAGGCCCGGGTGGGTGCCCGCCGGGGCGTCCTGCTCGTACCAGAAGTGGACGGACGCGTCCGGGAGTTTGGCCGCGTAGGCCTCGTGGTCGGTGCGCAGGGCGTGGGTCGCGGGGGAGCGGTCGGCGTGCACGACGGTGACCGGGGCGCGGTGCCCCGAGTCGGCGAGGTGCGCCAGCATCGCGGCGATCGGGGTCACGCCGATGCCGGCCGAGGCCAGCAGCAGCGGCGTGCCGGAGCCGGCGTCCAGGACCAGGTCGCCGTACGGCTCGGACAGTTCCAGGACGTCACCCACCTCCACGCGCGCGTGGAGGTGGTTCGAGACCTCGCCGTCGGGGGCGCCGGCCGTCCGCACGCGCTTCACGCTGATCTGCCGCAGGTCCGGACCGGGCGCCCCGGACAGGCTGTACTGCCGTATCTGGCGGGCACCGTCTGTGAGGGTGACGCGGACGGAGACGTACTGGCCCGCGAGGAAGTCCCGCACCGGGCCGCCGTCGGCCGGCCGCAGCCGGAAGGTCACGACGTCCGCGGTCTCGGCGACCCGCTCGACGACCTCCCAGGTCCGCCAGGCGGGCCCGTCGTGCTCCTCGCGCAGCCGCCGCTCGACGGCGATGAGCGCGTTCGCCATCAGCCAGTAGACCTCCTCCCAGGCGGCGGCGACCTCCGGAGTGACCGCGTCGCCGAGCACCTCGGCGATGGCGGCGAACAGGTGCTCGTGGACGACGCCGTACTGCTCCGGCGTGACGCCGAGCGAGGCGTGCTTGTGGGCGATGCGCCGCAGCATCGCGTCCGGCCGCTGCCCCGGACGGTCCAGCAGGTGCGTGGCGAACGCGGCGATGGAACCGGCCAGGGCCTGACGCTGGGTGCCGGCGGCCTGGTTGCCCCGGTTGAACAGGTCCCGCAGCAGCTCCGGGTGGGCCTCGAACAGCCCGGCGTAGAAGCGCTCGGTGATGGTGCCGAGGGCCGCGCCGACGGCGGGGAGTGTGGCGCGGACGGTGGCGGCGGACTGCTCGGTCAGCATCTGGGCTCCTCAGGGCTCGACTGGGGGCACGCTATTTAAAGTTGCATCTGAGATGCAAATTAAGCGGGCCGGGCGGCGAAAGGAACCGGCCGTTACGGATACGGGTGCGAGCAGGCACTATGGGCGGAAGAGCAGTCCACCTGCCGTATGCGAGGCGTTCGACCCCGGGTCGGCCGGGCGATCATGGTCCGCAACGCGTACGAAATCGTCGTGTGGTGGGATGCTCAGGTGCCCGACCGCCTCCCGTGGTACGGAAGAGAAGGCGGCCTGACCAGCAAGGATGGGGAAGCGGAAGATGGACAAGCAGCAGGAGTTCGTGCTCCGGACGTTGGAGGAGCGCGACATCCGGTTCGTACGCCTGTGGTTCACGGACGTGCTGGGCTTCCTCAAGTCGGTCGCCGTGGCCCCGGCCGAGCTGGAGCAGGCCTTCGACGAGGGCATCGGCTTCGACGGATCGGCGATCGAGGGCTTCGCCCGGGTCTACGAGTCCGACATGATCGCCAAGCCGGACCCGTCGACCTTCCAGATCCTGCCCTGGCGGGCGGAGGCCCCGGGCACGGCCCGCATGTTCTGCGACATCCTCATGCCGGACGGCTCCCCGTCCTTCGCCGACCCGCGCTACGTGCTCAAGCGTGCCCTGGCCCGCACCTCCGACCTGGGCTTCACCTTCTACACCCACCCGGAGATCGAGTTCTTCCTGCTGAAGGACCGGCCGCTGGACGGCAGCCGTCCGGTGCCCGCCGACAACTCCGGCTACTTCGACCACACCCCGACCAACGTCGGCATGGACTTCCGCCGCCAGGCGATCACCATGCTGGAGTCGATGGGCATCTCGGTCGAGTTCTCCCACCACGAGGGCGCCCCCGGCCAGCAGGAGATCGACCTCCGCTACGCCGACGCGCTCTCGACGGCCGACAACATCATGACGTTCCGCCTCGTCATGAAGCAGGTGGCCCTGGAGCAGGGCGTGCACGCCACGTTCATGCCGAAGCCGTTCTCCGAGCACCCCGGCAGCGGCATGCACACCCACCTGTCGCTCTTCGAGGGCGACCGCAACGCCTTCTACGAGTCGGGCTCGGAGTACCAGCTCTCCAAGGTGGGCCGCTCCTTCATCGCGGGCCTGCTGCGGCACGCGGCGGACATCTCCGCCGTCACCAACCAGTGGGTGAACTCCTACAAGCGCATCTGGGGCGGCGCGGAGCGCACCGCGGGCGCGGGCGGCGAGGCCCCCTCCTACATCTGCTGGGGCCACAACAACCGCTCAGCGCTGGTCCGCGTCCCGATGTACAAGCCCGGCAAGACGGGCTCGGCGCGGGTCGAGGTCCGCTCCCTCGACTCCGGCGCCAACCCCTACCTGGCCTACGCGGTCCTGCTGGCCGCCGGCCTCAAGGGCATCGAGGAGGGCTACGAGCTCCCGCCGGGCGCCGAGGACGACGTCTGGGCCCTCTCCGACGCGGAGCGCCGCGCGATGGGCATCGAGCCGCTCCCCCAGAACCTGGGCGAGGCCCTGACCCTCATGGAACGCAGCGACCTCGTCGCCGAGACCCTCGGCGAACACGTCTTCGACTTCTTCCTGCGCAACAAGCGGCAGGAGTGGGAGGAGTATCGGTCCGAGGTGACGGCGTTCGAGCTGCGGAAGAACCTTCCGGCGCTGTAGGGCGAGGCGACGAAGCGTCCGTCCGCTGCGGATGTGACGAGAGGGGCTGTCGGTCGTGGACCGGCAGCCCTTTCAGCTTCCCGGGGACGTACCACCCGAGCCGCATGATCGCCATCGATTCCCTGGACTTTTCCTGACGCGATCACAGGCCACTCAGGAACGTGTCCTCGACGCTAGAATGTCAGCGCTTCTTATCGGTGCACGAACGCCATGGGACAGGGGTGCATGAATTGACGGCCCGGGAAGCGCTCCCCAAGCATGTACCAATTATCGCGGAGCACGACACGTGGATAAGTGTCGATCCCATCGTTGGCTGTCCTGCGAATTGTTCCTACTGCTATCTGGGGCCGATCGGACTGAAAGCGCGTCTGCCGCAGCCGCGAGTTTCACCTGGGCGGGCGGTGGAGATGCTGTGTGAGTACCTCGATGAAACTCGCAGCCACATGGGCGGTGACATTGATTCCACACCGGTATGTCTCGGAAACTATACGGACATGCTGCTGACCGCAGCCAACCAGGACTATCTCCGCGCCTTCGCCACCGAACTGGCCGGTGCCGATCTCTCGCGGCCGTTGGTGGTGGTGACGAAGGGACGTATGCCGCGTCCCCTGGCCCTGGCTCTGGATGACCTGAACATTGCCGTGGTGATTTTCTGCTCGCAGTCCTTTCACCGGACGACGCTGGAGCTACGCACAGAGAAGGGGCCCGTCCTCGCCCCGGATCAGACGTTCGATGCCGGAGCGGAGTGTCGCGATATCAAGAACATCGCAATGGTGCACTTCTGGCGACCCGTCGTGAGGAAGTCCGTGCCCTCCGCGGATTGGGCCGTCCGAGCCGTACGCCGGCTGAAGGATTCAGGCTATCGCTGTTCGGTGGCGATCGGCCTATCCGTAGGAGCGGGAATCGCTCAAGAGGAACTCGTTCAGACAGGCTTGCTGGAAGGGACTGCCGAAGCACGCGACGAGTTGTGGGACGCGGAAGCCTGGCAGGACATCAATTCCGCCGCGGCTGCCGTCGGCTACCCGGTCTACCGGAGCACCTCGTGTGCCATTGCACTGGCCACGGGCCGAGCGGAAGCTCTCGGCGTATGGGACTGCCGGCGGGGTGCTGCTGAACAGTGCCTGCCGTGCCATTGTCCGAGGACCCAGCGAGACCTCTGTCAGTCTCGGACTCTTCAGCCGGAGGTCGCGCAGGAGCACTTGGCCTGGATCGCGGACACACTCGGAAGCAGCATGTCGGGCCTTGAGGTGTTACCAGGCCGCCGCGTCCGGACAGGCGGGAGGGTTCGGCAGTCGATGATCAGCCTGACGCTGCACAAGTATCAGATCGAACTGCTACCTGAATCGATTTCAGCCGAGCGGGCATGGCTCGGCAGGTTCGGTAGGGAGAGCGGCAATGAATAGGTCTGGAACCATGGTGTCGGAAGTTCTGCCGACCTGGCTGACTTGTGCCGCGAAACGACTGCAGGCCATTACCGGTTTTGTGACCGTGCACCCCAATGGGGGTGATCCACGAACCCTTGCTTTCTCGCGCTACGAGCATGTGGCGAGGGTCGCCTCTCTGGCCTTGCTGGTAGGGGAGGAGCGTAGGTTGCCCAGGGCGGAGGTGTTGCTGTTCTCGTGGCTGCACGACATCAATCGGTGGCCGTTCGCGCACAACGCCGAAAAGGGTCACTTCGACGGCGCCGATGACATGGAACGTTTTATCGAGGGCAGACTGCCGGAAGCGACCGTGAGCCAAGCGGCGGACATTGCGCGAAAGCGTGTCTCAGATCTGAGCCAGGCGGCACGTGCGGTACTTCTGGCTGATATCGTCACGGGCTTTTTCGAGGACACCCTGTTCACGATCACTGGCCTGAACCTATCACCCTCGGAACTTCCGGACGGTGCCTTCGACGTGCTCCGCCTGCCGGTCGGGGATTACGCCTTCCTGGAGGAACTTCAGCACCTCTACCTGCTGTTGAACCGAGAGGCGGACGTGGCCAGATACAACCGTGATTTCAATTCTCTTGTCTTCAGGTCGGCACGAAAATTCTTGGCGGAGCATGACTTTCTGAACATGGACCCCCTCGAGAGCGAGAGGTTCTGGCGTATCCGCTCCGCACTGCGCTACGACTATCTGGAGCAGTACATCTTTCCACTGAACAACGAAAAGGTGTGCCACGGAGAGATGATCCGGAGAATCCTCGTGGACCCTGTGGTCAGTCGGCTGGGAGGGAACGCTGAAGCTTGTCTGACCCGGTGGACCGAAGTCGACATGGTCGCCTATGTGCTACGGGAAGGGCTGGTGGCTGAGGAAACAGTCAGCGCACTCGAACCGAGATTGGACTATATTTCGGACGTCGATCCCGGCCGTTGCTTCATATAGGCAGGCGCCCGAGCGGGCGGCCGACTTGCCGCGCAGCTCAATTATTGGCACGGCGCCAAGCGCTCAGATATTCTTGATACACGAACTTCTGGGCGGTGTTTCCGCGGAATGCATACCGCTTCAAGGTTGTTCGGGCGCCGATCCAGAGACCTCCGACGGTCGGTATCCCGGGTACGGTCGATGCGACGGAAGAAACACCTTCGGCCAGCTGGGCCTCAAGGGGAGTGATGTCGACCGTGCTCAGTCCGAGACGCTCGTTGAGCCGTTGGGTGACTTCCTCGATGCCACGTTCAAAACGAAGAGTGTCTTCCTCGGTCCTTATTCCGCGGACCAGCTCCCGAATGGGGCCGGCCTTCATTCGGTAATTCATGATGCGGTCACATACCAGGTCGATCCAATCCCGGTCGGTCCGCAGCCCCGCCTCTTCGGCATTCCATAACCGCCCACCCACCAGAGGCAGTTCGAGGCGCAGTAATTCCAGGTGCCGGGCGCGTGAGGGCCCGGCATTTTCGCTCAGCCGGTCATGGATGCCCCTGATCAGCTTGATGACGTCCACTGCCGTCTCCTCATCCATGTCATCGGACAGGATCTGGCTGGTGACGGCGAAGTCCCGGCGGAGCCCGTGCGGCTGGTAAGCATGGCCCGTGACCGTCGCTCGCGCCTGGTAGCGGAGGGACCTCGCCAGTGCCGCGATGAAGTTCGAAGGTTCCACCGCACTCGGCATCAGAGGTCGAAACAGCTCACCGATTGCGACGGATGCCGCCCGCGCCCATTCACCCAGCCGATCGGGTTCGATTCCATCGGCAGTCGGCACGCGGACCAAGTGGTGAGGAATCTGCGTCTGATGGAAGTCGTTCCATTGCAGAATTCTCCGCCGTAGACCGGGACTGCCCGCAGCTTCAGCCTCCTGATCGCACGCCTCCATCGACCGCAGAAACGAGAGCATGGCGTCCACCCCACGGGTCTGCAAGGTGTTGAGCACATCTGATTCCGCGGCGGCAAGGTGCTGTATCGAGTCGGCGAAAACCTGTACCGGTGTGACCAGCCCTAGTTCCAGCAGGCGCCGCAAAAGGTATGGTTCGTCACCGAATTGCTCGGAGGTAGGGCTGAGATGCACCGGGTGGATCACCCGCACCGCCGGCTGGAATATGAGGGACTGCACCAACTCGACATAGGACTGGCGCGCGAATGGATCTCGACTGTGCTCACCGCGATTCTGTGCAGTGATGAACTCCTGTGCACTGATGAATGTCGAATTGTCCAGCGCAAGCGCGGGCATGCCCATGTGGCGCATCCTACAGATGAACAAAATGACGCGCCAGCAAGTTGGATGAAAAGCAGTGCGTGCTTCTATTCGTGAGCCATGGGGAAATAGGGGCGCTCGGGCAAGACGTAAAGAGCTGAGGCTGGAGAGTCAGCGGGGGAGGAGGGACATGCGCCCTCCCGCTCACCCGCCCCCGTCACACCGAGGCGCTCTCCGACGCCGTCGTCCACGCGAAGCCGTCCGGGTCGGTGAACGGCCCGGCGTCGCTGCCGATGGCCAGGCGGTGGGAGCCGGTGCCGTCGGGGGAGACGCCGGCGACCTTGGCCAGGCCCCGGCGCTTGTACAGGGCCAGCTTGACCGGGCCCGTGCCGGTTTCGAACTCGACGTACTTGCTCCCGAAGCTCTTGCCCACGCTCAGGCCGTGCTCGACGTAGAACTGCTTGCTGGCCTTGACGTCCTCGACCCCGAGCAGCAGGACGAACTCGCCGACCTGCCGGGTCGCCGGGCCGGTGTTCTTCTTCGAGGACGACGCGAGCTGCCCGATCGTCCCGTCGGGGGCCTGGACGACGGCCCCGTAGCCCCAGAGCGACTTGGCGGCGGGCTTCAGCGTCGTCGCGCCGGCCTGCACGGCCGCGTCGAGGAGGGCGTCCACATCGGCCGGCTGGGCGACCACGAGCGAGAGCGTGAACCCGCGGAAGCCGGAGGTCGGCTCCTCCGACGCCCGCAGGCGCAGCCGGTCGCCCAGCCCGAAGGCGGCGGAGTAGAAGCGGTCGGCGGCTGCGGGGTCGGCCACCTCGAGGGTGACGGATGCGATGGAAGTCATGACAACGACGCTAATCGCGCTCCCCGGAGACTGCTTCTCGATTCCTGACCGGGTTGTTCAGGCCTGCTTCCGCTCCAGGCCTGAACCCGCTTCGGCCTGCTTGCGCTCCAGGCCTGCCGCCGCTTCGGCCTGCTCGGGCTCAGGTTCGTCGCCGCTTCGGCCTGCTCGGGCTCGGGTTTGCGGCCGCTTCAGTCCTGCTCGGGCTCAGGTTCGTCGCCGCTTCAGCCCTGCTTGCGCTTCAGGTCGGCCAGCAGCTGGTGCAGCGGCTCGGTGGCCCTGCGCCGGTACTCCTGCACCGCCCACCCGTTGCCGTCCGGGTCCTGGAAGTGCATGAACGTCGCGCCGTCGTCCGGGGAGTACTGGACGGGTTCCGAGACGTCGAGGCCGCGGCCGACCAGCTCCGCGTGGGCCGCCTTGATGTCGGCGACGCACAGCTGCAGGCCCTGGTAGGAACCCGGGGCCGGGGTCGGGCCGGGGGTCATCTCCCAGATCGACTCGCCCAGCGCGATCGAACAGCCGGAACCCGGCGGGGTCAGCTGGACGATCCGCATCCCGGGCATGACCTCCTGGTCGATGTCCACGTGGAAGCCGACCCTGTCCCGGTAGAAGTCCCGGGCACGGTCCACGTCGGACACGGGCAGCGGGATGACTTCGAGGGTCATGTCCATGGCGTGACTCCTTCGTCCGGCCTCATGAGAACCGATCACTTGATGAGAACCGGTCACCTTGTCCGGCCGCAGCCGGCTGAACGGTTCCCCCTCACCGAAGCCGATAACGGCGTGCCGCGCCACCGAGTGGACGACCGCATGGCCCGTGCCGCAGCGGAAATGGCCCTCCCGTACCCCCTGTGGCCGGAAACCGCCGTAGCCCGCCTCCCCTCCGCGGCCAGTCGCCGTAGCCACGCGCCTGCCTCGTCCGCCTGTCGAACTCACCGCCGCTTCCCCCGCCCTCTGCGGTTAGGCTCAAAGCCGTAGGACCTTGATCCGAAGCATGTCCGAGGAACAGTGCGAGGGAGGCCCGGATGACGGCGGCGCCGGGGCGCAGGAGCAGCACCTTCACACGGCTGCTGCGGCACGGTTTCACCGACGCCTCCGCCGCCGAGCGGCTCCTGGACAGTCCTGAGCTCGCGCCGCTGCGCGACGACCCCGTGCTGCTGGAGGCGCTGGGCGGCACCGCCGACCCCGATCTCGCGCTGCTCGGGCTCGTCCGGCTGCTGGAGGCCCAGCGCGGCCCCGGCGCCCGCCGCGAACTGCTCGACACCCTGATCGCGGCCAAGCCCCTGCGCGACCGCCTCCTCGGCGTCCTCGGCGCCTCCACCGCACTCGCCGACCACCTCGCCCGGCACCCGGACGACTGGCAGGCCCTCGTCATGTACGAGGCCTACGACCTGCACCCCGGGGTGGAGGAGTTCGAGGCCGGCCTCGCGGAGGCCACCGACCCGGTCTCCCTGCGCGTCGCCTACCGGCGCTGCCTGCTGTCCATCGCCGCCCGGGACGTCTGCGGCACCACCGGCGTCGCCGAGTCCGCCGCCGAGCTCGCCGACCTCGCCACCGCCACCCTGCGCGCCGCCCTCAAGATCGCCGAGGCGGCCGCGCCCGAGGACGCCGCCCAGTGCCGGCTCGCGGTCATCGCGATGGGCAAGTGCGGCGGCCACGAGCTCAACTACGTCTCCGACGTGGACGTCATCTTCGTGGGCGAGGCCACCGAGGGGACCGACGAGACCAAGGCCGTGCGCGCCGCCACCCGGCTCGCCTCGCACATGATGCGGATCTGCTCCGAGACGACGGTCGAGGGCTCGATCTGGCCCGTCGACGCCAACCTCCGGCCCGAGGGCAGGAACGGCCCCCTCGTGCGGACCCTCTCCAGCCACCTCGCCTACTACCAGCGCTGGGCCAAGACCTGGGAGTTCCAGGCGCTGCTCAAGGCCCGCCCGGTGGCCGGCGACCTCGACCTCGGCGCGGAGTACGTCGCCGCCGTCCAGCCCCTGGTGTGGAAGGCCGCCGAACGCGAGAACTTCGTCCCCGACGTGCAGAAGATGCGCCGCCGGGTCGTGGAGAACATCCCCGTCGCCGAGGTCGACCGCCAGCTGAAGCTCGGCCCGGGCGGCCTCAGGGACGTCGAGTTCGCCGTGCAGCTGCTCCAGCTGGTGCACGGCCGGGCCGACACCTCCCTGCGCAGCGGCACCACCCTGGACGCGCTGAGGGCCCTGGCCGCCGGCGGCTACGTCGGCCGGGCCGACGCGGCGCAGCTCGACGAGGCCTACCGCTTCCTGCGCTCCATGGAGCACCGCATCCAGCTCTTCCGGCTGCGGCGCACCCACCTCGTCCCCGAGGACGAGGCCGAGCTGCGCCGCATCGGCCGCTCCCTCGGCCTGCGCAAGGACCCGGTCGCCGACCTGCACCGCGAGTGGCGCCGGCACGCGGGTGTCGTACGCCGTCTGCACGAGAAGCTCTTCTACCGGCCGCTGCTCGACGCCGTCGCCCAGCTCGCCACCGGCGAGGCCCGGCTCAGCACCGAGGCGGCCCGGGAGCGCATGGTCGCCCTCGGCTACGCCGACCCGGCCGCCGCCCTGCGCCATCTGGAGGCGCTGGCCTCCGGTGTCACCCGCAAGGCCGCCATCCAGCGCACCCTGCTGCCCGTGCTGCTCGGCTGGTTCGCCGACTCGGCCGACCCGGACGCGGGCCTGCTCAACTTCCGCAAGGTCTCCGACGCGCTCGGCAAGACCCCCTGGTATCTGCGGCTGCTGCGGGACGAGGGCGCCGCCGCGCAGAACCTCGCCCGGGTGCTGTCCGCCGGCCGGCTCGCGCCCGACCTGCTCATGCGCGCCCCGGAGGCGGTGGCGCTGCTCGGCGACGGGGACGGCGGCGGCCTCGAGCCACGGTCGCGCGCCCATCTGGAGCAGGAGATATACGCCGCGGTGAAACGCGCCGACGGCGCCGCCCAGGCGGTCACGGCAGCCCGCGGGGTGCGCCGCCGGGAGCTGTTCCGCACGGCCGCCGCCGACATCGTCGGCTCCTACGGCACCGAGGAGCAGCCCGCCGAGGCCGACCAGGGCGCCCTGGTGGACATGGTCGGCGGCGCGGTGTCGGACCTGACGGCAGCGACGCTCGCCGGCACGCTCCGGGCCGTGGTGCGGGAGGGCTGGGGCGAGGACCTGCCCACCCGGTTCGCCATCATCGGC
Source organism: Streptomyces tuirus (assembly GCF_014701095.1). Taxonomy (NCBI): domain Bacteria; kingdom Bacillati; phylum Actinomycetota; class Actinomycetes; order Kitasatosporales; family Streptomycetaceae; genus Streptomyces; species Streptomyces tuirus. Next base: position 1,993,379 of record NZ_AP023439.1, on the reverse strand, counting down.
ATGGGCCGGTTCGGCGGCCACGAGCTGGGCTACGGCTCCGACGCGGACGTGCTGTTCGTGCACGAACCGCGCGACGGCGTCGACGAGCGCGAGGCGTCCCAGGCGGCCAACAAGGTCGTCTCCGAGATGCGCCGCCTGCTGCAGATCCCCAGCGCCGACCCGCCCCTGCTCATCGACGCCGACCTGCGTCCGGAGGGCAAGTCCGGGCCGCTGGTCCGCACCCTCACCTCGTACGCGGCGTACTACCGCCGGTGGGCCCTGACGTGGGAGTCGCACGCGCTGCTGCGGGCCGAGCCCGTCGCCGGTGACGAGGGCCTGGGCCGCCGCTTCGTCGAGCTGATCGACCCGCTGCGCTACCCGGCGGACGGACTCGCCGACGAGGCCGTGCGCGAGATCCGGCGGCTGAAGGCCCGCATGGAGTCGGAGCGGCTGCCGCGCGGCGCCGACCCCAAGCTGCACGCCAAGCTCGGGCCGGGCGGCCTGTCCGACGTGGAGTGGACCGTGCAGCTCATGCAGCTGCGGCACGGCTCGGCGGAGCCGGGTCTGCGTACCACCCGCACCCGCGAGGCCCTGGCCGCGGCCCGGGCCGCCGGGCTCATCACGGAGGAGGACGCGGCGACCCTCGACGAGGCCTGGGTCCTCGCGACCCGCGTCCGCAACGCGGTGATGCTGGTCCGCGGCAGGGCCGGCGACACGTTTCCGACGGAGCCCCGGGAACTGGCCGCCGTGGGCAGGTACCTGGGCTACGGCCCCGGCCACGCGGGCGACATGCTGGACGCCTACCGGCGCACGGCCCGCCGGGCACGCGGTGTGGTGGAGGAACTGTTCTACGGCACCGCCGAACGCTAGGACCTGCGGGACAACCCCCGGGACTTGTCCGGCAGCCCCTGGGAACTGTCCGGCAACCGTCGGGACTCGTCCGGCCCGTCACGCCAGGACGTCCCGGTCTCGGGCCCCCTCACCGCGGGCCGCACCGCACGCGGCCCGCGCTCCGGCACCGTCCGCGGCAGCGCGTACGGCTGTCTGCCGTACCAGAGCCGTGCGACCGTGAACCCGAAGGCCAGGCAGAGCAGGCCGCCCACCGCGTCCAGCCAGAAGTGGTTGGCCGTCGCGACGATGACCACCAGCGTCAGCGCCGGGTACAGCAGCCCCAGCACCCGCACCCAGGGGACCGTCGCCAGGGCGGCGATCGTCAGCCCGCACCACAGCGACCAGCCGATGTGCATCGACGGCATCGCCGCGTACTGGTTCGACATGTGTTTCAGGTCGCCGGACGCCATCGAACCCCAGGTCTGGTGGACCATGACCGTGTCGACGAAGCCACCGCCGTTCATCAGCCGCGGGGGCGCCAGCGGATACAGGTAGTAACCGACCAGGGCGACGGCCGTGGTAGCGAACAGCACCAGGCGGGTGGCCGCGTACCGGCCGGGATGGCGACGGTACAGCCACACCAGCACACCCAGGGTGACGATGAAGTGCAGCGTCGCGTAGTAGTAGTTCATCCCGACGATCAGCCAATGCACCGAGTTCACGGCGTGGTTGACCGACTGCTCGACGGCGATGCCCAGATGGTGCTCGACCTGCCAGATCCAGTCGGCGTTGTGCAGCGCCTCGGTCTTCTGCTCGGGCACGGCGTTGCGGACGAGCGAGTACGTCCAGTAACTCACCGCGATCAGCAGGATCTCGAACCAGAAGCGGGGCCGGCGCGGGGTGCGCAGCCGACGCAGCGGACCGTGCCCCGAATCGGCCGCAACTGTCTCCGGGAGGGCCGCTTCCAGGCCCTCCGGCTTCGTCACGGTCGTTTCACCCATAGGCGCAAAGTCTGCCAGAAAAGGACTTCCCCACCGATCATCCCGCGGCCCCGCACGAGCCGCATGTTCTACGGCGAAATCAGGCCGTAGGTCTCAGGAGCGACCGCGTTCCCCCGGAGCCGAGGCGGTCGAACCACGCACCACCAGCTCCGGCATGAACACGAACTCGCTGTGGGGCGCGGGCGTCCCGCCGATCTCCTCCAGCAGCGTGCGCACGGCCGCCTGCCCCATCGCCGGGACCGGCTTGCGGATCGTCGTCAGCGGCGGGTCGGTGAAGGCGATCAGCGGGGAGTCGTCGAAGCCCACTACGGAGATGTCCTTCGGCACGTCCAGACCGAGCTGCCGGGCCGCCCGGATCGCGCCCAGCGCCATCATGTCGCTGGCGCACACCACGGCCGTGCAGTTCCGCTCGATCAACGCCACGGCCGCCGCCTGACCACCCTCGAGGGTGTACAGGGAGTGCTGCACCAGCTCCGACTCCACGGTCGCGGCGTCGAGGCCCAACTGGTCCTGCACCGCGCGCACGAACCCCTCGATCTTGCGCTGCACCGGCACAAACCGCTTGGGCCCGAGGGCCAGACCGATCCGGGTGTGCCCCAGGGACGCCAGGTGCGTGACCGCCAGGCTCATCGCGGCACGGTCGTCGGGGGAGATGAACGGCGCCTGCACCTTCGGTGAGAAACCGTCGACCAGCACGTAGGGCACGCCCTGGGCGCGCAGCCGGTCGTAGCGCTGCATGTCGGCGGTGGTGTCGGCGTGCAGTCCGGAGACGTAGATGATGCCGGCGACCCCGCGGTCCACGAGCATCTCGGTGAGCTCGTCCTCGGTCGAGCCGCCCGGGGTCTGGGTGGCCAGCACCGGCGTGTAGCCCTGCCGCGTCAGCGCCTGGCCGATGACCTGCGCCAGGGCCGGGAAGATCGGGTTCTCCAGTTCCGGGGTGATCAGCCCCACCAGCCCCTCGCTGCGCTGGCGCAGGCGTACCGGACGTTCGTAGCCCAGTACGTCGAGAGCGGCCAGCACGGACTGGCGGGTGGTGGCGGCGACGCCCGGCTTGCCGTTGAGGACCCGGCTGACGGTCGCTTCGCTCACCCCCGCCTGCAAAGCGATGTCGGCAAGCCGTGTGGTCACAGCACCGGACTGTAGCGGCCGGGGTTCTCCTTGCGCACCGACGGGACGCCTGATGCGCGCCGTCGCACGGCCCGCTGCGGGTGGCTTGGTCATCGCGGTCCCTCGAAAGTCGTGGTCGGCGTCCGATCCGCAACGGATGATTCCCCCGGCGGACGCGGATGGCAAGTGCTTGCAGAGTCTTGCACAGCTGTCCGACTCCCCGCCGAACAGCTGGAAACAGGGGCTGTGGGGCGGCGCAGGCGAGGCCGGTGAGAGGTCACGGCGGGATAACCATCGGCACCCCTTGCAACTTTTTGCTGCAAGGTCTTTCGCAAGTCGTTCCAGCGCGGCTAATCTCACCGACGCCCGGCCGCCAACGGCGCAGTCGGCAGCACAACGGGCTTTCACCCTCAAGGAGAACTCATGCGGCGTGGCATAGCGGCCACCGCGCTGGTGGCGTCCCTCGCCCTGGCGGCGACGGCCTGCGGCGGTAGCGACAGTGGCGACGAGGCCGACGGCCCGGTCACCATCACCTGGTGGGACACCTCCAACGCCACCAACGAGGCGCCGACGTACCAGGCCCTGGTGAAGCAGTTCGAGGCTGCCAACAAGGACATCAAGGTCAAGTACGTCAACGTCCCCTTCGACCAGGCGCAGAACAAGTTCGACACCGCCGCCGGTTCCAAGGGTGCCCCGGACGTGCTGCGTTCCGAGGTCGGCTGGACGCCGGCCTTCGCCAAGAAGGGCTTCTTCGCGCCGCTGGACGGCACCGAGGCCCTCAAGGACCAGGACAAGTTCCAGCCCAGCCTGATCGAGCAGGCCAAGTACGAGGGCAAGACCTACGGCGTTCCGTTCACCACGGACACCCTCGCCCTCGTCTACAACAAGGCCCTGTTCGAGAAGGCCGGCGTCGAGGCCCCCAAGACCTGGGACGACCTGAAGAAGGCCGCCGCCACGATCAAGGGCAAGACCGGCGTCGACGGCTACTGGGGCTCCACCCAGGCCTACTACGCCCAGTCCTTCCTCTACGGCGAGGGCACCGACACCGTCGACGCGGACGCCAAGAAGATCACCGTCACCTCGCCCGAGGCCAAGAAGGCCTACGGCACCTGGCAGGGTCTCTTCTCCGGCAAGGGCCTGCACAAGGCCGACACCACCGCCGACGCCTACGCCCACATCCAGGAGGCGTTCGTCAGCGGCAAGGTCGCCTCGATCGTCCAGGGTCCGTGGGAGATCACGAACTTCTACAAGGGCTCGGCCTTCAAGGACAAGAACAACCTCGGCATCGCCACCGTCCCGGCCGGCTCCTCCGGCAAGGCGGGCGCCCCGACCGGCGGCCACAACCTCTCCGTCTACGCCGGCTCCGACGAGGCCCACCAGAAGGCCTCGATGAAGTTCGTGAACTTCATGACCTCGGCCAAGGCCCAGGAGACCATCGCGCTGAAGAACTCCACGCTCCCCACGCGCGACGACGCCTACACCGACAAGGTCAAGGCCGACCCCGGCATCGCCGGCTACCAGGGCGTCCTCTCCAGCGCCCAGCCGCGCCCGGCGCTGCCCGAGTACAGCTCCCTGTGGGGTCCCCTCGACGACGAGCTGATCAAGATCGCCGGTGGCAAGGAGTCCCTGGACAAGGGCCTCGGCAACGCCGAGACCGCCATCGCCAAGCTGGTGCCCGACTTCTCCAAGTGACCGCCTGGTGGCCGCCGGATCCCCCCGTCATGGGGGGAGGGGATCCGGCGGCCACCGGCCCGCGCCCGCGCCCGGGCAGCCCTCCTTGACCTCCTTGAACCTCCAGAAGGTGTCGAACCATGACAGTCGCCATCGACCGAGCGACCGGCAAGCGGCGCGGTGAGCGGGAACCGCGACCCGGGCCGGCCCAGCGGCTGAAGAACGGCTTCCACAAGCACTGGTACGCCTACGCGATGATCGCCCCGGTGGCCGTCGTGCTCGGCGTCCTCGTGGTGTATCCGCTGGTGTACGGCCTGTACCTCACCCTCACCGACGCCACCAGCCTCAACACCGCCCGCACGATCGGCGTCAACCACATCGACGCCACGTACAAGTTCATCGGCCTGGACAACTACGCCGACATCCTCTGGGGCCCGACGGCATACGACCGCTTCTGGTCGCACTTCCTGTGGACGGTCTTCTGGACGGCGGCCTGTGTCGCCCTGCACTACGGCATCGGTCTCGGCCTCGCCCTGCTGCTCAACCAGAAGCTGCGCGGCCGCACCCTCTACCGGATGATCCTCGTCCTGCCCTGGGCGGTGCCGACCTTCGTCACCGTCTTCGGCTGGCGGTTCATGCTGGCGGACGGCGGCGTCATCAACACCGCACTGGAGGGCCTGGGCCTGCCGGCACCGCTGTGGCTGGAGGACACCTTCTGGCAGCGGTTCGCCGCCATCATGGTCAACACCTGGTGCGGTGTGCCGTTCATGATGGTCTCGCTCCTCGGCGGCCTGCAGTCGATCGACGCGAGCCTGTACGAGGCCTCCGAGATGGACGGCGCCAACGCCTGGCAGCGATTCCGCTACGTCACCCTGCCCGGTCTGAGGTCCGTCAGTACGACGGTTGTCCTCCTGGGTGTCATCTGGACCTTCAATCAGTTCGCCATCATCTTCCTGTTGTTCGGCAACACCGCACCGGACGCCCAGATCCTCGTCACGTGGGCCTACCAACTGGGCTTCGGGCAGCAGCCGCGCGACTACGCCCAGTCCGCCGCCTACGGGATCCTGCTCCTGTCCATCCTGATCGTCTTCACCTCCTTCTACCGCCGCTGGCTGAACCGCAACGAGCAGCAGCTCGCGATCTGAGGCAGGAGTTCCCCATGAGTACGACCACCGTCGAGAGCTCCGCACCGGCCGGCGAGCGGCGCCCCGCGACCGCCCCCGGCAAGGTCCGCGGCCGAGGCGAACGCAGCCGCGGCGCCTCCCTCGCCTCGCACGCCGTGCTGATCGCCGCCAGCCTGACCGCGCTCTTCCCGGTCGCCTGGCTGCTCTTCCTGTCCCTCGGCCCGGACAAGGACGACTACCTCCACCCCGGGCGCATCTGGGGCAAGCTGTCGCTCGAGAACTACGCCTACGTCCTCCAGGACACCGGCTTCTTCGACTGGCTGACGAGCACGCTGATCGTGGTGCTGGGCACGACGCTCATCGGCGTCGTCGTCGCCGCGTCCACCGGCTACGCCGTCTCCCGCATGCGGTTCCCCGGCTACCGGAAGCTGATGTGGGTGCTGCTGGTCACCCAGATGTTCCCCATCGCGGTACTGATCGTGCCGATGTACCAGATCCTCTCGGATCTGCAGCTGATCGACAGCTACCTTGGTCTCATCCTGGTCAACTGCACCACGATCGTGCCGTACTGCGCCTGGCTGATGAAGGGCTATTTCGACACCATCCCGTTCGAGATCGACGAGGCCGGGCGCGTCGACGGGCTGACCCCCTTCGGCACGTTCGCGCGGCTCATCCTGCCGCTCGCCAAGCCGGGCCTCGCGGTCGCGGCGTTCTACAGCTTCCTCACGGCCTTCGGTGAGGTCGCGTTCGCCTCGACGTTCATGCTGAGCGACGACAAGTACACGTTCGCCGTCGGTCTGCAGACGTTCGTCAGCGAACACGACGCCCAGCGCAACCTGATGGCCGCGACGGCTGTGCTGATCGCGATACCGGCCGCCCTGTTCTTCTACCTGGTGCAGAAGAACCTGGTGACCGGCCTCACCGCCGGCGGCACGAAGGGGTGACCTTCGTGAGTGATCGGCCGCGGGTTCGTCGTGGCCGGCCGCGCAGCTCCCCGCGCCCCTGACGGGGCGCGGGGCGGGCGGCCGCGGTGCCCATCCGACCCCGCTGTACCGCGGCCGCCCCCTCTCCCCACCCACGCTTCCATGACCGACATCCTGTTACGCATCAAGGACGACATGAGCCAGCACTCAGCTGCACCTGCCCCCACCCCCACAGTGGCCGTCGCCAAGCGCCGCGACTGGTGGCGGGACGCGGTGATCTACCAGGTGTACCCACGCAGCTTCGCCGACAGCAACGGCGACGGCATGGGCGACCTGGAGGGTGTCCGCAGCCGCCTGCCGTACCTGCGCGACCTCGGCGTGGACGCCGTGTGGCTCAGCCCCTTCTACGCCTCGCCGCAGGCCGACGCCGGCTACGACGTCGCCGACTACCGCGCGGTCGACCCCATGTTCGGCAGCCTCCTGGACGCCGACGCGCTCATCCGCGACGCCCACCGGCTGGACCTGCGGATCATCGTCGACCTGGTCCCCAACCACTCCTCCGACCAGCACGAGTGGTTCAAGCGGGCCGTCGCCGAGGGCCCGGGCTCCTCGCTGCGGGACCGCTACCACTTCCGCCCCGGCAAGGGTGAGAACGGCGAACTGCCGCCCAACGACTGGGAGTCGATCTTCGGCGGCCCGGCCTGGACCCGGGTCACCGAGCCCGACGGCACGCCCGGCGAGTGGTACCTGCACCTCTTCGCCCCCGAGCAGCCCGACTTCAACTGGGAGCACCCGGCGGTCGGCGACGAGTTCCGCTCCATCCTGCGCTTCTGGCTGGACATGGGCGTCGACGGCTTCCGTATCGATGTCGCCCACGGTCTGGTGAAGGCGCAGGGCCTGCCCGACCTTGGATCCCACGACCAGGTGAAGCTGCTGGGCAACGATGTCATGCCGTTCTTCGACCAGGAGGGCGTGCACGAGATCTACCGGCAGTGGCGGCTCATCCTCGACGAGTACGCGGGCGAGCGGATCTTCGTCGCCGAGGCCTGGACGCCGACCATCGAGCGCACGGCCCACTACGTCCGCCCGGACGAGCTGCACCAGGCCTTCAACTTCCAGTACCTCAGCACCCACTGGGACGCCGAGGAGATGCGCGAGGTCATCGACCGCACCCTGGAGGCCATGCGCCCGGTCGGCGCCCCCGCCACCTGGGTGCTGTCCAACCACGATGTGACCCGGCACGCCACCCGCTTCGCCAACCCGCCCGGCCTCGGCACCCAGATCCGCCTGGCCGGCGACCGCGAGCTGGGCCTGCGCAGGGCCCGGGCCGCGAGCCTGCTGATGCTGGCACTGCCCGGCTCGGCCTACGTCTACCAGGGCGAGGAGCTCGGCCTGCCCGACGTCGTCGACCTGCCGGACGAGGTGCGCCAGGACCCGGCGTACTTCCGGGGCGCGGGCCAGGACGGCTTCCGCGACGGCTGCCGGGTGCCGATCCCGTGGACCCGGACGGGTTCGTCGTACGGCTTCGGCGACGGGGGCAGCTGGCTGCCGCAGCCGGAGGGCTGGGGCGAGCTGAGCGTCGAGGCGCAGACCGGCGAGGCCGGTTCGACCCTGGAGCTGTACCGGGCCGCGCTGCGCGTGCGGCGCGAGCAGCGCGACCTCGGCGCCGGCACCTCCGTGGAGTGGCTGCGCGCGCCCGAGGGCGTGCTGGCCTTCCGGCGCGGGGAGTTCGTGTGCGTCGCGAACACCACCGGCGAGTCGGTGGCGATGCCGGCGTACGGCCGGGTGCTGGTGGCGAGCGGGGAGATCGTCGAGGTGGACGACGAGGCGAAGGTGCCGGCCGACACCACGGTGTGGTGGACCTCCGCGACCGCGGGGGCCCGCGCCTGATTTTCCTTTGAATTTCGTACGGCCCGCTGCCCTTTCGGGTGGCGGGCCCTTACCATCTGCGTTACCGCAAGGTTTCTGAACCTTGCAGCAAGAACCTTCAACGAAGAAGGAAACCCCACATGGCACGCAGATACCTCACCTCCGCCGTCGCGCTCGCCGCGGCTACGGTTGTCATGAACCCGACCAGTGCACAGGCCTCCCCACCTGGCACCAAGGACGTCACCGCCGTCCTCTTCGAGTGGAACTTCGCCTCGGTCGCCCGCGAGTGCACCACCACCCTCGGACCCGCCGGCTACGGCTACGTCCAGGTCTCCCCGCCCGCCGAGCACATACAGGGCTCGCAGTGGTGGACCTCGTACCAGCCGGTCAGCTACAAGATCGCCGGCCGGCTCGGCGACCGCACGGCCTTCCGCAACATGGTGAACACGTGTCACGCGGCCGGTGTGAAGGTCGTCGCGGACACCGTCATCAACCACATGGCGGCCGGCAGCGGCACCGGCACCGGCGGCTCGTCGTACACGAAGTACACCTACCCCGGCCTGTACTCCGCGCCCGACTTCGACGACTGCACGGGCCAGATCAACAACTACCAGGACCGCTGGAACGTCCAGCACTGCGAACTGGTCGGTCTCTTCGACCTCGACACGAGCGAGAACTACGTCCGCAGCGCGATCGCCGGCTACATGAACGACCTGCTCTCCCTCGGTGTCGACGGCTTCCGCATCGACGCGGCCAAGCACATCGACACCGCCGACCTCGCCACCATCAAGTCCCGGCTGAACAACCCGTCGGTGTACTGGAAGCAGGAGGTCATCTACGGCTCCGGCGAGGCGGTCCAGCCCACCGAATACACGAGTAACGGCGACGTCCAGGAGTTCCGCTACGCCTACGACCTCAAGCGCGTCTTCAACAACGAGAACCTCGCCTATCTGAAGAACTACGGCGAGGGCTGGGGCTATATGAGCAGCGGCGTCTCCGGTGTCTTCGTCGACAACCACGACACCGAGCGCAACGGCTCGACCCTCAGCTACAAGGACAACGCCAACTACACCCTGGCCAACGTCTTCATGCTGGCCTGGCCCTACGGCGCCCCGGACATCAACTCCGGCTACGAGTTCTCCGACCACGACGCCGGCCCGCCGAACGGCGGCCAGGTGAACGCCTGCTGGCAGAACGGCTGGAAGTGCCAGCACAACTGGCCCGAGATCAAGTCCATGGTCGGTTTCCGCAATGCCACCCGCGGCCAGGCCGTCACCAACTGGTGGGACAACGGCGGTGACGCGATCGCCTTCGGCCGGGGCAGCAAGGGCTTCGTGGCCATCAACCACGAGTCGGGATCGCTGAGCCGGACGTACCAGACGTCGCTGCCGGCCGGGTCGTACTGCAACGTGCAGAACAACACGACCGTGACGGTGAACTCCAGCGGGCAGTTCACCGCCTCCCTGGGCTCCAACACGGCCCTGGCCATATACGCGGGCAAGTCCACCTGTTAGCCAGGTCCTTGGACCTCGCCCTTCGGGGAACCCCGAGGGGCGACGGCCAGACTGAAACTTCTTACCAACAGTTTCAAGCCTCTTGCTGTAAGTGTTTCGGCGGCGATACGGTCGCGCGGGGTCGGACCCGAGAGAGCCGCAATGCAAGGAGTCCACGTCAGTGATACCGAGATGGCGTGCGCCCGCAAGGCGCCGAACCGCCCGTGCCGGACGGGTCGCCGCGGTCACGGCCACCGCGCTGGCCGCAACGCTCGTCCAGCCGCTCGCCGCCGGGGCCGCCACCCCGCCGGCACCCCCGTCCGATGCCGAGCTGGCCGCCGAGCCCGCCCGGCACGACGCCACCCGTGAGCAGTTCTACTTCGTCCTGCCGGACCGCTTCGCCAACGGCGACCCGCGAAACGACAAGGGCGGCCTGACCGGTTCCCGCCTCGCCACCGGTTACGACCCCACCGACAAGGGCTTCTACCAGGGCGGCGACCTCAAGGGCCTGACCAAGAGACTCGACTACATCAAGGGCCTCGGCACCACCGCCCTCTGGATGGCCCCGATCTTCAAGAACCGGCCCGTGCAGGGCACCGGGGCGAACGCCTCGGCCGGCTACCACGGGTACTGGATCACCGACTTCACCCAGGTCGACCCGCACTTCGGCACCAACAAGGACCTGGAAACCCTCATCGACAAGGCCCATGCCAAGGGCATGAAGGTCTTCTTCGACGTCATCACCAACCACACCGCGGACGTCGTCGACTACGAGGAGAAGTCCTACGACTACCTCTCCAAGGGCGCCTTCCCGTACCTGACGAAGGACGGCAAGCCCTTCGACGACGCGGACTACGCGGACGGGAGGCGGGACTTCCCGGAGGTCGACGGCGACTCCTTCCCGCGGACGCCGAAGGTCACCAGGAACGACAAGGTCCCGTCGTGGCTCAACGACCCGACGATGTACCACAACCGGGGCGACTCCACCTTCGCCGGTGAGAGCTCCGAACACGGCGACTTCTCCGGCCTGGACGACCTGTGGACCGAACGGCCCGAGGTCGTGCGGGGCATGGAGAAGATCTACCAGCGCTGGGTACTGGACTTCGACGTGGACGGCTTCCGGATCGACACCGTGAAGCACGTCAACATGGAGTTCTGGACGCAGTGGGCCACCGCGCTGGACGCCTACGCCGCCCAGCGCGGCCGGGACGACTTCTTCATGTTCGGTGAGGTGTACTCGGCCGACACGAACGTCACCTCCCCGTACGTGACCCAGGGCCGCCTCGACGCCACGCTCGACTTCCCCTTCCAGGAGGCCGCCCGGCAGTACGCCTCGCAGGGCGCGAGCGCCGCCAAGCTCGCGGGTGTCTTCGGCGACGACTACAAGTACACGACCGGCAAGGCCAACGCGTACGAGCAGGTCACCTTCCTCGGCAACCACGACATGGGCCGCATCGGGTCGTTCCTGAAGCAGGACGACCCCAAGGCCACCGACGCCGAGCTCCTCGCCAAGGACAAGCTCGCCAACGAGCTGATGTTCCTCAGCCGCGGCAACCCGGTCGTCTACTACGGCGACGAGCAGGGCTTCACCGGCCCGGGCGGCGACAAGGACGCCCGCCACAGCATGTTCGCCTCGCGCACCGCCGACTACCTCGACGACGACCGCATCGGCACCGACCGCACCCACGCCGAGGACGCCTACGACACCAAGGCCCCGCTCTACCGGCAGATCAGCGCCCTCGCCGCACTGCGCAAGGCCAACCCGGCCCTCACCGACGGCGTCCAGCAGCAGCGGTACGCGGCCGACGGCCCGGGTGTCTACGCCTTCTCCCGCACCGACGGCAAGACCGGCACCGAGTACGTCGTCGCCTTCAACAACGCGGGCGAGGCCAGGACCGCGACCTTCCCGACCGGCTCGGCCGGCATGACCTTCAAGGGCATCCACGGCACCGCCGCCGCCCCGAAGAGCGACCGCGACAAGAAGCTCACCGTCACCGTCCCGGCCGGCTCGGCGGTCGTCCTCAAGGCGTCCGGCAGGCTCGCCAAGCCCGCCACCGCGCCCACGATCACCCTGAAGGCCCCGGCCGCGGGTGCGACGGGAACCGTCGAGCTCACCGCCGACACGGACGGCGGGCAGCTCAACCGGGTCGTCTTCGCCGCGCAGACCGGCAACGGCAGGTGGCAGACCCTCGGCTCCGCCGACCACGCCCCGTACAAGGTCACCCACCCCATCGACAAGAACGTTGCGCCCGGCACCGCCCTGCGCTACAAGGCCGTCGTGATCGACTCGGCCGGCCGCACCGCGAGCGCTCTCGCCGCCTCCACCACCGGCACCCCGCCCGCCGAGGAGCCGCCCACCGCCTCCTCCCGCGACCACGCGATCGTCCACTACAAGCGCGCCGACGGCGACTACACCGACTGGGGCCTGTACGCCTGGGGCGACCTCGCCGAGGGCGAGGCCACCGAATGGCCGAAGAGCCACCCCTTCACCGGCCGCGACGCCTACGGTGCCTTCGCCTGGGTCAAGCTCAAGCCCGGCGCCTCCAACGTGGGCTTCCTCGTCATCGACAAGGACGGGAACAAGGACGTCTCCACCGACCGCACGATCGACGTCACCAAGACCGGCGAGGTCTGGATCGAGCAGGGCAAGGACACCGTCACCACCGAGCGCCCCGCCTATCCGGCGCCCGACAGGACCAAGGCCGTCCTGCACTACCACCGGGCCGACGGCACCTACGACGGCTGGGGCCTGCACGTCTGGACCGGCGCCGCGAACCCCACCGACTGGTCGAGCCCCCTCAAGCCGGTGAAGACTGACTCCTATGGCGCTGTCTACGAGGTGCCGCTCACCGAGGGTGCCACCAGCCTCAGCTACATCATCCACAAGGGCGACGAGAAGGACCTGCCCACCGACCAGTCCCTCGACCTCAAGGCGAACGGCCACGAGGTGTGGCTGGTGAACGGCCAGGAGAAGTACCTGCTCCCGCAGCCCGCGGGCAGTGCCGCCGCCGTCGACCTGACCACCTCCAAGGCCGTCTGGATCGACCGCGACACCCTCGCCTGGAACGGCTCCGACGCCGCCGCCTCCACCCAGCTGCTGTACTCCCGCGACGGTGCGATCGCCGCGAAGGACGGCGCCCTGACCGGTGACGCGAAGTGGCTGCGCCTGTCGAAGGGCGAGCTGTCCGACGCCCAGAAGGCGAAGTTCCCCCATCTGAAGGAGTACGACGCCTGGACCGTCGACCCACGCGACCGCGACCGGGTCCGCGAGGCCCTGCGCGGCCAGGTCGTCGCCACCCAGCACGCGGCGAACCGAGCGGTGCTCGCCGCCACCGGCGTGCAGATCGCCGGAGTCCTCGACGACCTGTACCCCGGCGCCACCAAGGCCGACCTGGGCCCGACGTTCTCCACGGGCCGCCCCACCCTGTCGGTGTGGGCGCCGACCGCACAGCAGGTGTCCCTGGAGCTCGGCGACTCCACCGTGCCGATGAAGCGCGACGCCGCCACCGGCATCTGGTCCGCCACCGGCCCGAAATCCTGGAAAGGCAAGCCCTACCGGTACGTCGTGAAGGTCTGGGCGCCCAGCGTCCGCAAGGTCGTCACCAACAAGGTCACCGACCCCTACTCCCTCGCCCTCACCGCCGACTCCGAGCGCAGCCTCGTCGTCGACCTGGACGACAAGGCCCTCAAGCCCTCCGGCTGGTCGGCGTACACCAAGCCCCGGGCCGTACCGCTGAAGGACGCGCAGATCCAGGAGCTGCACATCCGGGACTTCTCCGTGGAGGACCGGACGGCGAAGCACCCCGGCACCTACCTGGCCTTCACCGACAAGGCCGCCGACGGCAGCAAGCACCTGCGTGAGCTGGCGACGGCGGGCACCTCCTACGTCCATCTGCTGCCCGCCTTCGACATCGCCACCATCCCGGAGAAGAAGGCCGACCAGGCGAAGCCCGGCTGTGACCTGGCCTCCTTCCCGGCCGACTCCGACAAGCAGCAGGAGTGCGTCGGCAAGACCGCCGCGAAGGACGCCTACAACTGGGGCTACGACCCGTACCACTACACGGTCCCCGAGGGCTCCTACGCCACCGACCCGGACGGCACCGCCCGCACGGTCGAGTTCCGGAAGATGGTCAAGGCCCTCAACGACGACGGACTGCGGGTCGTCATGGACGTCGTCTACAACCACACCGCCGCGAGCGGCCAGGAGAGGACGAGCGTCCTCGACCGGATCGTCCCCGGCTACTACCAGCGGCTCCTCGCCGACGGCTCGGTCGCCAACAGCACCTGCTGCGCCAACACCGCCACCGAGAACGCCATGATGGGCAAGCTCGTCGTCGACTCGATCGTCACCTGGGCGAAGGAGTACAAGGTCGACGGCTTCCGCTTCGACCTCATGGGCCACCACCCGAAGGCCAACATCCTCGCGGTCCGCAAGGCCCTCGACGCGCTGACCCTCGAGGAGGACGGCGTCGACGGCAAGAAGATCATCCTCTACGGCGAGGGCTGGAACTTCGGCGAGATCGCCGACGACGCCCGGTTCGTCCAGGCCACGCAGAAGAACATGGCCGGCACCGGCATCGCCACCTTCTCCGACCGGGCCCGTGACGCGGTCCGCGGCGGCGGCCCCTTCGACGAGGACCCCGGCGTCCAGGGCTTCGCCTCCGGCCTGTACACCGACCCCAACTCCTCGAAGAACAACGGCACCGAGGCCGAGCAGAAGGCCCGCCTGCTGCACTACCAGGACCTCATCAAGGTCGGGCTCTCCGGCAACCTCGCCGGCTACCGGTTCACCGACACCGCGGGCAAGGAGGTCAAGGGCTCCGAGGTCGACTACAACGGCGCCCCCGCCGGCTACGCCGACGCCCCCGGTGACGCCCTCGCCTACGCCGACGCCCACGACAACGAGTCCCTGTTCGACGCGCTCGCCTTCAAGCTGCCCGCTTCGACGAGCCCGGCCGACCGGGCCCGGATGCAGGTCCTGGCCATGGCGACGGCCACCCTCTCGCAGGGCCCGGCCCTCTCCCAGGCGGGCACCGACCTGCTGCGCTCCAAGTCCCTGGACCGCAACTCCTACGACAGCGGCGACTGGTTCAACGCCGTCCACTGGAGGTGCGAGGACGGCAACGGCTTCGGCCGCGGACTGCCCATGGCGGCCGACAACACCGACAAGTGGCCGTACGCCAAGCCCCTGCTGAGCACGGTCGAGGTGGGCTGCGAGCAGATCGAGGGCACCTCGGCCGCCTACCGCGACCTGTTGCGGATCCGCGGCACCGAGACGGACTTCTCCCTCGGCACGGCCGAGCGGGTGCAGTCCCGGCTCTCCTTCCCGCTGTCCGGGGAGGACGAGACGCCCGGCGTGATCACCATGCGCCTCGGCGACCTCGTCGTCGTCTTCAACGCCACCCCCGAGAAGCAGGAACAGCGCGTCCCGGCACTCGCCGGGGCCGGCTACCGGCTGCACCCGGTGCAGGCGGCGGGGGCGGACTCCACCGTCAAGTCCTCCTCCTACGCGGCCGAATCGGGCACGTTCGCCGTTCCGGGGCGTACGGTCGCCGTCTTCACCCGGTCCGCCGGATAGCACCTACGGTGGGTGGGGCGGGCCGTGACCCACGGTCCGCCCCATCGCCGACTCTGTTCACATCCCGCTGCCGATCCTGCGCGACGGGGGCGGCGCCGGGTACGCCGACGCCCGCGGTCCGCTGCTCGGGCTGGGCCTGGCGCAGCCCCCGGTGACCGAGTGCCGGCCGCACCGCACCGAGCGCCTGCTGCGGTTAGGGTGAGCCCGAGCCGCCTGGAACAGGAGTACTGATGCCGCAGATCACCGTCGACTACTCGGCCGACCTCGCCGGCGCCTTCGACCGGCCCGGTTTCGCGAAGGCGCTGCACGAGGCGACGGTCGAGATCGCGGCCGCCAAGCCGCCCGCGTGCAAGACCCGGTTCCGCCCGACCGAGGACATCGTGATCGGCCCCGAGACCGAGGGGCACGCCCATGTCCATATCCACATCGCCCTGCTCGCCGGGCGCACCGACGAGGTCAAGGCCCGGCTCACCCAGACCGCGCTGGAGCTGCTGCGGGCCCATCTGAAGCCGGCCGGGGGGCTCGCGCTGCACGCCTCCGCCGAGGTCCGCGACCTGGACCCGTCGTACGCGAAGTCGGAGAGCTGAGCCGGATCAGCTCGCCAGGGCGATGAGCCGGCCGGCCAGGTGCGCGAACGGGCCGTCGGCCGGCTCGTCCTTGACGATGCCGCGCAGCAGCGTGGCCATCTCCTCGTCGTAGGCCGCACTGACCGCGGCGAGGGCGGCGAAGTCGTTGACGAGCTGGGGCTCCAGCTCCTCGCGCGGGATGCGCCGGCCGTCCAGCCAGATCAGCGCCGTCGACTCGGCGAGGGAGATCCAGGAACGGACGACCAGCTCGAGACGCGCGGGCGGATCGGTCACGCCCAGGTGCGAAAGGATCTGGACATACGCTGCCTGCCGTACGGAGTCGACGAGCGCGTTGGTCGTGGAGGAGCCGACGGCCGGACCGCCGCGCATGAGGGCGGAGAAGCCGGGCCCGTGCTCGTCCACGAAGTCGAAGTAGCGGCGCATCACGCGCAGCAGCCGCGCCCCCAGCGGACCCTCGTGCGGCTCCACGAAACGCGCCGCGAGGTCGTCCGAGGCACGCTGCAACGCGGCCTCGTACAGGCTGAGTTTGCCGGGAAAGTAGTGGTAGACCAACGGGCGTGAAATGCCCGCGGCCGACGCTATCTCGTCGATGGAGACCTCGTCGGGCGAGCGGCGGCTGAACAGTTCGAGGGCGACGCCGATCAACTGCTGCCGCCGCTCCTCGACTCCCATTCTGCGGCGAACCCCGGTAGTCATACGAACACCTTACCGATCGATTCCGGCCTCGAACGGCCCGGATCGATCGCCGGCTTCCGCCGGCCCCACCGGGCGGGCCCGAAAACCGCCGCCGTCAGCGCAGCCCGCCGAGCGAACGACCGTCCTTCAGGGTCCCCTTGAGCTGAGCCTGCGCCCCCTGCTCGGCCGGCACGGTCAGCAGACTGCCGCGCGCCGCCCCGTTCACTCCGCCCGTCGCCCGGATCGACGCGGTCTCCCGGCTCCCCGCGGCCAGCAGGTACCAGTCACCGGCCTTCGCCTTCCACAGCACCCCGGCCAGCACATGCGGGTCCCGCGGCCCGCACGCCGGGACGTTCTCGGCCTGCGCCGCCGCCGCTCCGTACGCCCCGCCCGGCGTGTGGAACTGCGCCAGCACCCGCGCCCCACCGCCCCGCCAGGTCTCGGCCCGGGTGCACACCCACGCCGCCGAACCGCTCGCGTCGGGCAGCGGCTGCTCGTTGAACGCCCAGGCGTTGACGCTGCGCACCCCCGCCGAGCGCACCGTGCCCAGCGAGCAGGCGAACGGCTGCCAGGTGCGCAGCGCCGCGGCCCCCGACACCTCGCGCGGGGATCCCGGCCGTCCGGTGGTGAGCCGGGCCGGGACCAGTTCGCCGAGGTCGGTCAGCAGCCGGGTCCTGGTGCCGTCGGTCACCTGCAGCACGTTCCACGAGGAGCAGGGGCCGGAGCGCAGCGCCGGGCTGGCCAGCGGTGCGGTCACGCCGTCGGTGAGCGCGAGGTCCATCGCGCCGGAGCCCGGCTTCATCAGGTCCCGCTCGCCGGCCTTCCGCACCCAAGGGGCCGTCAGATAGCGGACGTTGCCGTCGGACCGGCCCAGGACGACCGCGCCCGCCTCGGCCCGGCCGGCCCCGTCGACCCGGGCGAAGTCGAGGGCGGCGCCCTGGGTGCCGTCCTTCGGCTCGGCGTACCGGGCGATGCGCAGACCGTCGTAGAGGATCACCACGCGCGCCGCGTCGACCGTCCCCGCGTACAGCAGCTGGGGCGGTCCGGCCGGGCCACCGGACAGGGTGCCGGGGGTCACCGACACCTGGACCGTCTCGCCGGGGCGGGCCCACACGGCCAGGGCGCGGCGCAGCAGGGCCTTGTCGCCGGTCAGGTCGCCACGGGCCGGCCACACGGAGAAGTCGGTGCGCGCCGAGCTGCGCCAGGCGGACGAGGGCATCCGGGTCAGCTTCGAGGGGTCCAGGGCGGCCTGCGCGGCCGGGTTGCGCGCGTACGGGGGTGCCGCGGCGCCCTCGGGTCCCCAGCCCTCACCGGGCAGGCCGAGCAGCGCCCCGCACGCCAGCAGCGCGGCACCGGCGGCCAGGGCGGCCTTCAGGTGCTGGCGGCGGCGCATCAGGTCGGTGGGGCGGGCCTGGAGCGAGCAGGGGTCGAACTCGGGAGAGTCGAGCAGCCCGTACTGGGCGGGGATCCCGTCGGCCTCCAGGACGGCGCCCTCCGGGTCGGCGACGCCCGCCGCCGCGAGGACCTCGCGCGCCCCGTCGTCCGTGAGCCGCTCCAGGCCGCGCAGCGCGTAGACGGCCCGGGCCGGACCCGACAGGGTGGACAGCCGCTGGTCCAGGGAGAGTTCGTCGGCGCCGCCGGAGCGCGGGAACAGTTTCAGGCCCCACACGTGCGGCAGCAACGGCGGCAGCTGGGCCCTCTTGGGCCACGCCCTCGCCTTCAGCGGCAGCCCCGCCTCCAGCGCCGTGCGCAGCACCTGCAGACGGATCAGCGCGTACCCCGGGTCGCCGTCCCGGCCGGTGGACTGGGCCGGGATCACCGGGGCCGGGGTGCGGGTGCGGGGGAGGGCCCGCTGGGTGAGAGCGTGCGCGGTCAGGACGCGGCGGCTGCGGCCCAGCCCCGGTGGCAGCACCAGATAGGCCAGCCGGACGAGCCGCGGGTAGTGCTCGACGAGCGCGGCCTCGGCCTGCTCGACGTCGACGACCGGGCCGGCCGGGGAGGCGGGTGCGGGGCGCTGGGCGACATCCTGTGACTGCACGTTCAGCAGAACGAGCGAATCGTTGGATGGTCACCTGGCCCGGAGCGTCACGCCCCCGGGTGCACCCGGGGTTCCACCAGCAAACGGGCGTAGTTCGCCATGGACCGCTGGTAGCGCGGCAGATGCGGAGCCAGGGCGCCCAGGGCCAGCGCCAGGGCCTCCCGGTCGCGGCCGAGGCTCGACAGACACAGGGCGAGACAGGCGCGTACGGCGTCGTCCAGCTCGTCGGACGGCGCGAGAAGTTCGGGCGTCAGCAGCGCGACGCCCTCCTCGGCCCGGCCGGTGTTCCGCAGGGAGCTGGCCAGCTGGATCTTCGTCCGGCGGGCCTTGTAGGGGCTGGCGTCGGCGAGGCCCCTGTCCAGCGCCTCCCGGTACAGGGGGACCGCCTTGTCGGAGTGGCCCGTGGAGTCCCACGCGCAGGCCCGCTCGAACGGGCCGTGCGGACTGCCCTCGGGCAGCTCGGCGACCAGGGCGTCGACGTCGGCGCGGAAGCGGGCCTCGTCCTCCTCCGTCTCGGCGTAGTCGTCGAAACGGTCCCACAGGGCGGCCACACGATCTTCCCAGTCCTGATCCACCGGACCACCCTCGCACAGCAGTGCACACCGGGGCAGCGGGATTTTGAGCACGGTGGGCTCCGCAGCCGTATCGAAGGCGAGAGCCTCTTGCCGGGGCTCCGTGCGGCATGCGTCCGGACCGTGCCGTGACCAGGACCGTGCCGACAAGGACCGGAGGAACAGATGAGGGTGACCCGACCGATGCTCGCGCTGAGCGGCGCGGTGGCGATACTGGCGCTGACCGGCTGCGGCGGATCCGGCGACAAGGACGAGGCGGCCGTTCCGAAGGAGGTGAGCGGCAGCCTGGAGCACATCGCGGCCGAGGCCGACTGCAAGCCGAACATGCAGACCGACGCGGACACCATCCGCCAGGCCCTGTGCAAGAAGGGCAAGGAGAAGTACGTCCTCGCCACCTTCGCCACCGACCGCGGCCAGCGCGAGTGGCTGAACAGCGCCAAGGACTACGGCGGCTACTACCTCGTCGGCCGCAAGTGGGTCGCCGTCGGCCAGCAGAAGACGGTCACGGCGCTGCAGAGCACCCTCGGCGGGACCATGGAGGAGGGCTCCGAGCACATGAACCCCGGCGGCAGTCACAACAAGAACGGTCACGACGGCGGAGCCGGCCACCACGGCTGAAACGCACGGGCCGCGGCAGCGGAAGGCCGGCGGTGGGAATTCCCACCGCCGGCCTTTTGCCGTTACCGGATCAGGACTACTGGCAGTCCTGGCCGTTGTTGATGCACTCGACCATCTCGTTCATCACGTTGTCGTCGAAGAAGTTGATGAAGTCGTTGTGGTCGGTGATCGGCTTGTGCAGCTGCTCCGGGAAGGAGTCCACCGCGAAGGCGTTCTGCACCTGCCCGTTGTTGATCTGCGGCGCCTGGACGTCGTAGACCAGTCGGACCTGGAGCTGGGGGATGGCCTGGAAGCCGTTCGAGCAGCTGCCGTCCGCCTCCACGAAGTCCACGTGGGTGCGGTGGTTGGCGCTGTCGATGTTCTGGCCGTCCCAGCAGCTCTGGAAGTTGGACAGCCGGACCACGCTGCTGCCGTCGGGGCAGATCGGGTACTTGTCCGTCACCTGGCGGTCCTCGAAGCCCGTGCAGGTCCAGGACGTGTTGGCGTTGTTCAGGCCGTTGGTGAGGGACTTGGCGTCACCGGTGATGATGCGCAGGGCCTTCGGCATCGCGACGACGTCGCTGGTGCGGTTGCCGACGAACTTCAGCTGGGCCTCGGCCGGCTCGACGATCTTGCCGACGTTGCCGTCCTGGCCACCGCCGGGCTGACCGGCGTCGATGTCGTCCGAGCCGTCCTGGATCCGGAGGACCGGCCAGAAGTACGAGGACTTGTCGCCCTGGTTCTGGCAGGACGTGTCGGCGTTCGCCAGGTCCTCGTCGCTCGCGAAGGCGTTGTTGCTCTGGTTGCCGACGTAGTCGTGCTGGTGCTGCGCACCATTGGAGACGCCGGGCGCCACGATCACGTTGTCCGAGTTACGGTTCTCGTTCTCGTTGGTGCCGCACTGCGTGGTGAACGTGCCCGTCGAACCGCCGTCGCCGTTCGCGGCGAGGCCGTTCGGCAGGTTGCGGGAGTTCGGCTGAACGTCCTCGATGTTGATGAAGTCGTCCGCCGCCGGGCCGTTGCCGCCCTGCCCGCCGTTGCCGCCCTGCCCGTTGTCCTGGCCGCCGTTGTCCTGGCCCTGGTCCTGACCGCCGTCGTTGTTCTGACCGCCGTCGTTGTTCTGACCGTCGTTGTTCTGGCCGTCATTGTTCTGGCCGTCGTTGTTCTGACCACCGCCGGCCTGGCCGTCGTTGGTGTTGGCGTCGGCGGCCATTCCCTGGCACGAGGCCATCTGCCCGAGGTTGCCCGGGGCCTTGCCGCCGACCCGCCGGATGTTGATGCCGATCCGGTCGATGACCGCGGTCCGCTTCGACTTCAGCGGGCCGAGGATGGCGTTGTCGACGAAGCCCGCGTCACCGGCCTGGGCCTGACGGGTGGAGGCGAGCCGGGCGTAGGCCTCGCTGATCTGCTTGTCGAGGTTGGCCAGCTCCTTGTCCACCCTCTGGCGAGCGCGTCGAGGCACATCGGTCAGCTTCTGTCCGACGTCCGGGCACTGGATCGTGGCGATCTGCCCGCCCGCGGACTTCGTCTGGTTCGCCGAGTTCTCCTCGTGCGCCGAGGCGTAGAAGTTTGCCCAGATCAGCCCGCCCCCACCGAGCGCTAGGGCCGCCGATGCGGCAATGGCCTTGGTGGCCAGCGGCGTACGGCGTTTTCTTGTGTTGCGTCCCATGGAACTCCTCTGACTTCCTTTTTCGGGGGCATCGAGGCGCCCGACAGGAGTGAAGCGGCTCCCTTCCATACGGAGGTGGTCCCACAGGTGTTCAGATGTCTCGGAAATCGATGCGAGATTATTGAGGACCCTGTGTCCTCAACAGCCCCTTTGGCACCGGGAGTTGTTGATCCTCCACGGTGGGTGAAGGGGCTCGTCCGATCGCCGCGGTGGAGCGGCCCTGCGCCATCAGTGGGGTCGTTCAGGCACCGGCGCCGGACGCGAGCAGCTTCGCCTCCACCTCCGGATCGAGGCCGGAGCGCGGCCGGTCCGGGCGCTGGGGCACCACACCCCCGAGGCCCTTCAGCCACCGCCAGGTGTCCGCCACGGTCTCCTCGACGGGCCGGCACACCAGACCGGCCCCGACCGCCCTTGAGACGTCAGCGCTGTGCAGGGCGTCGTGCAGGTCGCTGCCCGGCGGCACCCACACCGGCAGTTCGGTCCACGGCTCGATGCCCGCCTCCAGGATCAGCCCGGGCTCGGTCCAGCGGAGCTCGGCGGTGCCGCCGGTGACGTGCGCGCAGGCGTCCAGCAACGCGCCGATCGTGGCGTGCCCCTGCGGACTGACCAGGTTGTACGGCCCGTTCAGCTCCCGCTCGGCCGCGAGCACGGTCCACTCCGCCAGGTCGCGCACGTCCACGTACTGCAGGGGCAGTTCACGCGGGCCCGGCGCCAGCACCGGGCCACCGCGTGCCGTGCGGCCCAGCCACCAGGGCAGCCTGCCGATGTTCTCGTACGGCCCGAGGATCAGCCCGGACCGTACGAGCACCGACCGGTCCGCGCCGAAGGCGTCCAGCACGGCCAGTTCGCCACCCCGCTTGTCCTGCGGGTACGCGCTCTGCCCGGCGTCGGCCGACGCCCCCTCCACCAGGGGCGCGTCCTCGTCGTACCCGGCGGGCGGGGCCCACGCGTACACCGAGCAGCTCGACACGTACACGTACCGGCCGGCGCGGCCCCGCAGCAGCCGCGCCGTGTCCCGCACCGCGTGAGGCGCAGCCGACCAGGTGTCGACGACGACGTCCCACTCGCCCGGGTCGTCGGCGAGGGCGGCCAGGCCGCCGGGCGCGGTGCGGTCGCCGAGCAACGACCGCACCCCCGGCGGCGCGTCGTGCCGCCCCCGGTGGAAGACGGTCACGTCCCAGCCCCGCCCCAGCGCCGCCTCCACGACGGCCCGTCCCACGAACTCCGTACCACCCAGCATCAGAAGCCTCATGCCGGTGACTCTGCCCGGTCGGGGCAGAGGAGGGAACGGGGATCTGCTGTGAGCAGACGGAATGCAGGCGGGATGCGGACGGGATGCGGACAGGACGCAGGCGGGACGCAGACGGGGCAGGGTGGGGCGGTGTCAGTGTGCCGTCGCCGGCACGTACTGGTAGCCCACGCGGCGCACGGTGCGGATCGTGCCGCGGTGCTCCGCGCCGAGCTTGCGGCGCAGCCGGGCGATGTGGACGTCGACCGTACGGCCGTCGCCCACGTGTCCGTAGCCCCACACCGTGCCCACGAGCTGGTCGCGGGTGTGCACCCGGCCCGGGTGCGCCACCAGGTGCGCCAGCAGTTCGAACTCCAGGTAGGTGAGGTCGAGCGGCTGCCCGGCCACCCGGGCGGTGCGCTGCACGGTGTCGACGCGGATGAGCGGCTCGCCGCCCGGCTCGGCGCCGAGGTCCGGGCCGGCGGACTGCGGCAGGTCGGGCACCGCGACCGGGAACGGCGGCTGCTGGTCGGCCGGGACGAGCACCAGGTAGCCGACCATCGGCGGCTGCCCCGGCAGCGTGGGCAGGGTGTGCTGCGGAGCCCGCAGCCAGGTGGCGCCCGGCGGCAGCAGGTCCGCGACGGTCACCACCTCGTCCCGGTCGACGGCACGCAACCGGTGCCGGGGGCCGTGGGGCGCGGGGGCGGTGAGGGGGGTGGCGGTGGACAGGGAACGAGTGGTCGCCATGAGAGGTCAGCTCTTTTCGCGCGAGGAGTTCGTCGGGAGGTCGACGGCCGCGATTCGTGGTCGGGCTCGCCGAGGGACGTACGCGGTTCGCGCTGGCCGAAGGCCGGGGTGTACGGCTTTAGAGGGCCTGCGCGTTCATCGCGCGGCAACACACCCGGTCGAAGTCGTGGTCCTGGCGGGACGGCCAGAAGGGCTCGAGGTCATGACGACCCGTCGCGGTGTGCTCCTGGTGGCTGGCCATGTGCATATTGAAGCAGAGCCGGTCCTCCACCGGGAGTCTCCTCTCACTGCTTGGACACGTGCCCTGAAGGGGTGCGGGGAACTGCGCGACAGGCCACGACGTCGCGGCAGACGAACTGAGGCGCCCACCGCGAGCGGTGAGCGCCTCCTTCGGAACGTGCGGGACAGGTCAGACCTGGCCGGCCTTCTCCAGCGCCGAGCAGCAGGTGTCGACGAGCAGGCGGGTCACCACGTACGGGTCGACGTTGGCGTTCGGGCGGCGGTCCTCGATGTAGCCCTTGCCGTCCTTCTCGACCTGCCAGGGGATGCGGACCGAGGCGCCGCGGTTGGAGACGCCGTAGGAGTACTCGTTCCACGGGGCGGTCTCGTGCAGACCGGTCAGGCGGTCGTCGATGCCGGCGCCGTAGTTCTTGACGTGGTCGAGCGGCTTGGAGCCCTCGCCGAGCGACTCGCAGGCGGTGATGATCGCGTCGTAGCCCTCGCGCATCGCCTTGGTGGAGAAGTTGGTGTGCGCACCGGCGCCGTTCCAGTCGCCCTTGACCGGCTTGGGGTCGAGGGTGGCGGCGACGCCGAAGTCCTCGGCGGTGCGGTAGAGCAGCCAGCGGGCCACCCACAGGTGGTCGGAGACCTCCAGCGGGGAGACCGGGCCGACCTGGAACTCCCACTGGCCGGGCATGACCTCGGCGTTGATGCCGGAGATGGCGAGGCCCGCCTTCAGACAGTTGTCCAGGTGCGCCTCGACGACGTCACGGCCGAAGATCTCGTCCGCGCCGACACCGCAGTAGTAGCCGCCCTGCGGGGCCGGGAAGCCGCCCTTGGGGAAGCCGAGCGGGTAGCCGTCCTGGAAGAACGTGTACTCCTGCTCGATGCCGAAGATCGGCTCCTGCGCCGCGAACTTCTCCTCCACCTCGGCCAGCGCCGCGCGGGTGTTGCTGGCGTGCGGGGTGAGGTCGATGTCCAGGACCTCGCACAGCACCAGGATGTCGTCGCCGCCGCGGATCGGGTCCGGGCAGGTGAAGACCGGCTTGAGGACACAGTCCGAGGAGTGCCCCTCGGCCTGGTTGGTGGAAGACCCGTCGAAGCCCCAGATCGGCAGCGCGTCGAGACCGGCGGGCGAGCCCGAGATGATCTTGGTCTTGGAGCGCAGTTTGGCCGTCGGCTCGGTGCCGTCGATCCAGATGTACTCAGCCTTGAAGGTCACGGGCCACATCCTTCGGGGGTGTGTCTGGGCGCGTATCGCGGGTGCTGCGGCGCTGCGGCGGTGCGCCGCCTCTGCTGCCCGGCAGCCTGGCAACAGGCGATTTCCCGGCCATTGCCCGCATGTGAACCCCGTGTTACCTGGCAGCACTGTGCCGTAGTTCACGCCCGGTGAGGCGTTGTGGCCGCGGGGCGGCGCCGGTCACCGGCTCCCCTCCGTCAAAGCCGGTGACCGGCGCCGCACGGCCCGGACGCGCCGGTCCTGCCGCCCCTGGCCGGGGGCGGCAGGACCGGTGACACGTACGAGGGGCGGCCGAGGGGGTGGCCGCCGCCTCATTCGATCAGTCGGTCGTGACGCCTCACCCCACCTTCTCGATCAGGGCCCGGCGGATCAGGAACTTGCCGGGCTCACGGACCTGTTCGAAGGCCGCGTTGTTGAGCAGCGCACAGCTGCCGGAGACCGAAGTGACCTCCACCGTCGTGGACTTGTTGTTGTCCAGGTTGGTGACCTTCAGCTTCGTGCCGGCCGGGAACTGGTTGCTGGACGCGGCAGGCGCACCGCCCTCGCCGGAGAGGGTGACCGTGGAGCCGTTGCACACCTGCTGCCCGGAGGCAGCGGCACCGCCGCCGTCTCCCGCGGGGGCGGACGCGGCGGGCTGCGACGGCTGGGCCGACGCCGCGGGCGGCTGCGCCGGCTGGGCGGGCTGCGAGGGCTGCGCGGTCTGGGAGTCCTGAGCCGACTCCCCGACGGCGCACCCCGACGCCTCCTGCTTCCGCTTGATCTCCGCGACGACCGCTTCGCGGTTGGCGATCCGCGCCTCGGACTGCGCGTCCGGGTTGGCCTTCTGGTCCGCGATGAACTTCTGGTTGTTGCCCAGGGCGGTGGCGAGGCCCAGGCAGACCGTCGATTCCGACGCCGACTTGGGGGCCGGCGGCGCTGCGTTCGACGTGCTCGCCATGACGAAGGCCCCGCCTCCCGCCACCGTCGCCGCGCTGACCAGCAGCGCGATCTTCTTCTTCGTGCCGAGAGTTCTCCTGCGCGACATCCGCGCCTCCTGAAGAGGTAGGGGAGCGTACGCCGCTATGTACGAGATACCGAACGAGGTTACTCAGCGGTTACAGGAGTCATTCAAGTGACCTGCGCCACATGGGAATACGTGGCTGGTCAGCGCGACAGGGCGTCCCGCACGGCCTCGTCGGTGCGGCCGACCACCGCCGTGCCGTCGTCGGCGGTGATGATCGGGCGCTGGATCAGCTTCGGGTGCCCGGCGAGCGCGGTGATCCAGCGCTCGCGCGAACCGGCGTCCCGCGGCCACTCCTGGAGCCCGAGCTCCTTGGCCTCGGCCTCCTGGGTGCGGGTGATGTCCCAGGGCTCGAGACCGAGGCGCTCGAGCACGCCGCGGATCTCGTCCTCGCTCGGCACGTCCTCCAGGTAGCGGCGGACGGTGTAGTCGGCGCCCTCGGCGTCGAGCAGCGTCAGGGCGCTGCGGCACTTCGAACACGCCGGGTTGATCCAGATCTCCATGTGCACACGGTACGCGCCGACCCTCCTGTTCGATTTCCTGACGCCCCACGGGCACCTCGCCGACCTGCCGTGACACCACCCCAAATCCCTTGCTCACCTGGGCATTTGCCGGTCCCTGCGGACTCCCCGTTGTCAGTGCCGGGCGGTAAACTGTAAGCAGTGTTCGAGGGTGGTGCCGGGGATGACGACGTCTTCGGTGAGCCGCCCGACCGCGACAGGAGGATGCCTGTGCCCGCTGCCGCCCTGAAGTCGAAGCCGTTGCCCACCCAGTCCACCGCGAAGCGTCCCGTCCTGCTCGACCTGCCCTGTGTACCCGTTCACAAGCGGCCGCTGCCGCCGGGCCGGCCGCGCCAGTGGTACGTGACGCACAACCGCCGCCTCAAGGCGATGCGCCTCGCCATCGCCCTGCTCGACTCGGGCGTCTACATGCCGAACCAGGCCCGCGACGAGACCATCCGCGACACGGCCGAAATGATCGGCGTGCACCCGCCGTCGGACACGACGTGCCACATGGTGCGGGCGTTCATGCGGTACGCGCGCTGACCCTTCTCCGCCCCGAGCGCCGGGCCCCCGAGCCGCGGGGTGCCCGGCGCTCGCTCCTGCCGCCCGGCCGTGCGCCGATGAGGACGCAGGACCCGGTCGGCCGCTGAAGCAGCCAGACGCCACTGCCCATCAGCCCGCAGGACGCCTCAGCCGTACCGCTCCAGCAGCCCCGTCACATACGCCTCCAGCCGCCCGCCCAGCACCTCCGGCGTGAGATCGGTCCGGCCCAGTTCCCGCCACGGCCCCGCCAGCTTCGCCGCGTCGGGGACGTAGGCAAGGGCGTCGAGCAGCCGCCAGTACAGATGCTCCGGGCCGTCGGCCAGGCGCCGCCCGCCGAGGGCCTCGTAGCGCTCCCGGAAACCGAGGCCGAACTCCGGGCCGTGCAGCAGCGCGAGTGCCGTCGAGCAGTGGGCGACATCCAGGTCGGCGGGCCCCCACGAGGTCTCCACCCAGTCGACGACGCCGCTGATCCGCAGCTCGGCCCCCGCACCCGTGAACAGGACGTTCCCGGGGTGGAAGTCCCGGTGCAGGAAGCAGCCGTCGAAGGGCGGGGGATCGCGGCGGATGACGTCCACCGCCCGCTCCCACCCCGGCGGAACCGCCGCCGGCGACGTCCACGCCTGGTACGTCCGCGGACGCTCCCGGGGCACGACCCGGTGGATCCGGGCCAGCTGGGCCGCCAGCAGGTCCACCCGCGCGTCGAGTTCCTCCTCGTCGACCCGGACGCTCCCCGGCAGCACGGACATCAGCAGGGACGGATGGTCGCAGTGCTCCCCGGTCGCGTCCACGCCGATCAGCTCGGCGGCCGGCACGCCCTCCTGCTCCGCCAGCAGTGTCAGCATCTCCGCCTCGCGGGCCAGCAGCCCGGGCGCGTGCCGCCGGAAGAAGGGCTTCACGAACGTCCGCAGCGCCAGCTCGGTGCCGTCGTCGAGGGTGAGCCGCCGCATCTGGGCGCTCCAGCCCCCGGTCAGAAAGGACGACGCGGCGACCGTGCGGCCCTCCGGGAGCCGCTTGGCCACCCACGCGCGGGTCCCCGACCAGCCCTGCTCGCCGAGCCCGGTCAGTACAGCGGTGACGAACTCCCGCCGGTCGCCGAGGTGATCACGGAACCACAGGCCCAAACGGTGCCCTGCGCCCGGGAGTTCCCAGTGGGTGAACTGCGCCCGCCGGGCCAGCGCCTCGGAGAGGGCCTCCGTCACGGCGGGCGGGATGACCTCGTCCGTGTCCGGCACCGCGAGCACCGCCCGGCCCTCGAACGCCCGCAGGACGTCGAGCGCGGGCGCCGCACGCCAGCTCCCGGGCCTGCGGATGATCTCGCTGAACCGCCCGTCGCCCGAGCCGAACGGCACGTCCCACGCCTCGCCCGCGTACACCGCCGGCGCACACAGCCCCAGGGCCGCCACCCGGTCCCCGTAGTGCCGTACGAGATCCGCCACCGTCTGGCCGCTCATGCTGAACCCGACCAGCACCAGCGGCCCGTCCACGCGCGCGCGTGCGTCGATGACGGAGACGGCCTGCTCGAAGCGGCGGCGCAGGCTCAGCTCCCGCAGCAGGCCGGTGCTCTCCCCGTGCCCCGAGAAGTCGAAGGCGAGGGCGTGACAGCCGTGGGCCGCGAACTCCGCCAGCAGCGGCACCAGCCGCTCCTTGCTGCCGTTGCCCGCGCCGTGCAGCAGCACGACCGTCGCCCGGGCCGGCCCGGCCCCGCCGGCGGACAGCCCGCTGAGTTGCTCGCCGTCGATGACGTGGGTGAAGGGGATCAGCTCACTCATACGGCCATTCACTCACGCGGCACCGGTACCCGGAGGGGCGTTCACAGCCCCGGCGCTCCCCACACCGGGAACCAGCGGCTCAGATCCTGCTCGATGCGCAGATCGCCCGAGAGCGCGGCCCGCACCCGGAGTTCGAGTGCGTTGTCACGCCGCCGCGTCCCGTCCGGCAGGGGCGCGAACGGGTAGAACGTGCCGCGCTTGTAGAGGTAGACCAGCGCGAGCCGCCGGCCCGACGGATCCTCGAACCCGGCCAGGGAGCAGAGCAGTTGGGGGCCGAACCCGTTGACCTCCATCTGGCTGTTCACGGCGTGCAGGTCGTTCACGAGCGCGGAGAGCTGGTCGGGCGCGCGGCGGGAGACCAGCCAGGAGTAGCCGTAGTCGTCCTGGCGCAGCTCCACCGGCGGGCCGTCGCGGTCGGTGTCGGCGTCCAGCAGGGCCCGCACCTCGCGGTGGGACTGCTCGAAGGCCGCGCCCTCCACCGTGGCGAAGCACACCGCGCCCTGCCCGGTCGGTCTGAAGCCCGCGGCGGCCTCCAGGGTCACGGCCGCCGAGGGCAGCGCGAAGAGCCGGTCGAGGTCCGCCACGACCGGTTTCGTCCGGCCGAGCAGGATGTCCAGCAGCCCCATGCGCCGATCACGCTCCTCCGGGTGCCGCCGCCTCGCCCAGCTCGACGGAGATCCGGCCCAGCTGGTCGAGCCGCTGCTCCAGGCTCGGGTGGGTCGAGAAGAGGCGGGCGATGCCGGGCTCGCGGCCCAGCGCGGGCGTGAAGTAGAAGGCGTTGAAGGCCTGGGCCGTGCGCAGGTCCTCGGCCGGGATGCGGGCGATGTCGCCGGAGACCTTGGTGAGCGCGGCGGCCAGCGCCGAGGGCCGCCCGGTGAGCTGCGCGGCCGCTCGGTCGGCGGCCAGTTCCCGGTACCGGGACAGGGCCCGGATCAGCAGGAAACTGATCGCGTACACGGCCGCCGCCACACCCATCACCGCGGCGAAGACGGCCGCCGTGTTCTGGTCCCTGCGGCCCCCGCCGAACAGCTGCGAGTAGAAGGCGAACCGCACGATCAGCCCCGCGATCACCCCGAGGAACGACGCGACGGTGATCACGGCGACGTCCTTGTGCGCCACATGCGACAGCTCGTGCGCGAGCACACCCTCCAGCTCGGCCGGATCCAGCCGCCGCAGCAGCCCGGTCGTCACACAGACCACGGCGTGGTCGGGGTTCCGCCCGGTCGCGAACGCGTTCGGCATGTCCATACCGGACACCGCCACCACCGGCTTGGGCATGTCGGCCAGGGCGCACAACCGGTCGACCACCGCGTGCAGCTCGGGATACTCCTCCCGTTCCACGACCCGCCCGCGCATGGCGTACAGCGCGACCCGGTCGGAGAACCAGTACTGCGCGCCGAGCAGGGCCGCCGCGACCACCACGACCAGCACCCACGACTTCAGCAGCACGATCAGCGCGGCGACGAACGCCACGTACAGCAATCCGAGCAGGAACAGCGTGATCCCCATACGGGTGGTCAACCGCCGGTCGCTCCGGAAGCGGCTGTGCATCCGCATCACCCCGCAGTCACGCACTCGTCCCACCGCCAGTGTGCACCCGGCACTCCCCATGAACGGGTCGCGAACGGACCCAGGCCAGGCAAAGGCGTCAGCCCGACGGGCTCACCGCATAGCCGGGCACGGACGGCCACCGCACCGTCAGCACGACCGACTCCTCCTCCGCGACCCACGAGTGATCGACCCCGCGCCCCCACACGACATAGTCGCCCTGCCGCTCCAGCAGCACGCTGCGCCCGGGCAGTTCGACCCGGAAACGCCCGCTGACGAGCACCAGCAGCGCGGTCCGCTCCTCACCCCGCACCCACGCGGCCCGCTCGTCCCCCGGGGGATGCACCCCCCACTTGATCTCCACGGCCTCGCTGTGCCGCGGATCCCCGGCGTCCTTGAAATGCCCGAGGATCCACCCCCGGTCCAGCGCGGCGTCCGCACCGGCGTTGCCCACGTACACACTGTCGTCCACGGGGGCGGACGCTAGCAGCCACGCTCCGCGTCGACGGGGAGCCGCCCGGCCAGGCCCGCCGCCGTCGCCAAACGCTGGGCGGCGACCCGGACATGGCGGGGCCGCTGAGCCACGAGTCGTTCCGTCAGCCATGCCTCGGGCAGCAGCGCCGCGGACGGCAGCAGGGCGAGCGTGGCCTCGCGCACGACACCGGGCGCGGGGTCGTCGATCAGCGGTCGCAGTTCTTCCACGACCGTCACATCCAGCGTGCGCAGGCCCGCCACCGCGCGGGCCCGTACCGCGGGCGCAGGGTGGGTGAGCAGCAGCCGCAGCGCATCGGCGTCCGCTCGCACCCCGCACTCCGCCAGGCCGATGGCTGCGCCGGGCGGCAGCGCGGGGTCGGCCGCCTGCGCGCATCGCTGCCGGTACCAGGGCAGGGGATCCGTCCCGTGCTGCCGTAGGACGTACCGCGCGCAGGCCCGTACCAGGGCCGAACGGTCGGCCAGGAAGTCCAGGGCCCGCCCGGGACGCCCGGCCCGCCGCAGGGCCGTCACGCCGGCGGACCGGGCACGCGGGTTGCGGGCGGCGAGCAGCGGTTCGAGCACGTCGTCGAAGTCGCCGTCCTCGCGCACGGCGGCCAGGGCCGCCTCGGCGCACAGGGCCTGCACGACGACATCGTCGTCCCAGGCGGCGGTACGGGCGAACCGGCCGGGGGAGAGCAGTGACTCCTCGGCGGCCAGCCGGTACGCGAACCGCCGTACCGTGCGGTCCGGGTGGACGAACAGAGTGGCCGGCGCTCCGTGCGGTGCCCGGCGGAGCATCGCGCCGAGCAGTTCCACGCCGTACGCTCCCCGCTCGCGCCGGCCGATGCGCAGGATCAGGGGAGCGAGCGCGACGCCGGTGCGCACGTCGAGGCCCGCCCGCAGGAGTTCCCGGGCCTTGTCACGTACAGGTGCCGCCCAGTCCGCGGCACGGATGACGACCAGGGGCAGCAGGGCGGGGCGGGCCGCGATCCGGGCCAGGGCCGCTTCACGGGTGTGGCCGTCCGGGTGGCACAGCGCCACAGCGAGCCGGGGCTCGATCGAGGGTCCGTGAGCGGGCTCCGGACGCCGTCGGGACGACCGGAACATCCAGCGCCCGGTCCCGGACCGGCCCGGCGGCCCGGTCGCCGCGTCCAGCGCCTCCACCCATGCCTTGTCCGGCAGATCCTCGATCCCGTATCCGCCCCAGGCCCGTACGCCCGCGTCCAGTCCGGTCCAGGCAGCTGGATCGTCGACGTCGAGCACGTCGTCGAGTCGCGTCCCCCGGGCCAGCCGCGCCGCGGCCGCCTCCCCGCCCCCTATGTCCTCGTTCACACCCGTCCCCCGTTCGACCTGCTGTTTCGGGGGATCGTACGACGCAGGGACGGCGACCGCGCGCGGATTTGTCGCCCGCTGCCTAGTACGGCGCCCTGAAGTCCACGTACCCCAGCAGCACGATCACCGCCGCCACGCAGCCCAGCACCAGGGCCGTCGAGATCCATGAGGAGCGGCGGCGGGAACCCACGTGGTCCGGGTCGGCGCGGAACGGCACGGGCCCGGGCGGGTCGTGCTTCCAGCGCGCGGCGAGCATACGGGCCCGGGCCGAGGGCTCCTTGTGCTCGGCTCCGTCCGCCCATCTGAGGTCGAACTCGCGCTCCTGGTCGTCCTGTTCGTGCCCGGCCATTGCCGCTCCACCCCCGTGTGGTCCTTGCCCCCAAGAATAGAACAAACGCCCGCGCCCCCGCTGTCGGAAGCGACAGCGGGGGCGCGGGCGTGATGCCTCGGTCAGGCGCCGATCACACGTCGAAGTACAGCTCGAACTCGTGCGGGTGCGGACGCAGCTGCAGCGGCGCGATCTCGTTGGCGCGCTTGAAGTCGATCCACGTCTCGATCAGGTCCGGGGTGAAGACGTCACCCTGGAGCAGGAACTCGTGGTCGGCCTCCAGGCGGTCCAGGACCGCGCCGAGGGAGGTCGGGACCTGCGCGACGTTCGCGTGCTCCTCGGGAGCGAGCTCGTACAGGTCCTTGTCGATCGGCTCGGCCGGCTCGATCTTGTTCTTGATGCCGTCCAGGCCTGCCAGCAGCAGCGCCGAGAAGGCCAGGTACGGGTTGCCGGAGGCGTCGGGCGCGCGGAACTCGACGCGCTTGGCCTTCGGGTTGGAGCCCGTGATCGGGATACGCATCGCGGCGGAGCGGTTGCGCTGCGAGTACACCAGGTTCACCGGGGCCTCGAAGCCCGGCACCAGGCGGTGGTACGAGTTCACCGTCGGGTTGGTGAACGCCAGCAGCGACGGAGCGTGCTTGAGGATGCCGCCGATGTAGTAGCGGGCGGTGTCCGACAGGCCCGCGTAACCGGCCTCGTCGTAGAAGAGCGGCTGGCCGCCGGTCCACAGCGACTGGTGGACGTGCATGCCCGAGCCGTTGTCACCGAAGATCGGCTTCGGCATGAAGGTCGCGGTCTTGCCGTTCTGCCAGGCCACGTTCTTCACGATGTACTTGAAGAGCTGGAGGTCGTCGGCGGCGGCGAGCAGCGTGTTGAACTTGTAGTTGATCTCGGCCTGGCCGGCGGTGCCCACCTCGTGGTGCTGGCGCTCGACCTGCAGGCCGGCGCGGTCCAGCTCCAGGGAGATCTGGGCACGCAGGTCGGCGAAGTGGTCGACCGGCGGGACCGGGAAGTAGCCGCCCTTGTAGCGGACCTTGTAACCACGGTTGTTCTCGAGGGCGCCGGTGTTCCAGGCGCCGGCCTCGGAGTCGATGTGGTAGAAGGACTCGTTCGCGCTGGTTGCGAAGCGGACGGAGTCGAAGACGTAGAACTCGGCCTCGGGACCGAAGTACGCCGTGTCGGCGATGCCGGTCGACGCGAGGTAGGCCTCGGCCTTCTTCGCCACGTTGCGCGGGTCGCGGGAGTACTGCTCACCCGTGATCGGGTCGTGGATGAAGAAGTTGATGTTGACCGTCTTGTCACGGCGGAACGGGTCGACCCGGGCGGTCGACAGGTCCGCGCGCAGGGCCATGTCGGACTCGTGGATGGCCTGGAAGCCGCGGATCGAGGAGCCGTCGAAGGCGAGCTCCTCGGCCGGGTCGAAGGCCGATGCGGGGATCGTGAAGTGCTGCATCACGCCCGGCAGGTCGCAGAAGCGGACGTCGATGAACTTGACGTCCTCGTCCGCGATGAACTTCTTGGCCTCGTCGGCGTTCTGGAACATCCAGCTCCTCCTACTCCCGACCGTCCCGCCGGGGTGGTAGTTCGTTCGTGCGGCCAGTGCGGGTGGCACACGCTGACGTAGACCCTAGGGACGGGTGATTTCTCTGGCGTGACTCATTTGTTTCGCACAAGTTAACCGGCTCACCCACCACCGTAGCCCGGACACACCCCGCCATGCCCTGGTCGTTCACGGGCGCAGTACCGTGGACGGGTGGACAACAGGCAAGCACTCGGATCGTGGCTCTCCGGGCCCCGCGCGGCGGCGGAAGAGGCCGGTGTCGACTTCGGATACCGGGGCGAACAGCTCGGTCTGCCCGAGGAGGGACCCGGCTCGATCGCCCGCCCGGGCCGCCGGATCGGCGCCCTCGCCGTCGACTGGGGCCTGTGTCTCCTGATCGCATACGGTCTCATCACCCAGAGCTACAACGAGGCGGCGCAGATCTGGGCGCCGCTCATCATGTTCGCGCTGATGGTCCTCACGGTCGGCACCGTCGGCTTCACGCCGGGCAAGCGCCTGTTCGGCCTGCGGGTGCTCGCGCTGGACACCGGCCGGGTCAGCCCGTGGCGCGCCGCGCTGCGCACGGTCCTGCTCTTCCTCGCGATCCCCGCGCTGATCTGGGACCGCGACGGCCGCGGCCTGCACGACCGGCTCGCGGGCACGGTCGAGGTCCGCATCTGACGCGACACGTGCACGACCGACATGAACGAGGGGCGCCCGGATCACACCGGGCGCCCCTCGTTCATGTCGTGTGCGGGTGTCAGCGAGCCTTCGGCCCGCCCTTCGGCAGCCGCATGCCCTTCGGCATCGGCCCCTTCGGCAGCGGCATGTTGCTCATCAGGTCGCCGAGGGCGCGCAGCCGGTCGTTGGTGGCCGTGACCTGCGGGCCGGTCAGCACGCGCGGGAGCTTGACCATGGTCGTCCGCAGCTTCTTCAGCTCGACCTGGCCCTCGCCGGTGCCCACCACCAGGTCGTGCACCGGGACGTCCGCGACGATGCGGTTCATCTTGCGCTTCTCGGCGGCCAGCAGGGTCTTCACCCGGTTCGGGTTGCCCTCGGCGACCAGCACGATGCCGGCCTTGCCGACCGCGCGGTGCACCACGTCCTGGTTGCGGTTCATCGCCACCGCGGGGGTCGTCGTCCAGCCCCGGCCGATGTTGTCGAGCACCGCCGCCGCGGCGCCGGGCTGTCCCTCCATCTGCCCGAAGGCGGCCCGCTCGGCCCGGCGCCCGAACACGATCGCCGACGCGAGGAAGGCGAGCAGGAGGCCCAGGATGCCGAGATAGATGGGGTGACCGATCAAGAAACCGATCGCGAGGAAGACACCGAGGGTGACGATTCCGACTGCCGCGAGTACAAGACCGATCTTCTTGTCGGCCTTGCGGGTCATCTTGTAGGTCAGAGCGATCTGCTTCAGTCGCCCGGGGTTCGCAGCGTCCGCTGCAGGTTCCTTCCTCGCCATGCCACGAAGTCTACGTGGCCCCACGAGCGCACACGACGGCAGTGTCCGCGGGGCCCCTGGGGGAGGGCCGTGGGTCAGGGACGGACGGACAGGGACTGCTCGATGACGCGCTGGGTCTCGACCCGGTCCTTGGCGCGACGGCGGTCCTCCAGCACGGAGGTCCAGGCGTTGCGGCGGGCGGTGCGCTGACCGCTGCTCATCAGCAGCGACTCGACGGCGCGCAGTGCGGTCGTGAAGGACGGAATCGCGGTGGCGCGGACGGGCGGCGCGGCCTGCATGGGTGAGGTCCCCCCTCGGGTGATGGGTTGACGTGCTGTGAGTTCAGCGTCACTGATTGGTGTTACCAGGGCGTGACCGGCCGGTCAAACACCCATGAAGCCCTGGCGGGGAGTGGTGGAACGCCGACGCGGTCCTGACATGTGCCCTCATCTGCGAGGACGGTCAGGACCGCGTCAAATCGGTCACTACCGACGAGTAGCTTCTTGTGTGCGAATTCACGCGATGGCCTCGCCCTTCAGGGGCAAGGGTGGTGACGGTCCGTCAGACGGCCTGCGCCGCGATGTGGCCGTCGCCCTGGCGCGGAGCGGCCGAGTGGCGCTGCTCCATGGCCATCTGGTAGAGCCGCCCGGCGCGGTACGAGGAGCGCACCAGCGGTCCGGACATCACGCCGGAGAAGCCGATCTGCTCGGCCTCGTCCTTCAGTTCCACGAACTCGTGGGGCTTCACCCAGCGCTCCACCGGGTGGTGGCGCACGGAGGGCCGCAGGTACTGCGTGATGGTGACCAGCTCGCAGCCCGCGTCGTGCAGCTGCTTCAGCGCCTCGCTGACCTCCTCGCGGGTCTCGCCCATCCCGAGGATCAGGTTCGACTTGGTGACCAGGCCGTAGTCGCGGGCCTCGGTGATCACCTTCAGGGAGCGCTCGTAGCGGAAGCCGGGGCGGATGCGCTTGAAGATCCGCGGGACCGTCTCGACGTTGTGCGCGAAGACCTCGGGCCGGGAGGAGAAGACCTCCTCCAGCTGCTCGGGGACCGCGTTGAAGTCGGGGGCCAGCAGCTCGACCTTGGTGCGGCCGGCCTCGCGGCCCGCCGTCTGCTGGTGGATCTGGCGCACGGTCTCGGCGTACAGCCAGGCGCCGCCGTCCTCCAGGTCGTCGCGGGCGACGCCGGTGATCGTGGCGTAGTTCAGGTCCATCGTGACCACGGACTCGCCGACGCGGCGGGGCTCGTCGCGGTCGAGCGCCTCGGGCTTGCCGGTGTCGATCTGGCAGAAGTCGCAGCGCCGGGTGCACTGGTCGCCACCGATGAGGAAGGTCGCCTCCCGGTCCTCCCAGCACTCGTAGATGTTGGGGCAGCCGGCTTCCTGGCAGACCGTGTGCAGGCCCTCGCTCTTCACGAGCTTCTGCATCGCGGTGTATTCGGGACCCATTTTCGCCCGGGTCTTGATCCACTCGGGCTTGCGCTCGATGGGGGTCTGGCTGTTGCGGACCTCCAGGCGCAGCATCTTGCGTCCGTCGGGTGCGACTGCGGACACGACCGGCTCCCTAGCGATTGATTCTTCGGCGTCCTCAAGGGTACGCCCGCTGATTTGAATGCCTGTGCGGGTGGCTACCCCTCCAGCTCCGCCACGGGCCGTTTTATGCCGCCGGCGTCTTCTCGATCTCCCGGGGCTTCAGGTCCGCGTTCTCCAGGACCTCCCGCAGGTGGCGCTCCACGACCGGCAGGACCTCCCCGATCGTGACGTCCCGGCCGAGCTCGCCGGCCAGCGAGGCGACGCCCGCGTCCCGGATGCCGCACGGGATGATCCGGTCGAACCACTTGTTGTCGGGGTTCACGTTGAGCGCGAAGCCGTGCATCGTGACGCCCTTGGCCACGCGGATGCCGATCGCGGCGATCTTGCGGTCCTCCCGGCGCTGCCCCGCGTTGGACGGCGCGTACTCCGGGCCGTTCATGCGCGGGTCGAACTCCTCGTCGTGCAGCCGGGGGTCGAAGTCCAGCGACAGTCCTCCGAGTGCGGGGCGCTGCTCGACCGGGTCGCCCAGGATCCACACGCCGCTGCGGCCCTCGACCCGGCTCGTCTCCAGGCCGAACTCCGCGCAGGCACGGATCAGGGCCTCCTCGAGGCGGCGCACGTGCGCCACGACGTCCACCGGGCGCGGGAGCTTCTGGATGGGGTAGCCCACCAGCTGGCCGGGGCCGTGCCAGGTGATCTTGCCGCCGCGGTCCACGTCGATGACCGGTGTGCCGTCGAGCGGGCGCTCGTTGTCCGCCGTGCGCCGGCCGGCCGTGTAGACCGGGGGGTGCTCCAGGAGCAGCACGGTGTCGGGGATCTCGTCGGCGAAGCGCGCCGCGTGCACCCGGCGCTGCTCGTCCCACGCCTCCTGGTACTCGACGGCCTCGTCACCGAACCCCATGCGGACGAACCGCAACTCACTCACGGCAAGCGCCTCCCTAGAACGGGTGTGTCAGGCACGTAACGCGCCCAAGCCACTGTACGTCCGGCCCGGATCCGTCACTCCCGGGGCCAATCCTCACACGATCGGATGAATGTCCGCGAAAATGTGTGAGGGGCTGCTTACTCTCCGCTACATTCGCGCCGTCCAGCAAGCCAAAAGGCCTGCTCACACGCAATCCGGCACATCACCAACACCGGAAGGCAGGAGACCGCACCGCACCATGACGGAACGACCCGCGCAGCGCACCCCCAACCGACAGCTCGCCGCGCTCATCGCAGAAGCGGGGTTCTCCAACGCGGGACTCGCCCGTCGCGTGGACCAGCTCGGTCTCGAACACGGGCTCGACCTGAGATACGACAAGACATCCGTCACCCGGTGGCTGCGCGGTCAGCAGCCCAGGGGCACCACGCCCGCCCTGATCGCCGAGGTCTTCACCCGGCGCCTGGGCCGCCGTCTCACCGCCCAGGACCTCGGCCTGGATGCCTGCGCACCCGTCTACGCGGGGCTGGAGTTCGCCGCCACCCCCGAGGAGGCCGTCGACATCGTCAGCGGGCTCTGGCGCAAGGACTCAGGCAGCCATGCCGAACTCCGCAAGATCGCCTTCACCCCGGCCGGGCTCGTCGTGCCCAGCCGGGACTGGCTGATCGGCCGGGCCGACGAGAAGGTCGCCCGGGGCGAGCCGGCCCCCGCCCGCATCCCGGCCCAGGGCCGCCCCGCCCTGCGTCCCACGGCCACGGCCGAGCCGGGCGTGCCGTCCCTGCCCCGCCAGCGCGGCCAGGCCGAACGCGGACCCGGCCAGAAGGTCACCGCCGGCGACATCGCCGCCCTGCGCTCCGTCGGCGAGCTGTTCCGCACCCTCGACGACGCCTACGGCGGCGGCCACGCCCGGCAGGCCCTCGTGCGCTACCTGGAGCACGAGTGCGAGCCCATGCTGCGCGGCACCTAC
This sequence comes from Streptomyces tuirus, assembly GCF_014701095.1. NCBI lineage: Bacteria > Bacillati > Actinomycetota > Actinomycetes > Kitasatosporales > Streptomycetaceae > Streptomyces > Streptomyces tuirus. Next base: position 1,954,334 of record NZ_AP023439.1, on the reverse strand, counting down.
GGCGAGCAGACCGGCCGCCGGCTGTTCGCGGCCGCCGCCGACCTGACCCGGCTCGCGGGCTGGACGTCGTACGACATCGCCGCGCACGGACTCGCCCAGCGCTACTTCGTGCAGGCGCTGCGGCTCGCCCAGGCGGCCGGGGACCGCACGTACGGGGCCTATGTGCTGGTCACCATGAGCCGCCAGGCCGTCTACCTCGGGCACGGACGGGAGGCCGTCCAGCTCGCCCGCGTGGCTCAGCAGGGCGTCGGCACCTCCGGGCCGCCCGTCGTCCAGGCCCTGCTGCACGCCTCCGAGGCCCGCGGGCACGGGGTGCTCGGCGAGGTCCGGGCCTGCACCGCCGCTCTGGTCCGCGCCGAACGCGCCCTGGAGACGGCCCGGCCCGGCGACGACGTGCCGCACTGGGCGAAGTTCTTCGACGAGGCCCAGCTCGCCGACGAGTTCGGCCACTGCCACCGCGACCTGCAGCAGTTCCGCGCCGCCGCCCAGCACGCGGAACGCTCACTTCAGCTGCGCGCCCCCTCCTTCGCCCGCAGCCGCCTCTTCTGCCGCGTCGTCCTCGCCACCGCCCGCCTGGGCCTGGGCGAACTCGACCAGGCCTGCCAACTGGGAGCGGAGGCGGCGGGCCAGGCGGCGGAGATGCGGTCGGTAAGGGCGGTGGAGTACGTGCGGGACTTCGAGCGACGACTGGAGCCGTACAAGGACGCGGCGCCGGTGCGGACGTACCGCGACAAGGTGGCGGCCCTTCTTTAGCGGCGAGGGGCTGTGTCGATGTGCGGCTCCGCCGCGTGCGCGCGACCAGCCCCCACACACCCGCACCCGGCAATGCGCCTACGCAGCCCGAGGCACCGTCGGCACCGGATCGGCGACATGCATCGACCGCCCCGCCCCCAGGTCCGCCAGGATCGCCGCCGAAGCCCGATGCCCTGAGTGCAGAGCCCCCTGCACCGTGCTGGTGTCGCGGTGATCCCCGCACACATACAGCCCGGCGATCAACCGCACCGGCCGCCGCAGATCATGCGGCGGCCGCATCGCCGGCACCGCCTCCGCCGTCCGGTGCACGGCCAGCGTCTCCCACCGGGCCGTCGGCACCCCGTACAACCGCGCCAGATGCATCCGCACCGCGGTGTCGACATCACCCGGCGCCCGCCCCAGCACCGTGGAGGAGACCAACGCCCGCCCGGCCGGCGCCCGGGACGGATCGACATCACTGACAACCGCCGTGTGCGCGACCGGCCCGCCGAGATCCGCGTCGAGCAGCAACGACGCCCCCGTCGCCGGAGGTTCGTCCGTCGTGTGGTGCACCACCGTCACCGGATGGAACTCCGGCACCCGCAACCCGGGCAGCAGCTCGGCGGCGGCGCGCGCACCCGTCGCCACCAGGACCGCCCGGCAGCGGATCTCACCGTGCTCGGCGGTCGTCACCGACGTCGTCGAGACGGAGGTGACGCGCACGCCGGTGTGCACGGTGCCCGGCGGCAGGGTGCGTGCGAGCAGCTCTGGCAGGGCCTCCGCGCCGCCCTCCGGCAGACACAGCCGGCCCCGTGCGAAGGCGCGCAGCGCGAGGTCCGCGCACCGGCTGGACGTCGTCAGGTCCGGGTCGCACAGCAGCGCGGCGAGGAGCGGGCGCAGGAAGCCGTCGATCGTACGGGCGGGCAGCCCGCGGGCCGCCAGGGCCTGGCCGGCGGGCAACTCCGGCCGGGCCAGCAGCCGTTCGGCCGGTGTGCCCGCCAGCCGGGTCAGGGCGGCGCCCAGCCGGGCCTGGTCGACGGCCGTGCCGAGCGGGGCGCCCGACCGGCTCCGGGGGACGGAGACCTGCCGGCCGGGCACGGCCACCGGCCTCCTCGGCGGCCTCGGTGCGGACGGCGGGCGCGGAGCACTCGCCAGCGCGCGTACCGCGTGCAGTGCGCCCCGTGCGCCCCCTGCGCCCGGCTGGACGCCCGCGCGGTGGTGGCGCCCGTCGCCGTGCAGCAGGACACCGGGTGCGAAGGGCCGCAGCACCAGGCCGTCGAGACCGGGTGTCTGCCGTAGTTCGGGATACGCCGTGGACAGCAACTGGCCGATCCTGTCGAGCCGGAAGCCGTCGACCTTCTCCGTCGCCATCCGGCCGCCGACCCCGTGGGCGGCCTCCAGGACCATGGTCGTCACTCCTGCGCTGGTCAGCCGGTGCGCGGCCGAGAGTCCGGCGACCCCGGCCCCCACGACGACCACGTCCGCCTGGTACGCGGGCTCAAGCACGTGCCCCTCCTCGAGGTTGCGCGGGCGCTGGAGACGTCATGCCCTCAACAGGCCGCAGGGATACGCGAGTTCTGGTCGAGGGTAGGACCGTGATCGGTCAGGGGGAGTCGCGCATCGGCAGGGCACGGTCGCACGACGGTCGCATACGGACGCCTGGTGGGCATGAAGTGGTCGCGGGGGGCTGGTGTGCGACCGGGGGAGCTGTCTCGGAACCACCGGTCGGATCCCGGACAGGCGGCCGGTGTGCGCCGCCCGGGCAGGTCCCGGCGGGCGGGAGGGCCGTCACAGGGCCGCGCGGATCGCCCCGTCGATCTCCGGGAAGGCGAAGCGGAAGCCCGACTCCAGCAGCCGCGCCGGCAGCACCCGGGCGCTGCCGAGGACGTCCCCGGCCATCTCGCCGAGCACCGTGCGCAGGACGGTCGCGGGCACCGGGAACAGGGTCGGCCGGTGCAGCACGCGGCCCATCGCCGCCGTGATCTCACGGTTCGTCACGGGGTGCGGGGCGGTGATGTTGAACGGCCCGGACAGGCCGTCGGTCTCGATCAGATGCCGGATCGCGGCGACCTCGTCGTGCAGCGCGACGAACGACCAGTACTGCCGGCCGTCGCCCATCCGCCCGCCGGCCCCCGCCCGGAACAGCGGGAACAGCCGCCCCCAGGCGCCGCCCTCGCGGGAGACGACCAGCCCGGTCCGGGTGAACACCGTGCGGACACCGGCCTCCTGGGCGGGTGTGGTGGCTCCCTCCCACTCCACGCACAGCTCGGGCAGGAAGCCCTCGCCCGCGGGCGCGCTCTCGTCGACCGTCCGCTCGCCGGTCTCGCCGTAGTAGCCGATGGCGCTGCCGTTGACGAAGACCCGCGGGCGGTCCTTCGCGTCCAGCGAGGCGATCGCCTCGGCGAGGGCGGCCGTGCCGTTCACGCGGCTGTCGCGGATCCGCTGCTTGTAGGCCTCCGTCCAGCGCCGGTCGCCGACGCCGGCCCCCGCCACATTGACCACGGCGTGACAGCCGGCGAGCCCCGCCGCGTCCACGCGCCCGCCCTCGGGGTCCCAGCGGATCTCCCCGGCCGCCCGGGGCGTGCCGCGCACCAGGCGGTGCACCTCGTGCCCGTCGGCGGTCAGGGACCGCACCAGGGCACCGCCGATCAGGCCGGACGCCCCCGCCACCGCGATTCTCGAACGCTCCATGAAGCCATCCTGCCGGGTCGCTCCGTAAATCCCTTGCAAGGCACTGATCCGTCCGCCGTAGGGTGACGCCCATGCCCGAGCTCCCCGCACCGCGCATCCGTGTCGCCCGGCCCGAGGACGCCGAGGAGCTGGCCCTGCTCGACCGGCTCGCCTGGTCGCACCAGCACGCGGTGATGCCCGAGCCGCAGCCGCCGTACCCTCCCTTCTTCAGCGAGCGGCACGCCCCCGAGGACTGCCTGGTCGCCGAGCTCGACGGGCGGCTCGCGGGCTATGTCCACCTCGGATTCCCCACCCCGTTGGACTCCAACCGGCACGTGCGGCAGATCCAGGGCCTCGCCGTCGCCGAGGAGGCGCGCGGCCGTGGGGCCGGGCGGGCGCTGGTCCGGGCCGCCGTCGACGAGGCCCGCCGGCGCGGGGCCCGCCGCATCACCCTGCGGGTCCTCGGGCACAACACCGCGGCCCGGGCGCTCTACGAGGCCGAGGGGTTCGTGATCGAGGGGATCCTGCCCGAGGAGTTCCTGCTCGACGGGACCTATGTGGACGACGTGTTCATGGGGCGCTTCCTGTGAGCCGGGGCTACGACGTGGTCGGCTCGCCGGTGTCCACCGGGGTCGTCGCACGCGCTGCGCTGCGCGCGTCGGAGGCGACCTCGTCCGCCGTCAGGACATAGCCCGTCTCGGCGTCCGAGGTGGAGCGCGCGAACACCACGCCGAACACCCGGCCGTCCGTGGTGAGCAGGGGGCCGCCGGAGTTGCCGGGGCGGACCGTGGAGCGGATCGAGTAGATCTCGCGGGTGGCCGTCCCGTCGTTGTAGATGTTCTGGCCCGTCGCCCGCACCCGGCCCGCGACCGTCGCCGCCTGGAGGTTCAGGTCGCCGTCCTGCGGATAGCCCGCGACGACCGCCGAATCGCCGCGCTCGGCGTCGTCGTCGAACCGCAGCACCGGGGCCTTCAGACCCGGCACGTACAGCACGGCCACGTCCTTCTGCGGGTCGAACAGCACCACCCGCGCCTCGTACGTCCGCCCGACCCCGCCGATCTGCACCGTCGGCTCGTCGATGCCGGCCACCACATGGGCGTTGGTCATCACGTGCTCGCGCGCGTACACGAACCCGCTGCCCTCGCGGCCCTGGGTGCCCGCGACGCCCTCGACCTTCACCGTGCTCCGCTTGGCGGCGTCGGTCGCCGCGGCCGTGACACTGTCGCCGGTGGGCTTGGCGACCTCGGCCGTCGACTCGTTCTCGAAGGGGTTGAAGACCTGCGGGAAGCCCGCCTGCGTCAGCGCGGACGTGGCCCCCGAGAACCAGGCCGGCGTCGTGTCCGGCATCGTCCGCTGCACCGCGCCGAGCAGCCGCGAGTCCCGGATCGCCGAGGTGACCAGCGGCGACGAGGACACGCCGAGGACGCTCGCCGCCACCCACGCCACGATCAGCACCGCCACCGAGTTCGCCACGGCCCCGCCGACGCCGTCCGCCACCCGCAGCGGCCCCCGGTCCAGCTCCCGCCGCAGCCGCAGCGCCAGGCGCCCCGCCAGCTCGTGCCCCACCACCGCCGGGAGCAGCACCGTGAACACCGCTGTCACCGTCGCGCGCGTCGTGCCCGGCTCCACCAGGTCCATGACCCACGGCAGGACCCACACGCCGACGACCGCACCGCCCACGAAGCCCGCCAGCGACACACAGCCGGCCACCAACCCGCGCCGGTACCCGGACGCCGCGTAGGCCAGGACGACCAGCAACAGCAGGATGTCGAGCAGGTCCACGCACGCCGCCTTTCTCTCGGAACCCCTTAATACGCGGGGGGAGGGCCCGATGATCAGTCACACGCGCACGCGTCGATCGCAATCGGCCAGGCGGGCGCGCACAGGGAGAAACGTCGCGGACCGTGACGATGGTTCCACCGGGTGGCACATCCCACATCGCGGACGGACCGGATCAGGCCGACAGTGGGACCATGCGTGTCTTGCGAAGACGGCGGGGCGCACGCAGGCACTCCGCCGACGGGACACCCGGCATAGCCGGCCTGCCGCGCGCGGCCCGGGTGCTGCTCGGCTGCCTGCCGGGCGTCGCCGCCGTCGTGGCGCTGTTCCTGTGCGCCCACGGCGTCGAGAACGCCGCGGACACCGGCCCGCGCGCCGCGCCCCGCTCCCCGGCCACCCCCTACACCGCCCCCCGCCCGCCCATCGAGCCGAGAGCGCACTGGCTGGGCGACGCCGCCCGCGCCCAGCCGCGCCCGCGCTACGACGACCGGGTCGCCGCCGTCTTCATCCACCACACCGACTCGCCCAACGGCTACGACTGCGCCGACGCGCCCCGCATCATCCGGGACGTCTACACCGGCCAGACCGGCACCCGCGACTGGGACGACATCGGCTACAACTTCGTCGTCGACCGCTGCGGAACCATCTACGAGGGCCGCGCCGGGGGCGTGGAACGCGCCGTCACCGGAGCCCACACCCAGGGCTTCAACCACCGCACCGCGGGCATCGCCGCCCTCGGCACCTTCACCGAGGGCATGCCGGTCCCGCAGCCCATGATCCGCTCGATCGCCGCGCTGTCCGCCTGGAAACTCGGCCTGACCGGCACCGACCCGCGCTCGGACGTCCGCCTGGTCTCCAGCAACGGCCTCAGCCGGTACGCGGCCGGCTCGACCGCCCGGCTGCCCGCCCTCGCCGGCCACAACGACGGCTACATGACCAGCTGCCCGGGCGCCGCCCTGCACGCCCGCCTGCCCGAGATCCGGCAGCTCGCGGCCCGGCTCCAGGGCCGGCCCGACGGCCCACAGCGAGGCCACAGCGAACGCGCAGCGTCCTGAGATCCCCGTCTCCTACGGTCGGCACCACAGGCAGCCGACTGGAGGTGGGGACCATGAACGACGGTCGCAGGAAGGCCCCGAGGCAGGCGGGGAGCGCGGGGGAGCCGGGTACGCGCACGGTGGCCCCGCGCGGCCCCTGGGCGGTGCTGTGCGCGGCCGTGACCGTCGTCCTGGGCCCGGCCGCGGTCACCGCCTCCGCGCTCGACCAGGCCAATGCCGCTCCCGTGCACCACGCGGTGCGGGCCGATGGGACGCACGTGTACATCCCGGCCGACGCGAGCCGCCGCCGGGCCGCCTGATCAGCGCTGATCAGCCCCTGAAGCGCTCCCACAGCCGGGGGTAGCGTTCCGCGAGCAGCCTCTCGTTCTCGAAGTCGAGCGGTGTGCCCTCCGGTTCCGGGGGCGCCGGCGCGATCTCCAGGTCGGGCGCGACCACGCCCGTGAGCTGCTCGTAGGCCTCGTCCGCCGCGTAGCCGAGCTCCTCGCCGTCGCCGTCGATCTCCTCGTCGAAGTCGTCCAGCAGATCGGCGAGGGCGTCCGGGTCGTGCACGGCCCCCTCGAACACCTCGCGGCCCTGGCCGATCAGCCAGCACCGGAAGAAGTCGAAGGCGTCGTCGCTCGCCCCGTCGAGCAGCACCCACGCCGCGCCCCACAGGTCCCAGCGGTAGGCGCGGTTGTACCGGGACTCGAAGTGACGGGCGAAGTCCAGGACCGAGTCCGGGTCCAGCTGGGCGAGCCGGTCCACGAGCAGGTCGGCCTGCTCCTCGGGGTCGCCCTCGGAGGCCTCCCGGGCGTCGTCCACCAGCTCCCAGAACTCCGTCTCGTCCATCACGGGTCCAGCATCGGGCCTGGGGCACGGGGGCGCACCCGGAGTGCGCGGGATCGTTATGCGCCGCTCCCGGGCCGGTAGAGCCGGGCCAGCCGGGCCGCGTCGGCGGCGAACCGCTCGCGCAGGCTCCGCGGAGCCAGCACCTCCACCTCCGGTCCCAGCGCCGCCAGCTGGGTGCGGGCGACCTCCTCGGACTCCACCGGAAGGGCCACCGTCACCCAGCCGTCCTCGTCCGGGGCGTCCGCGTCCGCCAGGGCCTCACGGGCGGACGGCGCGTCGAGGGCGTACGGCAGGGCGCGCACGCCGTCGGGGGACAGCCGCACCACGACCCGCGCCCGCAGGATGGACCGCGCGAACTGCTCGGCCCGCTCCTCCCAGAAGGCGGGCAGGTCGAAATCGGGCTCCCGCTCGAAGCGCTCGCCGTCCGCGTCCACCGCCGTGAACCGGTCGATCCGGTACACCCGGAAGGACGTGCCCCCGGCCACCCGGGCGCACAGGTACCAGACACCCGCCTTCAGCACGAGCCCGTACGGCTCCAGCTCCCGGACGACCTCGTCCTCGCCGCGCCGGTAGCGGGCGCCGATCCGCCGGTCGTCCCACACCGCGTCGGCGACCGCCGGCAGCAGCGCGGGCGTCCTCGGCTCCTTGAACCAGTTCGGCGCGTCCAGGTGGAACCGCTGGGATGCCGTCCGGGAGGCGTCCCGCAGGGAGGGCAGCAGCGCCGCCGACACCTTCAGCCGGGCCGCGGAGGCGGCGTCCTCCAGGCCCATCTCGCGCAGCGCCCCCGGCACACCGGACAGGAACAGCGCCTCGGCCTCGCCGCGGTGCAGCCCGGTCAGCCGTGTCCGGTAGCCGCCGACCAGCCGGTAGCCACCGACCCGGCCCCGGTCCGCGTACACCGGCACGCCGGCCTCCGACAGGGCCTGCGCGTCCCGGGTGACCGTCCGCTCCGACACCTCCAGCTCACGGGCGAGCTCGGCGGCCGTCATGGAGGGCCGGGACTGCAGCAACAGCACCATCTTGATCAGCCGGGCAGCACGCATGAGGCCATCATGGTGCGTGTCCGGGTGCGGGTGCGTGGGGGCGGACCTGTTTCAGGGGCGCGGGGAACTGCGCGACAAAGCCCCCACCGGCCCGCAGTCGACGAACGACCGGGACCGATGGGGGCCGCAGACCCTACAGACCGTACTGCTCGCGCGCTTCCTTCACCGCCGTCGCCTTGACCTCGCCGCGCTTGGCGAGCGCGGCCAGGGCCGCGACGACGATCGACTCGGCGTCCACACCGAAGTGGCGGCGGGCCGCCTCACGGGTGTCCGAGAGGCCGAAGCCGTCGGCGCCCAGCGAGGACCAGTCCTGCTCGACCCACTGCGCGATCTGGTCCGGGACCTGGCGCATGTAGTCGGAGACCGCCAGCACCGGGCCCTCGGCACCCTGGAGCGCCCGGCGCACGAACGGCACCCGCTCCTCGCCGCGCAGCAGCGCCTCGTCCGCCTCCAGGGCGTCCCGGCGCAACTCGCTCCAGGACGTCGCCGACCACACGTCGGCCGCCACGCCCCACTCCTCGGCGAGCATCGCTTGCGCCTTGAGCGCCCAGTGGATCGCCGTGCCGGAGCCGAGCAGCTGGATCCGCGGGGCGTTCGCCGGGGGCGTGATGCCCGCCGACTCCGCCGTGTTGAAGCGGTACAGGCCCTTGACGATGCCCTCGTCGACCCCGTCCACGGACGGCTTCGCCGGCTGCGGCATCGGCTCGTTGTAGACGGTCAGGTAGTAGAAGACGTCCTGGTCCTCGCCCGGGGCCGCCTCGCCGTACATCCGGCGCAGACCGTCCTTGACGATGGCCGCGACCTCGTAGGCGAACGCCGGGTCGTACGACAGCGCCGCCGGGTTGGTCGCCGCGATCACGGGGGAGTGGCCGTCGGCGTGCTGCAGGCCCTCGCCCGTCAGCGTCGTACGGCCGGCCGTGGCGCCGACGAGGAAGCCGCGGCCGAGCTGGTCGCCGAGCTGCCACATCTGGTCGGCCGTGCGCTGCCAGCCGAACATCGAGTAGAAGATGTAGAACGGGATCATTGCCTCGCCGTGCGTCGCGTACGACGTCGAAGCGGCGATGAAGTCGGCCATCGAACCGGCCTCGGTGATCCCCTCGTTGAGGATCTGGCCGTTCTTGGCCTCCTTGTAGTACATCAGCTGGTCACGGTCGACCGGCTCGTACGTCTGGCCCTTCGGCGAGTAGATGCCGAGCGAGGGGAACAGCGACTCCATGCCGAAGGTGCGCGCCTCGTCCGGGACGATCGGCACCCAGCGCTTGCCCGTCTCCTTGTCGCGGACCAGGTCCTTGACCAGACGGACGAACGCCATGGTGGTGGCCACGTTCTGCGAGCCGGAGCCCTTGTCGAAGGAGGCGAACGCCTTCTCCGCGGGGGCGGGCAGCGGGGCGACCGGGTGCACGCGCCGGGCCGGGGCCGGGCCGCCGAGGGCGGCACGCCGCTCCTGGAGGTAGCGGACCTCGGGGGAGTCGGCGCCCGGGTGGCCGTAGGGCACCACGCCGTCGACGAAGTCGCTGTCCTTGATCGGCAGTTCGAGCAGATCGCGCATGTTCTTGAACTCGTCCACCGAGAGCTTCTTCATCTGGTGGTTGGCGTTCTTCGACGCGAAGCCCTCGCCGAGGGTGTGGCCCTTGACCGTCTGGGCCAGGATCACGGTCGGCGCGCCCGTGTGCTCGACGGCGGCCTTGTACGCGGCGAACACCTTGCGCGCCTCGTGACCACCGCGCGAGAGGTGGAAACACTCGAGGATCTTGTCGTCGGTCAGCAGCTTCGCCATCTCCACGAGCGCCGGGTCGCCGCCGAAGAAGTCCTGCCGGATGTAGGCCGCGTCGCGGGTCTGGTACGTCTGGATCTGCGCGTCCGGTACCTGGCGCAGACGGCGTACGAGCGCACCCGTGGTGTCGAGCCGGAACAGCTCGTCCCAGGCCGTGCCCCACAGCGTCTTGACGACGTTCCAGCCGGCGCCGCGGAACTGGGCCTCCAGCTCCTGCACGATCTTGAAGTTGGCGCGGACCGGGCCGTCCAGGCGCTGCAGGTTGCAGTTGATGACGAACGTGAGGTTGTCCAGCTCCTCACGGGCCGCGAGCGCGAGAGCCGCCGTCGACTCGGGCTCGTCCATCTCGCCGTCGCCGAGGAACGCCCACACGTGCGAACCGGCGGTGTCCTTGATGCCGCGGTTGGCCAGGTAGCGGTTGAAGCGCGCCTGGTAGATCGCCGACAGCGGGCCGAGGCCCATGGAGACCGTCGGGAACTCCCACAGCCAGGGCAGGCGGCGAGGGTGCGGGTAGGAGGGCAGGCCGTTGCCGCCCGCCTCCCGGCGGAAGTTGTCGAGCTGCTCCTCGCTGAGCCGGCCGTCGAGGAACGCGCGGGCGTAGATGCCGGGGGAGGCGTGGCCCTGGATGTAGAGCTGGTCGCCGGAGCCGTCGGCCTCCTTGCCCTTGAAGAAGTGGTTGAAGCCGGTCTCGTACAGCCAGGCGGCCGAGGCGAAGGTGGCGATGTGGCCGCCGACGCCGTACTTGCTGCCCCGGGTGACCATCGCGGCCGCGTTCCAGCGGTTCCACGCGGTGATCCGCTGCTCCATCGCCTCGTCACCGGGCACGGACGGCTCGGCGGAGGTGGGGATGGTGTTGACGTAGTCGGTCTCGAGGAGCTTCGGCAGCGCGATGCCGGCGCCCTCGGCGCGCTCCAGCGTGCGGCGCATCAGGTATGCGGCACGGTGCGGCCCGGCTGCCTTGGTGACCGCGTCCAGGGAGGCCTGCCATTCGGCGGTCTCCTCCGGGTCCCGGTCCGGGAGCTGGTCGAGCTCGCTCGGCTGGATGGCGTTGGGGTCGGTCATGTCGCCGCCTTCCTCAGTCGAAGGGGGTTCCCTCACATAAGGGGATCGGGGGTGCCCTTTGTCTTTGGCAGGACAGGGCTGGGGCTTGGGTGCTGTAACACCGTGCGGCTCCGCCGCGTGGGCCCGTCGGCGACTCTAACTCGCTGATCGATGATCGATCAAAGGGTTGAGGGGCAAAACCTCTTGATCACGAGAAAGTAGGCACGCGGTGCCTCCGGAGGTGGCACGCGGTGACCGATTTTCGAACGGTTTTCGCAGGTCGGAGGCGTTTGAGCGAGAGGGCGCTCGGGTGTCACGCCCGAGGCGCGCAGCCCAGGACGTGCGCCTTCACGAGTTCGGCGATCCGGGGGTCACGGCGCTTGAACGCGGCGACGAGCTCCTCGTGCTCCTCCGCGTAACTCTGCTGCTGCGTGCCCAGCCAGCGGATCGACAGGGCCGTGAACACCTCGATGCCGAGGCCTTCCCAGGTGTGCAGCAGCACGGAGTTGCCCGCGGCGCGGACCAGTTCGCGGTGGAAGGCGACGGTGTGGCGGACCTGCGCGGTGCCGTCGGAGCTGCGGTCCGCCTCGTACAGGGCGCTGACGTGGGGCTCCAGTGCCGAGCAGTCCTCGGCGAGGCCCTGGGCGGCCAGCTCCGCGGCGATGGCCTCCAGGCCGGCCCGGACCGGGTAGCTCTCCTCCAGGTCGGCGGCCGTGAGGTTGCGGACGCGCACGCCCTTGTTCGGAGCCGACTCGATCAGGCGCAGGGACTCCAGCTCGCGCAAGGCCTCGCGGACCGGGGTCTGGCTGACCTCCAGCTCGGTGGCGATCCGGCGCTCGACGATCCGCTCACCCGGCTGCCAGCGTCCGCTGATGATCCCCTCCAGGATGTGCTCGCGGATCTGCTCGCGGAGCGAGTGGATGACGGGCGCGGTCATGAGGGCTCCTTACGCGGGATTGACGTTTAGACAATACGGCCGGTTCGCTCCGCGGGTGGGGTGGGTGGGGGTGCTTTGGTGCAGGTGAGACGAGACTTACACGGGGGCGTGGGGTTGTCGTTCGGCTGACGCCCTGTGTGTGGCTTGTCGCGCAGTTCCCCGCGCCCCCAAGCAAAGTGCCCCCGCCCGGAGATGATCCGAGGGGGGCACCGTACAGCCGTCCGGCGTTGGAGATCAGAGGCCGAGTTCGACCTCGAACTCGCCCGCCTCCAGGATGGCCTTGACCGCCGTCAGGTAGCGGGCGGCGTCGGCGCCGTCCACCAGGCGGTGGTCGTAGGACAGGGTCAGGTACGTCATGTCGCGGACGCCGATGACCGTGCCCTCCTCCGTCTCGATGACGGCGGGGCGCTTGACCGTCGCGCCGATGCCGAGGATCGCGACCTGGCCCGGCGGCACGATGATCGTGTCGAAGAGCGCGCCGCGCGAACCGGTGTTGGAGATGGTGAAGGTCGCGCCGGACAGCTCGTCCGGGGTGATCTTGTTGGCGCGGACCTTGCCCGCCAGGTCGGCCGTGGCCTTGGCGATACCGGCGAGGTTGAGATCACCGGCGTTCTTGATGACCGGGGTCATCAGGCCCTTCTCGGAGTCCACCGCGATACCGATGTTCTCGGTGTCGAAGTAGGTGATGGTCCCCTCGGCCTCGTTGATCCTGGCGTTGATCGGCGCGTGCGCCTTCAGCGCCTGGGCCGCGGCCCTGACGAAGAACGGCATCGGCGAGAGCTTGACGCCCTCACGGGCCGCGAACGCGTCCTTGGCACGGGCGCGCAGCTTCATCAGACGGGTCACGTCGACCTCGACGACCGAGGACAGCTGGGCCTGCTCGTGCAGGGCCTTGACCATGTTGTCGCCGATGACCTTGCGGATCCGCGGCATCTTCACGGTCTGGCCGCGCAGCGGGGACGCCTCCAGCACCGGGGCCTTCCCGGCGGGGGCCGGGGCGGCAGCGGCGGGGGCCGGGGTGGCGGCGGCGCTCTTCGCGGCCTCGGCGGCGGCGACGACGTCCTGCTTGCGGATACGGCCGCCGACGCCGGTGCCCTTGACGGTCGACAGGTCGACGCCCTGCTCGGCGGCGAGCTTGCGCACCAGCGGGGTGACGTAGGCGCCGTCGTCGGCGGGCTTGGCGGCGGCCGGAGCGGCCGGGGCCTGGGCCGGAGCCGGGGCCGGCGCGGGAGCGGACGGAGCCGGCTCGGGAGCCGGGGTGGTCTGCTGCTGCGGGGCGGGAGCCGACGGGGCCTGCGGGGCCGGGGCGGGCTGCGCCGGAGCCGGAGCCGGAGCCGGGGTGGGCTCGGGCTGGGCCGGGGCGGCGGGGGCCTCCTGCGCCGGGGCGGCGGCCGGAGCCGCACCCGCGACACCGATGACGGCGAGCTTGGCACCGACCTCGGCGGTCTCGTCCTCGCCGACCACGATCTCCAGCAGGGTGCCCGAGGTGGGCGCCGGGATCTCGGTGTCGACCTTGTCGGTGGAGACCTCGAGCAGCGGCTCGTCGGCCTCGACGCTGTCACCGACCGACTTCAGCCAGCGGGTGACGGTGCCCTCGGTGACGGACTCGCCGAGCGCGGGCAGGACGACGTCCGTGCCCTCGGCGGAGCCGCCGCCGGCAGCGGCGTCGGCGGTGGGAGCGGCCGCCGGGGCGGCCTGCTCGGTGGACGGGGCGGCCGCGGCCGGCTCGGGGGCCGGCTCGGCGACCTGCTCCGCGGCGGGGGCCGGGGCAGCGGCGGGCGCGCCGCTGCCGTCGTCGATCAGGGCCAGCTCGGCGCCGACCTCGACCGTCTCGTCCTCGGCGACCTTGATGGAGGCCAGGACACCGGCGGCGGGCGAAGGGATCTCGGTGTCGACCTTGTCGGTCGACACCTCGAGCAGCGGCTCGTCGGCCTCGACGCGCTCGCCCTCGGCCTTCAGCCAGCGGGTGACAGTGCCCTCGGTGACGCTCTCGCCGAGCGCCGGAAGGGTTACGGAAACCGCCATGGTTTCGGTTGCTCCTTACGGAAAGTGCGGAAGTCTGTGTCGTCGCGTGTGTCGACCGAGGGGTCAGTCGTGCGCGTGGAGGGGCTTGCCGGCCAGGGCCAGGTGGGCCTCGCCGAGCGCCTCGCTCTGGGTCGGGTGGGCGTGGATGAGCTGCGCGACCTCGGCGGGCAGCGCCTCCCAGTTGTAGATCAGCTGGGCTTCGCCGACCTGCTCGCCCATGCGGTCGCCGACCATGTGGACGCCGACGACGGCACCGTCCTTGACCTGGACGAGCTTGATCTCGCCCGCGGTGCCCAGGATCTTGCTCCTGCCGTTGCCCGCGAGGTTGTACTTCAGAGCGACGACCTTGTCCGCACCGTAGATCTCCTTGGCCTTGGCCTCGGTGATACCGACGGAGGCGACCTCCGGGTGGCAGTACGTCACCCGCGGGACACCGTCGTAGTCGATCGGAACGGTCTTCAGACCGGCCAGGCGCTCCGCCACCAGGATGCCCTCGGCGAAGCCGACGTGCGCGAGCTGGAGGGTCGGGACGAGGTCACCGACGGCGGAGATGGTCGGCACGTTCGTGCGCATGTACTCGTCGACCAGGACGTAGCCGCGGTCCATGGCGACGCCCTGCTCCTCGTAGCCCAGGCCCTGGGAGACCGGGCCGCGGCCGATGGCGACCAGCAGGATCTCGGCCTCGAACTCCTTGCCGTCGGCGAGGGTGACCTTGACGCCGTCCTGGGTGTATTCGGCCTTCTGGAAGAAGGTGCCCAGGTTGAACTTGATGCCGCGCTTGCGGAAGGAGCGCTCCAGCAGCTTGGAGGAGTTCTCGTCCTCGACCGGGACGAGGTGCTTCAGACCCTCGACGATCGTGACCTCGGTGCCGAAGGACTTCCACGCGGAGGCGAACTCGACGCCGATGACACCGCCGCCCAGGATGATCGCGGACTTGGGCACGCGGTCCAGGACGAGGGCGTGGTCGGAGGAGATGATCCGGTTGCCGTCGATGTCCAGGCCGGGCAGCGACTTCGGCACGGAGCCGGTCGCGAGGAGGATGTGACGGCCCTCGACGCGGCGGCCGTTCACGTCGACGGACGTGGGGGAGGACAGCCGGCCCTCACCCTCGATGTACGTCACCTTCCGGGAGGCGACGAGCCCCTGCAGGCCCTTGTACAGACCGGCGATCACGCCGTCCTTGTACTTGTGGACCCCGGCGATGTCGATGCCCTCGAAGGAGGCCTTCACACCGAACTGCTCGCTCTCACGGGCCTGGTCGGCGATCTCGCCCGCGTGCAGCAGGGCCTTGGTGGGGATGCATCCCCGGTGCAGGCAGGTGCCGCCGACCTTGTCCTTCTCGATCAGGGCGACGTCCAGGCCCAGCTGCGCCCCGCGCAGCGCCGCGGCGTAACCACCGCTGCCACCGCCGAGGATCACTAGGTCGAAAACGGTGCTGGCGTCGTTCGCCACGTCACGTCCTCCATGCATGTGCGCCGTGAGCCGGTCTTCGGTGACCGGCAGGCGGCTGGTGTCCGGCCGCTCGTTCTTCGGCCCTTCGGTGGGGCCCTGTCCTGCCGAGCCCCATCTTCGCACTTGTCGGCACACAAGGAGACGCCGGGCTGCGGTGTGAGACGCCCCACGTTCAGATGAGCCACGCCTTCGACGCCTGAAGGGCAACGCCCAAGGGGCGCGGGGCTGTGTCCGATCTGCGGCTCCGCCGCGGGGCGCGAGGGCAACGCCCAAGGGGCGCGGGGCTGTGTCCGATCTGCGGCTCCGCCGCGGGGCGCGAGGGCAACGCCCAAGGGGCGCGGGGAACTGCGCGACCAGCCCCCACGCCCCCGCACTCGCCACACAACGGACGAGACCGAGCTCTCAGGCGACGGTCAGCCCAGATCACCCGCAGCCGTCAGCTCCGCCAGCCGCACCAGCGTCCGCACAGCCGTCCCCGTACCGCCCTTCGGCGTGTACCCGAACGGCCCGCCCTCGTTGAAGGCCGGCCCGGCGATGTCCAGGTGCGCCCAGGTGATCCCCTCGCCCACGAACTCGCGCAGGAACAGACCGGCGACCAGCCCGCCGCCCATCCGCTCACCCATGTTCGCGATGTCGGCCGTGGCCGAGTCCATCCCCTTGCGCAGGTGCTCCGGCAGCGGCATCGGCCACGCCGGCTCCCCGACCTCCTCGGCGGCCTCGACCAGCGCCGCACGGAACGCGTCGTCGTTGCCCATGATCCCGAACGTCCGGTTGCCCAGCGCCAGCACCATCGCCCCGGTCAGCGTCGCCACGTCCACGACCGCGTCCGGCTTCTCCTGCGACGCCGCCCACAGCGCGTCGGCCAGCACCAGCCGGCCCTCGGCGTCGGTGTTGAGCACCTCGACCGTCTTGCCGCTGTACATCCGCAGCACGTCACCCGGACGGGTCGCGGACCCGGAGGGCATGTTCTCGGCCAGGGCGAGCCAGCCGGTGACATTGACCTCCAGGCCGAGACGCGCGGCGGCGACGACCGCGGCGAACACCGCGGCCGCACCGGCCATGTCGCACTTCATCGTCTCGTTGTGACCCGCCGGCTTCAGCGAGATGCCGCCCGAGTCGTAGGTGATGCCCTTGCCGACGAAGGCGAGGTGCTTCTTCGCCTTGGAGGAGGTGTACGACAGCTTGACCAGGCGCGGGGCGGCCGCGGAGCCGGAGCCGACGCCGAGGATGCCGCCGTAGCCGCCCTTGGCCAGGGCCTTCTCGTCGAGCACCTGGACCTTGATGCCGTGTTCCTTGGCCGCGGCCTGGGCGATCGCGGCGAACGACTCGGGGTTCAGGTCGTTCGGCGGGGTGTTGACCAGGTCCCGGGAGCGGTTGAGCTCCTCGGACACGGCGACGGCACGCTCGACCGCGGCCTTGTACGCCTTGTCGCGCGGCTTGCCGCCGAGCAGGACGATCTCGGCGAGGGGTGCCTTGCCGTTCTTCGCCTTGGGGTCCTTGCCGTTGTCCTTGTAGGCGTCGAAGGAGTACGTGCCGAGCAGCGCGCCCTCCCCGATCGCACCGGCGTCGGCGGCGTCGTCCAGCGGCAGCGCGAAGGCGGCCTTCTTCGACCCGGCCAGGGCGCGGGCGGCGACGCCGGCGGCCTTGCGCAGGGCCTCGGTGCCGTACTCGGCGTCCTTCTCGGGGACCGTGCCCAGTCCGACCGCCAGGACGAGCGGTGTCTTGAAGCCGGACGGCGCCGGCAGCTTCGTCACCTCGCCCTCGCCGCCGGAGGCGCCGAGAGTCTCCAGAACGCCGGCGAGCCTGCCGTCGTACGCCTTGTCCACGGCCTCGGCGCCCGGTGCGACGACCGGTCCCTTGGCACCCTTGGCGACACCGATCACGATCGCGTCGGCCCGCAGGCCGGGCGCCGCGGAGGTGCTGAGAGTGAGAGCAGTCACGGTGGTGAAATCTCGCTTCCGATGTGAAGTTGCGGTGGTCGAACGGTGTGGGTCGACCGGGCCCGACAGCCGACCCTAATCCGACCTCAGGGTCCGGTATCCACGGGGCCTTCCCCGGTGCGGCGAACACTCGACGACGAGACTACGCGCGCGGCCCCGTTCGCTCATTCCTGCGGGCGTTCACCTGTCGGTGGCGTAATGGCCATTTTCTGATCCCTCACACCGGTGAACCGGGTCACACTCGTCGCGATCCGGCAACGTCCCACCCGTCCCCGGAACCGGAGATCATCCTTGGGGCACGCTGCCCCACACCCTGGAGACCGCCGTGAGACGCCCGTCCCTGCTCGTCGCTCTGCTCGTCCTGCTCCTCGCGGGCTGCGCCCGGACCCCCGACGACAAGCCCGGCCCCCGCTGGCAGCCCCGCCCCGGCACCGCCTGGCAGTGGCAGCTCAGCGGGCGTCTGGACACCTCCGTCGACGTGCCGGTCTACGACATCGACGGCTTCGACCACTCCGAGGACACGGTCGCCCGGCTGCACCGCGACGGCCGCAAGGTCATCTGCTATCTCTCCACGGGCGCCTGGGAGGAGTTCCGCCCGGACGCCGGCGACTTTCCGAAGTCCGTCCTCGGCCGCGGCAACGGCTGGAAGGGCGAGCGCTGGCTCGACATCCGCCGCACCGACGTCCTGGAGCCGCTCATGGCGGCGCGGATCGACATGTGCCGCGACAAGGGCTTCGACGCGGTGGAGCCCGACAACATGGACGGCTACCGCAACGACACGGGCTTCCCGCTCACGGCCACCGACCAGCTGCGCTACAACCGCCTCGTCGCCCGGCTGGCCCACGACCGGGGCCTGGCCGTCGGCCTGAAGAACGACCTGGACCAGATCCCGGAACTGGTCGGCGACTTCGACTTCGCGGTCAACGAGCAGTGCGCCCAGTACGGCGAGTGCACGGCCCTGAAGCCCTTCATCGCCGCGGGCAAGGCCGTCTTCCACGTGGAGTACGAGCTCCCCACCGCCCGCTTCTGCGCCGACTCGCGCCGCCTGAAGCTCAGTTCACTGCTCAAGAAGTACGAACTAGGGGTGTGGCGACGGGCGTGCTGAGCCCGATCCCGGTGACCGCGGTGCCCGCGACCCGGTCGGCGAGGGACCGGCGGCCGGGGGAGAGGACGGGCAGCGCGTTCAGCAGGAACAGCACCACCGCCACGGCCCACACCAGCACCGACAGCACGACCTGACCCTCCACCAGCAGCACACAGGCCACCGCGTACACGGCGCGCGACGTCCGCCGCGGTGGTGACCGCGGCCCGCCGGGCGGCCCTGAACCTGCGCGGGAGGTTCGAGGTGACCTTCAGGCCGGTCAGGGCCTTGCCGAGGGTGCGCCCGGCCACCGACTTGTTCCACAGCGAGAGCCCCAGGTCCTGGGAGGCGTCGAGCACGTCACCGCGCGAGGTCAGCAGGTCGAAGCCGCCGCGGGTGGCCAGTTCGGGCACGTCCGTGACGAGCGCGGAGACCCGGTGGAAGGTGAGCACGGCGAGCGCCGAGGCCAGCGCCACGACCAGCGCGAAATCGACGAACCAGGCCAGGACCCGGCGCAGCTTCGGCATCAACGTCCCCCGATCGATGGTGTGTCGGGGCAGGAAGCCAGCGGCTGGGCGGCCTGGGCAGGAGGGGGACGGGGAGATCGTTTCAGCCCAGTGACAGAACGACCAGCGCCGTGGTCGCCGCCGTCTCCGCCAGTCCGCCGAAGACGTCCCCCGTGACGCCGCCGAAGCGCCGGACGCAGTGCCGCAGCAGGGCCTCGGCGGCGGCCAGGGAGAGGACGACCGCGACCACGGCCCGGATCATGTCGTAGGGCCCGAGGAGGGCACCGGCCGCCGCGGCGGCCCCGGCGACGGCCACGGCGGCGACCGCGGCCCTCCGCGGAGGCACCGCACCCGCGACCGCCGCCCCCAGCCCCTCCGGCCGTGCCGCCGGCACCCCGGCCCGGGCCGCCAGGGTCAGCGCGAGGCGGGCGAGGGTCGCGGAGACGACGGCGGCGCACGCGCCCCGGGCCCAGGAGGCGTCGTAGGCCTCGGCGAGCGCGGCGACCTGCGCGAGCAGGGCGAGGACGAGGGTGATGACCCCGAAGGGCCCGATGTCCGACTGCTTCATGATCCGCAGCGCGTCCTCGGCGGGCTTGCCGCTGCCCAGCCCGTCGGCGGTGTCCGCGAGCCCGTCGAGATGCAGGCCCCGGGTGAGGGCGGCCGGCACGGCGACGCTCGCCACCGCGGCGAGCGGGGCGCCCGCGCCGAGGAACAGCAGCACCAGCCCGAGCCCGGCGGCGGCGGCGCCGACCGCGAGACCGGCCAGCGGGGCGCACAGCATGCCGCCGCGTGCGGCCTCCCGGTCCCACCGGGTCACCCGGACGGGGATCACCGTGAGGGTGCCGAAGGCGAAGCGGAGGCCGTCGAGGGGCGAAGTCGTGGGCACCGGCGCAGGCTACCGGCCGGTCAGGAGAGCGGGAACGGCAGCCGAGGATAAAGTTCACATATGGGATGGTTGGAGCGGAACATCATCGAACCCGGCAAGCTGCCACTGCTCCTCGCCCTCGTCGCCTTCGTCCTGACCTTCCTCATCACCCGGCTCATCACCCGCCTCATCCGGGCGGGCAAGGGCCCCTTCGGCAACGTCAGCAGCGGCGGCGTCCACGTCCACCACGTGGTTCCCGGGGTCATCCTGACGATCGTCGGCGGCTTCGGCGCGGTCGCCGGCGGCCAGCACGGCTTCGGCTCGTGCCTGGCCGCGGTGGTCTTCGGCATCGGCGCGGGTCTCGTCCTGGACGAGTTCGCCCTGGTCCTCCATCTCGCCGACGTCTACTGGACGCCGAACGGCCGCAAGAGCGTGGAGATGGTCGTCCTCACCGCCTCCCTCGTGGGCCTGCTCCTGATCGGCTTCTCGCCGCTGGGCGTCAACGACCTCAACGACGACCAGCAGCAGAACCGCGCCGTCGTCCTCGTGAACATCCTCGTGAACTTCGCGTTCGCCCTCATCGCCCTGTTCAAGGGCAAGGTCCGTCTCGCGGTCATCGGCGTGATCATCCCCTTCCTCGCCCTGGTCGGGGCCGTACGGCTGGCCCGGCCCACCTCCCCGTGGGCCAAACGCTTCTACCGCAACCGGCCCCGTGCCCGGGCCAAATCCGCCCTGCGCTCCTATCACCACGACCGCCGCTGGGTGACCCCCATGCGAGCCGTTCAGGACTGGATCGGCGGCGCGCCCGACCCCGAGCCCGCCCGGTCCCTCGAACGCCGCTGACGCAGTTCGCCCACCGCGCACAGCACCAGCACCGCCACGATCGCCGCGAGGTGCTCCTTGCCCGCGAGGTTCTCCTTCAGCGCGACCTCGGCCACCATCGCCACGATCACCAGCGAGGCCGTCACGTACGCCCGGTACCGCCAGCCGAGGAAGACGGCCAGGCCCACCACGGCCGCCGACGGCCCGGTGTCCACGACCCAGGCGTCCGAGGCGGGCAGACCGAGGGGGGAGTCCGGGCCGAGCCGGATGCCCAGGCGCGCGTACAGCGTCCCCGCGAGCGTCGCGACGTAGGCGACGGCCAGCGTCCGCCACCGGCCCAGGCACAGCTCGGCGATGCCGAACACCAGCAGGATCTGCACCAGCGCGCCCCACACCGGCAGATCCAGCGCGGGCACGAACAGCGACAGCGGCGTCCGCAGCAGGGCCGGCCACAACGGGTCCTCGGCCCGCACGGCGCCGATGTCCTGCACGAACCGGTAACCCCACGACTGGTGGTGCACGACGTGCAGCACGGCCGTGAGACACACGGCCGTGACCGCCATCGGCACCGCCCGCCACCGCCGCGCGGCCAGCGGCCCGCGCACCGCGGCGTACAGCGCACCCCATTCTGCGCGGGCCCAGCGGGCGAGCGTGGTCATCCGGCGGTCGTCCTCGTCGGTGCGTGGGTACGTCTGCGGGTGTCCGCGACTCAGTCAAACCGACACCACGTTCCAAGACCGACCGGAACGGGACGAAGTTGAGCCAGGCGTGCGTGACCTGGATCTCGGCGCCTCTACTGTCCGGCGGGCTCCCCGGACCCCTGCGGCCCGGCCGGCTCCTCGGTCATATCGGGCCCCTCGGACTCCTTCGGCTTCTCGGGCAGCTCGGCGGCCAGCGCAGCGGCGGCCTGCACGAGCGGCAGCGCCAGCAGACCGCCCGCGCCCTCCCCGACGGTCACCCCGTGGGTGAGCAGCGGCTCCAGGGCCATCCGGTCCAGCGCCTTGGCCTGCCCGGGCTCGCCGCTGTCGTGCGCGGCCAGCCACCAGTCCGGCGCCCGGAACGCGATCCGCTGCCCGACCAGCGCGCACGCGGCCGTCACGACCCCGTCGAGCACCACCGGCAGCTTGCGCACCGCGCTCTGCAGCAGGAAGCCCGTCATCGCGGCGACATCGGCCCCGCCCACCGTCGCCAGCAGCCGCAACTGGTCACCGAGCACCGGCCGGGCCCGGCGCAGCGCGTCCCGGATCGCCGCGCACTTGCGCATCCACGCCAGGTCGTCGATCGCCAGCCCGCCGCGCCCGGTGACGACCGACGCGTCGACCCCGCACAACGCCGCGACCAGCACGCCCGCGACCGTGGTCCCGCCGACGCTCACATCGCCGAGCACCACCAGATCCGTACCGGAGTCGGCCTCCTCGTCGGCCACCGCGACCCCGGCCCGGAACGCCGCCTCCGCCTCCTCCAGGGTCAGCGCGTCCTCGACGTCGATCCGCCCGCTGCCGCGCCGCACCCGGTGCCGTACGACGTCCTCCGGCAGGCCCTCGGGGTCGCAGTCCAGGGCCATGTCGACGATCCGCACCGGCACGCCCAGCCGCCGTGCCAGCACCGACACGGGCCGGCCGCCCTCCAGCACCTCGCGCACCAACTCCCCGGCACTGCCCGCCGGCCGGGCCGAGACGCCCAGCTCGGCGATGCCGTGGTCACCGGCGAAGAGCACCACCCGCGGCTGTTCGACCGGCCGGACCGGTACGGCGGACTGCGCCGCCGCGAGCCACTCACCCAGTTCGTCGAGGCGGCCCAGCGATCCGGGCGGCACGATCTGTCGCTCCCGGCGTGCCTCGGCGTCACGGCGGATCCCGCCGTCCGGACGCTCGATCAGATCGGTGAAGTCGTCGAGATTAAGCGAGCTCATTCGCCGAACAGTACCGGCCCCGGTCGAACAGAACGGCGCCACATCACCACTCCGTCACGGCGACATCGTTGCACCCTAGATCGGCATCCCATACGTTCCGTTTTGCAGCGGATTGTCGTACGTGGTCGGTGCGACGTCCCCGCCGTACGCCCTCGCCCTACGCCGCCGCCGAACGCCGTCGCGCCCGGGAGCCGCCCATGCCCGCACATCCCGCCCCCTCAGCACCCCCCGTCCCCCAAGCGACCACACGGGTCCACGAACCGCGCCGGGAGGACTGTCCCTGGTGCGGCTCCGACCGGCTGCGGAACCGGCTGCGCACCGGTGACCTGCGGCAGTACAAGCCGGGCAGCTTCACCGTCGACGCGTGCCAGGAGTGCGGCCACACCTTCCAGAACCCCCGCCTCACCGTGGAGGGCCTGGCCCTGTACCACCGGACCGCGCGCGGGGCGCCCAGGGATCCGGCGAGCGACGGCCTCCTCGCCCTGCGCGGCAGCCCGCGCCGGCACCGCTCGGCCGCCCGCGCGATGCTGCGCTGCGGAGAGCCGGAGAGCTGGCTCGACGTCGGCACGGGCCACGCCCGCTTCCCGGCCACGGCCCGGCAGTTCTTCCCCTACACCGCCTTCGACGGCCTGGACCCCACCCCGCGCGTGGTCCGCGCCCGCACCGCCGACCGCGTCGAGGAGGCCCACGTCGGCCGTCTGACGGACCCGCGGATCGCCGCCCCGCTACGCGCCCGCTACGACGTGGTCAGCATGCTCCACCACCTGGAGGGCACGCCCGACCCCCGGGCGGAACTCCGGGCCGCCCTCTCCGTCCTTCGCCCGGGCGGCCACCTGCTCATCGAGACCCTGAGCCCCCGCAGCGTCTTCGCCGCCCTGCTGGGCCGCTGGTGGCTCCCCTACGACCAGCCGCGCCACCTCCACCTGTTGCCCCCGCAGAACGTCCGCGCGGAACTGGAGTCGGCCGGCTGCACGATCCTGACGCTCGACCACCGCCCGGTCCACATCCCCCACGACCTCGCGGGCGCCACGTCCCTGGCCCTGTCCCACGCCCTGCCGGCCCCGGACACCCCCTGGCGGGCCATCCCCCCGCCCCCCGTCCGGCGGCACACCCGCGCGGCCCTGCTCCGCGCGGGCGTCCCCCTGGTCGCCGTGGCGGCGCTGGCCGACCACCTCATCGCCCCGGTGGCCCGCCGCACACGCTTCGCGAACACCTACCGGGTGATCGCCCGCACAGCCGCGTAGGCCGGGCGGGGAGGAGGGAGGCCGCGGGGCCCCGGTCAGCCCCGCAGCACCACCGCCTGCCCCGCCACCACCAGCAGCACATGCTCACACTCGGCCGCGAACCCCGCGTTCAGCCGCCCGAGTTCATCGCGATACCGCCGCCCCGACGCCGTCGACGGCACGATCCCCGACCCCACCTCGTTCGACACGGCGACCACCGTCCGCCGGGTGACCCGCACCGCCTCGGTGAGCTCCCGCACCCGCTCCCGCAGGGCCTTCTCGCCCCGCTCCGCCCACACCGCGTCGTCCCACGCCCCGACGGAGTCCATCGCGTCCGTCAGCCACAGCGACAGACAGTCGACCAGCAGCGGCGGCCCCTCCTCCAGCAGCAGCGGCACCAGGTCGCAGGTCTCGACCGTCTGCCACGAGCCCGGCCGCCGCTCCCGGTGCGCCGCCACCCGCGAGGACCACTCCGTGTCCCCGTTGCGCGACCCGCCCGTCGCCACGTACAGCACGTCCGGAAAGGCCTCCAGCCTCCGCTCGGCCTCCACCGACTTGCCCGACCGGGCCCCGCCCAGCACCAGCGTCCGCCGCGGCACGTCCGGCACGTCCTCGTACGCCCCCACCGCCAGCGTCACCCCGTCCGGCACGGCCCGCGCCCCGGCCGCCGCGAGCCGCCGCCGCAGCTCGGGGCCGGGCGGCACGTCGTGGTCCAGATGGACGGCGAGCACGTCGGTCGTCGGCCCGATCGCCCCCACCGCCCGCAGCTTCGCCAGCGCGTCAGGCCGCCCCACGACATCGGCGAGCACCATGTCGTACGCCTCGGCCGGCTCCGCGAGACCCGCGGGCGCCCCGCCCGGCGGCAGATACAGCAGCCGCTGCCCCTC
This sequence comes from Streptomyces tuirus, assembly GCF_014701095.1. Taxonomy (NCBI): domain Bacteria; kingdom Bacillati; phylum Actinomycetota; class Actinomycetes; order Kitasatosporales; family Streptomycetaceae; genus Streptomyces; species Streptomyces tuirus. The sequence goes on along the minus strand of NZ_AP023439.1, from coordinate 1,929,762 downwards.
CGGCCCGGTCACCGCGTACCCCGTGCCCGGCGCGTCCAGCGCCACCGCCCGTACCCGGTGCCCCGTCAGCAGCGTCAACTCCCGCCCGTCCGGCACCCGTCCGGGCTGCGGCAGTCCGGCGGGCACCTCGACCGCCGGCCCGTTGTGCGGATGCGACAACAGCACCTGCTGTACACCGGTCAGGGAACGGCCCGCCCGCGCCGCCGCGAACGCCGCGCCCGGCGTCAGGTCGAGCAGCAGCGCCCCGTCCAGCAGCAACGCGGTGGCCGCCCGCGCGTCCGGCCCGAGAGCGGCCGCACAGGCGGCACAGGGACAGTCGGGGCGGGGGAGTCCGGTGGGCGCGCCAGTACCGAGCAGAGTGAGTTCCACGCCCCGATTCTCACCCGCCGCAACGAGTAACGCGTGATGGGGACGCCCCCTTGGGGGCGCGGGCCGTGTCGATATGCGGCTCCGCCGCGCGGGCGCGAGCAACCCCCACGACCCGCACCCAGCCGATGCCCCACACCCCCGCAAGCCCCGTAACGCCCAACCCGGCGGAGCGCTTACGCTCTCAGAGGGGCCGGACCAAGATCCGGCTTTTCGCTGTGCAGTGTGCTCACACACATGGGAGGCGTACATGGCGGCATGGACGTGGCGGTTCGAGAAGACCGACGGGACGGAGGTCCAGCCCGCGGTGCCGCCGGAGGAGTTCCCCACCCAGGGGGACGCCGAGTCCTGGATCGGCGAGCACTGGAAGGCCCTCCAGGAGGGCGGCGCCGACCAGGTGCGGCTGTTCGAGGACGTCACGGAGATCTACGGGCCGATGAGCCTGCACGCGGCCGAGGCGTAAGCCGGACGGGCGGGGGCCGGCGGCCCCCGCCCACACCCCTCTTCCGGGAGTCAGCCCCGCACGCCGCACAGGTGCAGCAGCGCGGCCACCCCGCGGTACGGATCGGTCCGCCCGGCCCTCTCCTCCACCGCGAGCAGCGTCTCCACGTCGGCCGGGGCCCCGGCGTCGTCCGCCGCCGTGTCGGTGAACACCCGCACCCCGTACCAGGCGTGCAGCGGCGCCCCGATCCCCGCGAGCGTCGACGTCAGGTCCTTCAGCCGGTCGGCCCGCACGTCGAGCCCCAGCCGGTTCCGGTAGGACACCGTGTCGAAGGCGGCCAGCGCCCCGGACCAGTCACCGGACAGGCCCGGCCGGATCGCGAGCGCGTCCCCGTTGCGCACGAGCAGGGACAGCAGCCCGCCCGGCGCGAGCATCCGGGCGAGGCCCGCCAGCAGCGGGTCGGGCTCCTCGACGTACATGAGGACGCCGTGGCACAGCACCACGTCGAAACTGCCCGGCAGGAAGTGCACGCCGGTGTCGCGGCCGTCGCCCTCGATGATCCGCATCCGCTCCCGGATGCCCTCCGGTTCCCCGGCGAGGGACTCCCGGGCCACGGCGACCATCGTCGTGTCCTGCTCCAGGCCGGTCACCTGGTGGCCGGCCCGGGCCAGCCGCAGCGCCCGGGTGCCCTGGCCCATCCCCACGTCCAGCACCCGCAGGCGCTTGCCGACCGGGAACCGGCCCACTATCTGCTCGTCCAGCTGGCGGGCCACCAGCTCCTGCCGGACGACATCGCGCAGCCCGCCCAGCCTGTCCAGCCAGGCATCCGCCGCACCCCCGGAGAACGGCGTCGTGGTCAGGGCCGCTCTCCGCGCTTGACCTGCGGCTTCGGCAGCCGGAGCCGGCGCATCTGGAGGGAGCGCATCAGGGCGTAGGCGACGGCGCCGCGCTTGTTCTCACCCGGGAAGCGCTCGTTCAGCTGCTTCTTCAGACGGAAGGACGTGACGAACGAGTCGAGCACGATCAGCACGATCACCACGAGCCACAGCAGCAGCGCGATGTTCTGCAGAGCGCCCACCCGCACCATGCTCAGCACGAGGATGACCACGGCCATCGGCAGGAAGAACTCCGCGATGTTGAAGCGGGAGTCGACGAAGTCGCGCGCGAACCGGCGGACCGGTCCCTTGTCGCGCGCGGGCAGGTAGCGCTCGTCGCCGCTCGCCAGCGCCTGGCGCTGCCGTTCCATCGCGGTACGGCGCTCCTCGCGCTGTCGCTTGGCGGCCTCCTTGCGCGTCATCGACGTGTTGGCCACGCTGCGGCGCTGGCTCTGGGCCTGACTGCGCTTCGGCGTGGGGCGGCCCTTGGGGGCCTGGGGGTCGCGGGGCTGCTTGGAGAAGTTCACCGGCGCCTTGTCGGCGTCCTGGGCCTTCTCATCCTTCGCACGGCTACGGAACACAAAACCCAAGGGTAAGGGCTTCCGGGCATGGACCCCAGCCCCGTGGGGAACGATCCGGCAACACCAGTCGTCAGTAAGGGGACAGAGGGGACGTTGCGTACGCCTCCGGATGTTTCCCGGGGGGACGGCTCCGGTGACCCCGGGGACCACCTACTCCCTACGCCGGAGCGGGAGCGCACGCAGTCGTCCTTGGGGATGAGCGCATCCGTCCCCGAACAGTGCGGTAATGGATGCAGGGCCCGTACTGTGGGTTCTGTCGCAGGAGCAGCTGCCGGAGTCGGTCAGAAGGGGGCGCGCGAAGCCCATGAGCGGTGTCATGAAGCGTATGGGGATGATCTTCCGCGCGAAGGCGAACAAGGCCCTTGACCGGGCCGAGGACCCGCGCGAGACCCTTGATTACTCGTACCAGAAGCAGCTCGAGCTGCTCCAGAAGGTCCGCCGCGGCGTCGCCGACGTGGCGACCAGCCGCAAGCGCCTGGAACTCCAGCTGAACCAGCTCCAGTCGCAGTCCGGCAAGCTCGAGGACCAGGGCCGCAAGGCGCTCGCGCTGGGCCGCGAGGACCTGGCCCGGGAAGCGCTCTCCCGCCGCGCCGCCCTCCAGCAGCAGGTGACCGACCTGGAGACCCAGCACGCGACGCTCCAGGGCGAGGAGGAGAAGCTCACCCTCGCGGCCCAGCGGCTCCAGGCCAAGGTCGACGCCTTCCGCACGAAGAAGGAGACGATCAAGGCCACGTACACGGCGGCCCAGGCGCAGACCCGCATCGGCGAGGCCTTCTCCGGCATCTCCGAGGAGATGGGGGACGTCGGCCTGGCGATCCAGCGCGCCGAGGACAAGACGGCCCAGCTCCAGGCCAGGGCCGGCGCGATCGACGAGCTGCTCGCCTCCGGCGCCCTCGACGACCAGTCCGGCATGCACAAGGACGACATCCAGGCCGAGCTGGACCGGCTCTCCGGTGGTACGGATGTAGAGCTGGAACTGCAGCGCATGAAGGCCGAACTGGCCGGTGGTCCGAGCAGTGGGCAGCAGGCCATCGAAGGCGGCTCGAACGGGCAGCAGAGCCAGCAGCAGCCGCAGGACACTCCGCGCTTCGACAAGCAGTAGGGGTCCACGCCTAGGAGGGCGACATGATCGTACGGATCATGGGGGAGGGCCAGGTGAGTCTGGCCGACGGCCACCTCGCCGAGCTGAACAAGCTGGACGACGAACTCCTGGCGGAAATGGAGAACGGCGACGGCCCCGCCTTCCGCCGCACCCTCCAGGCCCTCCTGACCAGGGTCCGCGACCTGGGCGACCCCCTCCCGGACGACTCCCTGGAACCGTCGGAACTGATCCTGCCGTCCCCGGACGCGACGCTGGAGGAAGTCCGGGAGCTCCTCAGCGACGACGGCTTGATCCCGGGTTAGTGGTCCGCGGGCAGTCGTGCCGCCGGGGGCGGGTGGGCGCGGGCGGCACCCCGCGCCGCCGGGTTGCGGGCCCACCCGAGCTCAACCCGGACGCCGGGCACCGGCCCGGCTACCGTAAACCCCCGTGAGCACCCTCGCGCGGGCCAAGCACCAGGCCAAGGCGCACCCCCTGGCTCTGGACGCCGTCCTCGCCCTCGCCGTCCTGGTCTGCATGGTCGCCGGCTCCTTCGTGGAACCCCGGCACCGGGACAGCGTCAACTGGGTCCTGCGCACCCCCGACCCGCTCAGCCTCCTCCTCATGACCCTCGGCGCCGCGGCCCTGGTCTTCCGCCGCCGTGCCCCCATGGCGGTTCTCGCCGTCACGGGCACGCTGTCCGTCATCGAGTCCGTCACCGGCGACCCCCGCGCCCCCGTCGCGATGTCCGCGGTGATCGCCCTCTACACCGTCGCCTCCACCACCGACCGCCCCACCACCTGGCGGGTCGGCCTGCTCACGATGACCGTGCTGACCGGCGCCGCCATGGCCGCCGGACCGCTGCCCTGGTACGCCCAGGAGAACCTCGGCATCTTCGCCTGGACCGGTATCGGCGCCACCGCCGGTGACGCCGTCCGCAGCCGCCGCGCCTTCGTCCAGGCCATCCGCGAACGCGCGGAACGGGCCGAGCGCACCCGCGAGGAGGAGGCCCGCCGCCGGGTCGCCGAGGAACGCCTGCGCATCGCCCGGGACCTGCACGACGTGGTCGCCCACCACATCGCCCTGGTCAACGTGCAGGCCGGGGTCGCCGCCCATGTCATGGACAAGCGGCCCGACCAGGCCAAGGAAGCCCTCGCGCACGTCCGCGAGGCCAGCCGCTCCGCGCTCAACGAACTCCGCGCCACCGTCGGCCTGCTCCGGCAGTCCGGCGACCCCGAGGCCCCCACCGAACCCGCCCCGGGCCTGGACCGCCTCGACGAACTCGCCGGCACGTTCCGCAGCGCAGGACTGCACGTCGAGGTCGCCCGAGCCGATCAGGGCACCACCCTCCCCGCCGCCGTCGACCTGGCCGCCTACCGGATCATCCAGGAGGCCCTCACGAACGTGCAGAAGCACGCCGGGTACCAGGCCAAGGCCGAGGTCAGCGTCGTACGCGTCGGGCCGAACATCGAGATCACCGTGCTCGACGACGGCAGCGGCGAGAACGAGACCCAGGACGACGGCGGCGGCCACGGGCTGCTCGGCATGCGCGAGCGCGTCAGCGCCCTGCGCGGCACCCTCACCACCGGTCCCCGCTACGGCGGCGGTTTCCGCGTCCATGCGATCCTGCCGCTCAAGAACCGCACACCGACCGGGGAGGACCCCGCATGACCATCCGTGTCCTGCTCGCCGACGACCAGGCGCTGCTGCGCAGCGCCTTTCGCGTGCTCGTCGACTCCGAGCCCGACATGGAGGTGGTCGGCGAGGCCTCCGACGGCGCGGAAGCGGTCCGGCTGACGAAGGAGCAGCACGCCGACGTCGTGCTCATGGACATCCGTATGCCCGGCACCGACGGCCTCGCCGCGACCCGCATGATCAGCGCCGACCCCGGCCTCGCGGACGTCCGGGTGGTCATCCTGACGACGTTCGAGGTCGACGACTACGTCGTGCAGTCGCTGCGGGCGGGCGCCTCCGGCTTCCTCGGCAAGGGCTCCGAGCCCGAGGAACTGCTGAACGCCATCCGGATCGCGGCCGGCGGGCAGGCCCTGCTCTCCCCGGCGGCCACCACGGGCCTGATCGCCCGGTTCCTCGCCACGGACGACCCGGCCGACGGCGACCGCGACCCGGCCCGCGGCGAACGGCTCGACTCGCTCACCGTCCGGGAGCGCGAGGTGCTGGTCCTGGTCGCCGGCGGACACTCCAACGACGAGATCGCCGAGCGCCTCGAAGTCAGCCCGCTGACGGTGAAGACGCACGTCAACCGGGCCATGGCCAAGCTCGGCGCCCGGGACCGCGCCCAGCTCGTCGTCACCGCGTACGAATCCGGTCTGGTCCGTCCAAGGGTGGAGTGAGCCCGACCCGGGTGTACTGCGGGCGGAGTATGCGCCGCATAAGGATTTGGACCTGGGGGCTACGAAACCGGGTTCCCGCATGGCTCAGGGTGTAGGGGCGGGCGCTCATCTGCGCGTCCGCTGCCGCTTCTGCCGCTAAACAGAAGAGAGATCCTCACCCATGTCCTGGCTGTCCAGGTTCAGCCTCGCGCAACGGGCCTTGATCGGGCTGATGTCGATCATCGCGCTCGTCTTCGGGGCGATCGCGATACCCCAGCTCAAGCAGCAGCTGCTGCCCACCATCGAACTGCCCATGGTGTCCGTGCTGGCGCCCTACCAGGGCGCGTCCCCGGACGTGGTCGAGAAGCAGGTCGTCGAACCCATCGAGGACACCCTCGAAGCCGTCGACGGCATCAGCGGCGTCACCTCCACCGCCAGCGAGGGCAACGCCGTCATCATGGCGTCCTTCGACTACGGCAACAACACCGAGCAGCTGGTCGCCGACGTCCAGCAGGCCGTCAACCGGGCCCGCGTCCAGCTCCCGGACGACGTCGACCCGCAGGTCGTCGCCGGTTCCACCGACGACATTCCCACCGTCGTCCTCGCCGTCACCTCCGGCCGGGACCAGCAGGCCCTGGCCGACCAGCTCGACAAGACCGTCGTGCCGGACCTGAAGAGCATCGACGGCGTCGGCCAGGTCACCGTCGACGGTGTGCGCGACCTCCAGGTCACCGTCACGCCCGACGACGCGAAGCTCGCCAAGGCCGGTCTGACCTCGCTGTCCGTCTCCCAGGCGCTCAAGGCGGGCGGCGCGACCGTGCCGGCCGGCTCCTTCGACGAGGGGGGCGCCAACCGCACCGTCCAGGTCGGCGGCGGTCTCACCTCGCTGAAGCAGATCCAGGACCTGAGGGTCACGGGCGAGCCCGGCAAGGGCAAGCCGGTGCGCCTCGGCGACGTCGCCACGGTGAAGCAGCAGGAGGCACCGGCCGACTCCATCACCCGTACCGACGGCAGGCCCAGCCTCGCCGTCGCCGTCACCATGGACCGCGACGGCAGCGCGGTCGCCATCTCCGACGCCGTCCAGGACAAGCTCCCGGACCTGCGCGAGGACCTCGGCTCGGGCGCCACCCTCACGGTCGTCAGCGACCAGGGCCCGGCGGTCTCCAAGTCCATCAAGGGCCTGACCACCGAGGGCGCGCTCGGTCTGCTCTTCGCCGTCCTGGTGATCCTGGTCTTCCTGGCCTCGATCCGCTCGACCCTCGTGACCGCGGTGTCGATCCCGCTGTCCGTGGTCCTCGCCCTGATCGTGCTGTGGACCCGCGACCTGTCGCTGAACGTCCTCACCCTGGGCGCCCTGACCATCGCCATCGGCCGGGTCGTCGACGACTCGATCGTGGTCCTGGAGAACATCAAGCGCCACCTCGGCTACGGCGAGGAGCGCCACTCGGCGATCCTCCAGGCCGTCCGTGAGGTCGCGGGCGCGGTGACGTCCTCGACGCTCACCACGGTCGCGGTGTTCCTGCCGATCGGCCTGGTCGGCGGCATGGTGGGCGAGCTGTTCGGCTCGTTCAGCCTGACCGTGACGGCCGCGCTGCTGGCGTCGCTCCTGGTCTCCCTGACGGTCGTGCCGGTCCTGTCGTACTGGTTCCTGCGCCCGCCGAAGGGCACCCCCGAGGACGCGGCCGAGGCCCGCCGGATCGCCGAGGAGAAGGAGGCGAAGAGCCGCCTCCAGCGCATGTACGTCCCGGTCCTGCGGTTCGCGACCCGCCGCCGCCTCACCAGCGTGGCCCTCGCGACCGTCGTGCTGGTCGGCACGTTCGGCATGGCGCCGCTGCTGAAGACGAACTTCTTCGACCAGGGCGAGGTCGAGGTCCTCACCGTCAAGCAGGAGCTGAAGCCCGGCGCCAGCCTGGCGGCGACGGACGCCCAGGCGAAGAAGGTCGAGCGGCTGCTCGCCGGCACCGAGGGCGTGAAGGACTACCAGGTCACCATCGGCTCGTCCGGCTTCATGGCGGCCTTCGGCGGCGGCACGGACACCAACCAGGCCTCGTACCAGGTGATGCTGGAGGACTCGGCGTCGGCCGAGGACGTCCAGGACGGCATCGAGAAGGGCCTGGCCGGGCTGAAGGGCATCGGCACGACGACCATCACCGCCGGTGACGGGTTCGGCGCCCAGGACCTCAGTGTCGTGGTGAAGGCCGCCGACGCCGAGGTGCTGCGTACGGCGTCCGAGGAGGTCCGCAAGACGGTCGCCTCGCTCGACGACGTCACGGACGTCACCAGCGACCTGTCGCAGAGCGTGCCGCGCATCTCGGTGAAGGCCAACGGCAAGGCGGCCGCGGCCGGCTTCGACGACCAGACCCTCGGCGGCGCCGTCGCCCAGGCCGTCCGCGGCACCCCCGCGGCCAAGGCGGTCCTGGACGACACCGAGCGCGATGTCGTCATCCGCTCGGCCGAGCCCGCCACGACCCTGAAGCAGCTGAAGGACCTGCGTCTGGGCGGAGCGGTGAAGCTCGGCGACATCGCCACCGTCGAGCTCGTCGACGGTCCGGTCTCCATGACCCGCATCGACGGCCAGCGCGCGGCCACCATCACCGCGAAGCCGGCCGGCGACAACACCGGCGCGGTCAGCACCCAGCTCCAGTCGAAGATCAGCGCGCTGAAGCTCCCGGACGGCGCCACGGCGTCGATCGGCGGTGTCTCCGAGGACCAGGACGAGGCGTTCGCCAACCTGGGCCTGGCGATGCTTGCGGCCATCGCGATCGTCTTCATGCTGCTGGTCGGCACCTTCCGGTCGCTGGTCCAGCCGCTGATCCTGCTGGTCTCCATCCCGTTCGCCGCCACCGGCGCGATCGGCCTGCTGATCGCCACCGGCACCCCGATGGGCGTCCCGGCCATGATCGGCATGCTGATGCTGATCGGCATCGTGGTGACGAACGCGATCGTGCTGATCGACCTGATCAACCAGTACCGCAAGCAGGGCCACAGCGTCGTCGAGGCCGTGATCGAGGGCGGCCGGCACCGGTTGCGCCCGATCCTCATGACCGCCCTGGCGACGATCTTCGCCCTGCTGCCGATGGCCCTCGGCATCACCGGCGAGGGCGGCTTCATCGCCCAGCCGCTGGCCGTGGTCGTGATCGGCGGCCTGGTGACGTCGACGCTCCTCACCCTGCTGCTCGTCCCGACGCTGTACGCGATGGTCGAGCTCCGCAAGGAGCGCCGGGCGAAGAAGCGCGCGGCGAAGCGGGCGGAGAAGACCGGGGGCCGGCCCGACGCGACGCCGGCATCGGACGAGCCGGAGCCCGCCTCCGTCTGATCGCGGGCTCCTCGCCGAGCCCGTACGGCGAGCCCTTTCGGCGGCCGGGTCCCGAACCGGAAAGCACGGTTCGGGACCCGGCCGCCGCCGTGTCACCGTTACGTATCCTGACCCCGGACTGCATGGCGGGGGAGAGGATCCGGGCGTGCCGCTGCAGAAGGACGACCCGAAGTCGGTCGGCGGGTACAAACTGGTCGGCCGGCTCGGCTCCGGAGGCATGGGGATCGTCTACCGCGGCCGGGCCCGTTCGGGGCGCGAGGTCGCCGTCAAGGTGGTGCACGCCCAGTACGCGGAGGACGCCGTCTTCCGCGCTCGTTTCCGGCAGGAGATCGAGTCCGTCCGCAAGGTGAGCGGCGCCTTCACCGCGCCGGTCCTGGACGCTGACCCGGAGGCGGTACGGCCCTGGATGGCGACCCAGTACGTGCCTGGCCCCTCCCTCGCCGCCCTGATCCGCGACCAGGGCCCGCTGAAAGGCACCGCGCTGCGCCGACTGGCGCTCGGGCTGGTGGAGGCCTTGCGGGAGATCCACCGGGCGGGGGTGGTGCACCGGGACCTCAAGCCCGCGAACGTCCTGATGGCCGAGGACGGCCCGCGCGTCATCGACTTCGGCATCTCCCGCGCGGCCGAGAAC